>JAXJVN010000116.1:0-19052 GCA_036308545.1 Eubacterium sp. | reverse complement strand
TGTTACTAATCGGTCGAGGGCTAGACCTAAATGCTTATAAGTTTTAGGAATTGTTATTGCGGAAGCGATAACAGTATGCTAAACTTACTAAGCACAGACGGTTTTCATGAATTTGAAGATTGTTAATGTGTATTCAGTTTTGAAGGTATATCTTTCTTATATCTTTCATTGTTCCTCCTTAGCTCAGTCGGTAGAGCATTCGGCTGTTAACCGAAGTGTCGTTGGTTCGAGTCCAACAGGGGGAGCTGTCCTTTTAAGGAATTAAAAAAATATTTGGCTCCGTGGTCAAGCGGTCAAGACATCGCCCTTTCACGGCGGTAACATGGGTTCAATTCCCGTCGGAGTCACTTATGGCGTGGTAGCCAAGTGGTAAGGCAATGGTCTGCAACACCAGTATGCACCAGTTCAAATCTGGTCCACGCCTCTTTTTAAAGGCAGTTCCTTCATGGAACTGCCTTTTATCGTTTATCTTATGTTTAATTGCTGAAAACAAAGCTGTTTAGCTGAAATCCCCTTGCGTCCGGCAAGGGGATTGTGCTATAATCAACAAGTTGCTAAAAAGCACGTGCGGAGATTTGCCGGATGGTGCCTTTCTTTCTTTTTTAAGTATGGAAGGGTTTCCGGAAAAGTTGAACCGTGCGGAAGAAAAAAACCAAAAGGAGACAAGAAAATGAGTGTTGTATCAATGAAGCAGCTGCTTGAAGCCGGTGTTCACTTCGGACACCTTACCAGGAGATGGAATCCTAAAATGGCTCCGTACATTTATACAGAGCGTAATGGAATCTACATCATCGACCTTCAGAAGACCGTAGGAATGGTTGATGACGCATATCGTGCCGTTGTTGAGACCGTTGCTAACGGAGGCAAGATTCTGTTCGTAGGAACCAAGAAACAGGCTCAGGATACCATTGCACAGGAAGCTCAGCGCTGCGGCATGTATTTTGTAAATGAGAGATGGCTTGGCGGTATGCTGACCAACTTCACCACCATCAAGAGCCGTATCAAGCGCATGAAAGAGATCAAGGCTATGCGTGAGGACGGAACCTTTGACGTTCTTCCCAAGAAGGAAGTCATCGGCCTTGAGAAGGAACTTGAGAAACTTGAGAAGAACCTTGGCGGTATCGAAGAGATGGATTCCCTTCCGGATGCAATCTTTATTGTTGATCCCAAGAAGGAGAGAATCTGCGTTCAGGAAGCACATGCTCTTGGTATTCCGCTGATTGGTATCTGCGATACCAACTGCGATCCGGAAGAACTCGATTATGTCATTCCGGGAAATGATGACGCAATCCGTGCCGTACGTCTGCTTGCTGCTACTATGGCAAATGCTGTTATTGAAGGAAAACAGGGCCAGGAGAATGCAGAGATGACAGAAGAGGAAGCAGAAGCTCAGGCTGAAGCGGATGCTGCTGACGCTGAGTAATTTTTCCAGGAAAGATCCCGAATCATACAACCCGGTTCGAACAGAACCAGAAAGGCAGGATATTAGTATGGCTATTACAGCTGCTGATGTTAAGAAATTAAGAGATCTCACCGGTGCCGGTATGATGGCCTGCAAGAAGGCTCTTGCGGAAGCCGACGGTGACGTTGACAGAGCAGTAGAAGTCCTTCGCGAAAAAGGACAGGCTACCGCTGAGAAGAAGGCCAGCAGAATCGCTGCAGAAGGCCTTGTAATGGTTAAACTTACAGATGACGCAAAAAAAGGCGTTGCTGTTGAAGTTAACTCTGAAACTGATTTCGTTGCACAGAACGAGAAATTCCAGACTTATGTTGCTCAGGTAGCTGATCAGGCTCTTGAGACAAAAGCTGCAGACATGGATGCTTTCATGGCTGAGACCTGGAAGTTCGACAGCACCAAGACTGTTCAGGAAGCACTTGTTGCTGAAATCGCGGTAATCAGCGAAAACCTGAAGATCCGCCGTTTCGAGCAGGTTGAGGAAGAGAACGGCTTCATTGCTTCCTACACTCATATGGGCGGCAAGATCGGCGTTCTGGTTGACGTAGAAACCGACGTTGTAAACGATGCTGTTAAAGAGATGGCAAAAAATGTAGCAATGCAGATTGCTGCTATGCGTCCGAAATACCTCAACCGTACCGAGGTTCCGCAGGATTACCTCGCTCATGAAGAGGAAATTCTCAGAGCGGCTATCGCAAACGATCCGGTTGAGTCCAAGAAACCGGAGAAGGTTATTGCCGGAATTCTGAAAGGCCGTATTAACAAAGAGCTCAAGGATATCTGCCTGCTTGATCAGGTATATGTCAAAGCAGCTGACGGCAAGCAGTCTGTTCAGAAATACGTCGATGAAGTTGCAAAGGCAAACAGCGCGAAGATCGTAATCAAGAAATATGTTCGTTTCGAGACCGGTGAAGGCCTTGAGAAGAGACAGGACGACTTTGCTGCAGAAGTTGCTGCTCAGGCTGCCGGAAAGTAATTCCAAAGCCAAGGAAAGAATGAAAAAGGATCGGCTTCCCTGAGGGAGAGCCGGTCTTTTTTGCGCCTAAAAAAGAACTATATTTCCTGAATTATACAGCAGATTCAAAACAAATAAATAAACATAATAGACAATAAAAGTACATTTCAAAGAAAAATGAAAATGAAAATTTTGACAATTATAAGTTAAACTGTTATATTTATCTTAAGTCATATACTTTTTCGTTCTATTTCATCTCCTATGTATAAGTTTTTTCGGAAGGAGAGCATTTTTCTAAAAATAATGGATGGAGTAAAACATGGAAGACACGCAAGGCAATTCACAAGTCAGCGATTCTGAAATGAAAGAGTTATTCCTGCACCTTTATCATTCTTTCTTGCTTCATTATTACAAGGAACTCTTTCACACAGCGGAAAAAAATGATAAGAATCCGGACGGTTTAACAACTGTGGAACTTTTTTGCATGGAAATTATCCATTTTATGAAGAATCCGTCTATCAATGAATTTGCAAATGTGATTGGAATTTCTTCTCCGAACGCGACCTATAAGGTCAACAGTCTGATCCGGAAAGGATATCTGGAAAAAATCCAGTCGGACAGCGATAAAAGGGAATTTTATCTGAAAGAAACGGCTAAATATCTGGAACTTTATCATCAGCCATCCGGATATCTTTATCGCATGCTTCGCGGAATGCAGCAAAGCCTGGGTCGAGAGAAAGCAGGCGATTTCAGGAAATTTATGGAACTTGTTGTCGGGGAAGATGAGAAAGAAGAGAAACTGATCAGAGACCGGAATCTCTGATGATTGAAAAGAAAATATACGATAAGACAGGAATGTCTGCTGAAATAGATCGGATAGAAAAAATGCAATGGGGCGGCAGGCCTGTACTTCATAAAAATGAGCAGAAGGAATGATTTCTCCTGCTCATTTTTCGTGTGAAGAATTTCCCTGACGGAACGGCAGCCGGTCAAGGAACATTTCTTCAATCGCGCAGATTTTATCGGCAACAGTCACAATCCATGCCTCACGGCATTTTGGAATATGGGTAAGGTTCAGCGGCCACATATGACTGTAGATGATATTGCGTTCCTTACTGTTTAAGGGAAAAACTTTTTCAGCATTGGTTAAGGCAATCACCGCATGACCGGTGCCATGACGGTAGGCGCTTACCGGATGCTGATGAAAGTCGTAGAGGTAATAGTCGTGAAGCATAGCTCCCTTAAGAAGTGCCTCCTCGTCAACATGCAGGAAAAGTGCTTTTTCAATCTTATGGCTGACAGTCGCCACATGGCAGACGTGGGCAAGGGTATTGCTGGTCTTGTGCTGGGAAAACTGTCCCATGATCTTCACATTGGGAAGATCAGCAAAACGGTGCAGTTCTTCCATATACGGATCAGGAACAGCGTTTCCGTTTTTTTTATTTGTGTAAGCTTCAAAATGCAATGCTATTTTCCACCCTTTGATGTATCTTTTTTTTCGTACACGCATCCAATCCTGTGCTTTACAGGAAAGGTTAGGAATCGGATCATAATAACCTGCGGAATGTTTATATATCGAAAGGGATTATAACATAGACCGATACGGACAAAACTAAAATATCTGTAAAATAACAGGGTGATTATGGAAAAATTTAGAAACGTATCCGTCTCGGTTTCGAAAATTTAACACCCTTTTCTGAAATTATGTTATGATATAAAGGTATTATACTTAAAAAAAGTCTATGTTTCTTTTTTTACAAGATAAATAGCTGGAGGCGGAATGAAGATTTTTTTCCGAAAATATGGCGGCTGCATTACTGAAATGTACAGGATCTTTGCGGCAGCAATTCTCTTCCTGGTCTGCTTTTTCCTTGCAGGCATCTTTTTCCTGACAAAACCGGTCTATGCAGAAAGTCCTTACGTTTATGATGGGTATGGACTTTTTTCCGAGGAAGAAGACAAGAAGCTGGAAGAAGAATGCCGGGAGTTCCATCAAGCACATCCCGGTCTGGAAGCTTATTTTATTACAGTGGACAATGAGACGGCGGGCGGAGCGACAGACTGGTACACACAGGAATACGTGGAGCAGTTCGCCCAGAGCCATTCCGATGGAAACAGCATTGCCATGATCATCAACATGGAGAGCCGTTATTATTACGTTGACGTTTACGGTGACTATGCAACCAAGTGCTATCCCTACGACCAGCAGGACAAGATCCGCGACCGCATAGTCGAACACCTGTACGATGATGATTTCTATGGCGCTGCGGAGACCTTTTTGGCACAGACGGAGAAGTATTCTTCGGACTCCAAACTGGAGGGCTTTGGGATTGCAGACATCGCAGTCTGTCTGATCATTGCAGTGATTCTGTCCCTCGTGATTACAGGAGTCCGGGCTTCAAAGCACAGGAACGTCAAAATAAAGAAGGAAGCCTCCGGTTATCTTGTTTCGAATTCTATGAGATTTAAGGTCCACAATGACCGCTTCATCCGGTCCTATACTACGACAGTCCGGAAATCGGAGCCCGGTTCTTCCGGCGGCGGAGGCGGATATTCTTCTGCAGGTCACAGTTCAGGTCACTCGGGAGGAGGCGGACATTTCTGATGGCAAACCAAACCTTTAAATGCAAAAACTGCGGCGGAGAACTGGTCTGGAATCCGGCTGCCCAGAAACTGAAATGTCCTTACTGCGCTTCCGAATATGATCTGTCTGAATTCCAGGAGCAGGAAGAACAGGTCAAAGAAGAGCTGGACCAGGACACTTATGAAAAAGGCGAGGACGCGGGAAAAACCGGGCAGACCGGCGCTACGGATGATACCGGGATCAATTCGGCGGACTTAAGAGTTTATAAGTGCTCCACCTGCGGGGCTGAAGTTGTCACTGACAAAACGACCATGGCTTCTGTCTGCGCTTTCTGCGGCAGCCCCATCACCATTACGGAGCAGATGGACACGACCTTCCGTCCAAAATGGATCATTCCTTTCAAAGTCTCGCCGGACCAGGTCAGGGACAAGTATACGAAATTGGTCAAAGGGATGCCCTTTGCGCCCCGGGAATTTACCGCCCGGAACCAGATTGAGAAGATCAAGGGGGTTTACATTCCCTTCTGGCTTTACAGCTTCCGGGAGGATGGAGCTTTAAGGGCAACAGCAGAAAGACTCACCGTACACGATACGCCCAAATATACCGTAACGACTCATCACGTCTTCGAGGTAGACAGAGAAGCGGAGGCAGATTTCAAATCCCTGCCGGTCGATGCCTCTTCCAGAACGCCGGACGATATTATGGACAGCATTGAGCCCTTTGACTTCAAGGAAATGAAACCGTTCAAAATGCCATACATGGCAGGTTTTATGGCCGAACGCTACGATCAGGACGCCGACTTCTGCTTTAAACGCGCCGGAAAGCGGGCAGAAACGACCATGGCTGAGAAACTGAGGGCGTCTGTAATCGGCTATAATTCCGTGACGGTTACCGGCATGCAGGCTGTGACGGAAGGCGCCTATAAGAGTGAATATGCCTTGATTCCGGTTTATCTGCTCTTTACCAAATACCGCGGCAAGGACTACCTTTACGCCGTAAACGGTCAGACAGGCAAAGCGGTCGGTGATGTTCCGGCTGACAAGGGACGGGCTGCTTTTTTTGCCCTGCTTACTTTTGCAGTCAGTTTTGGAGGAGCACTGCTGATCGACATTCTGCTCAAAATCCTGTAAAGCAGGTGCTTTAAAAACAAAGAATCAGGAACCGGAACAGCGGGAGCAGGACCTGAAAAGATGCTGCCTGGAATTAAACGGGAAAAATGTATGAAAAATATGAGACTTGGTGACATGCTTGTGTCACTGAAAATAATAACGGACGAACAGCTCCGGGAAGCGCTTCGGATGCAGAAAGAACAGAAGAAACGTCTCGGTGAGGTTCTCATTGACAATGGCTTCATTACAGAAACGCAGCTGATCGATACTCTTCGCATACAGCTTGGCATTGATTTCATCGATCTGGCCAAGACGGATATCGATCCGGGAATGTCCAAATATGTACCCAAATCACTTGCAAAAAAGGCCGGCATTATACCGGTCCGCGTCGCCAAGGACAGCTTGTTCCTTGCAATGACCGACCCCCTCAACTTTTTTGCAATCGAAGAAGCGCAGGACACGTCGAAGAAAAAGATCATTCCCATGATTGCCACAAAGGCAGCCGTGGATCATGCCATCAATGTCCTGTACGGCAATGAAGGCGCCGCGGAAGCAATTGCCCAGATGCGGGCGGAAGCCGGCATCTCCAATTCCCAGGTCAATACCATTGAAGAGGAAACCGAGAACGCGCCTACCATCCGCCTGGTCAATTCCATCATCGAACGGGCGGTAAACGAACGCGCTTCGGATATCCACTTTGAGCCGACAAAGGGCGACATGGTCATCCGCATGAGGATCGACGGAAGGCTTCATAAAATTCTGACCGTGCCCTCGGAACTGCAGGATTCTGTCGTGTCCAGACTGAAGATCATGAGCCGGCTCAATATTGTAGAGAAACGTGTTCCCCAGGACGGCCGGGCAATGATCCGCCTTAAGAGCAGGGACATCGACATGCGTCTTTCGACGCTTCCAACCATTTACGGAGAAAAAATTGTCGTCCGTATTCTTGGAACAGAAGAGGGGATGCTGGACCGCAAAGGGATCGGAATTCCGCCGGCAGAAAACCGCAAGCTTGACAGGCTGCTGGCGCATACGAGCGGCGTCATCATGATCGTGGGACCGACCGGAAGCGGAAAATCTTCTACCATGTATACGCTGGTGAGAGAACTGCTCTCCGAGCACACAAACCTGATTACCCTGGAAGACCCGGTAGAGTATAACATAGAAGGCGCGACCCAGGTCCAGATCAACGAGAAGGTCGGACTTACCTTCGCGAGCGGTCTCCGTGCGATCCTGAGGCAGGATCCGGATATTATCTGCGTCGGAGAAATCCGTGATGGCGAAACTGCTGAGATTGCCATGCGGGCGGCTATGACCGGTCATCTGGTTATAACGACTATCCATACGGAAGACGCGGTATCGGCAATCGACCGTCTGAAGGATATGGGAGTTGCGCCTTACCTGATCGCGAGCGGTCTCTGCGGCATTATCTCACAGCGACTCTTAAGACGGATCTGTACAAATTGCAGAGAAGAATATCATCCGGATCCGGCCCTGATTGAAATGGCAGGATTCCCTAATCGCATGAACCGCAGGTATTTCCATGGAAAAGGCTGCGATAACTGCTTCAATTCCGGCTATCGCGGAAGGGTAGGCGTTTTTGAAGTGCTCATGATGAATGATGAACTGAGAAAATGCATTACGGACGGCGCGGATAAGCAGACCTTTGCCCGTCTTGCCGCAAAAACGGACTATGTGCCCATGATCGGACATGCGGAAGAACTGGTGGAGCAGGGCATTACGACGGTAGAAGAAGTAGTCAGGACCATTAATGTACATGACTGACCCGGACCATTTATCTACATAACGGACCCGGATTATAAACATACATGACTGACCCGCCCTGCAGAGAAAAAATATCTCAATCTCCCTTTGGAACACGGCGCAGAAAGAGGAGAAAAAGCGCAGGGAACAGGAGAAAGCAGACAGGAAATGAAAGTAGAAAAGCTGATTGAGAAAGCAGCGGCGCTGGGCGCGTCCGATATCCATCTGATCAGAGGAATTCCTCCCAAATGCAGGATAGACGGCGTTCTGACAAATCTGGATGATGACAGGCTCAGCCACGAAGAATGTGAAGAGCTTGCCAGAGACCTTGCCGGAAAAAACTACGACAAGATCATGGAGATCGGAGAACTCGACCTGGCCCGTACGATTGCGGGCGAGCGTGTGAGGATTAATCTCTTCCGACAGCAGGGCAGTGTTTCGGCAGCGCTGCGTATCCTAAGCAATAAAATTCCGCAGCTGTCTGCCCTCGGCCTTCCGCCGGTTGTGTCAAAATTTCCTGCTTACCGCAAGGGAATCGTTCTGGTGACAGGCGAGACCGGAAGCGGCAAATCCACTACGCTGGCTGCCATTCTTAATGAAATTAATCACACAAGGCAGGAGCATATCATCACACTGGAAGACCCGATCGAGTATATCTATACGCCGGATCAGTGCATCATCAACCAGAGAGAGATCGGAAAGGATACGGAAAGCTACGCGGACGGCCTCCGGGCTATCTTGCGTGAGGACCCGGATATTATTCTTATCGGAGAGATGCGGGATTTTACGACCATAGAAACCGCTCTGACAGCCGCGGAGACCGGGCATCTTGTTTTTGCGACGCTCCATACCAACTCCGCCGTGGATTCCATAGACCGAATGGTAGATGTTTTTCCCGAAGCTCGTCAGCCCCAGATCCGTATGGAACTCTCCATGACCATCAAAGCGATCCTTTCCCAGCAGCTTCTGGTCAGGGCAAACGGCAAGGGAAGGGTCTGCGCCTGTGAAGTCATGGTAGCCAACAACGGTATCCGCAATATGATCCGAGAGGGAAAAACGCCGCAGATGCAGTCCGCCCTCCTTTCCTCCGCAAACGAAGGAAGCCTGACTATGGACAACTGCCTGCTGCAGATGGCAGGAGACGGCAGGATCACGATCGAGACCGCGCTAGAGGCGGCAAATGACAAAGATTATCTGAGAAAACGCATCGCCAGATATTAAGTCTCCCTTAAAGGAATCCGAAAGGTAACCATATGATGACATTCCGTTATAAAGCCATGACTCCGGATGGAGCCGCGGCCAAGGGCATAATCCAGGCAGTCGATGAGTACCAGGCGGTACAGAAAATCAGGGAAACCTGCCCGGTTATTACAGAAATCACACCAATTAAAGAAGCAAAGCCCGGCATCTTGGACGTGGAGATTGGCAGAAAAAATATTTCAGCCAAATCTCTTGCCGTTGTCTGCTCCCAGTTCGCGATCATGCTGAAATCCGGCATGCCGATCGGGCGCTGCATCGAGATGATCGCGAAGCAGACGGAGAACAAGACGCTGCGAAAAATCCTTTTTGCAGCGAATGAAGACGTCGTACAGGGAAGTACGGTGGCATCGGCTCTGGAGCGGGCCGGAGACAAAAAATTTCCGGTTACGTTCATTGAAACCATTCGGGCGGGTGAACAGGCCGGAACATTGGAAGATTCTTTCGAGAAGCTCCAGGTCTATTATGAAAAAACATTCAAAAATGCCGAAAAAATGAAGCAGGTCATGACCTACCCGATCTTCGTTGTCGTGATCGCGATCATCGTACTGATCGTCATCATGGCAAAAGTCGTACCCGCCCTTGCGTCAACCTTTGCAGACCTGGGAGGCGAGCTCCCCTTGATCACACAGATTATGATCAATACTTCCAACTGGTTCGCAAGATACTGGCTGGTCCTGATCATCATCATACTGGGGCTGGTCGTCGGATCCAAATTCTATCAGACAACGGAAAAGGGCAGGCTTGTACATGGCAAGCTGATGCTGAAGGTACCTGTACTTGGAAAAATAAACGTGCTGAACGGCGCAGCCCAGTTCGCGGAAACCATGGCTGCCATGCTGGGCAGCGGACTGACCGTCAACAAGGCAGTAGAAGTCACTGCAAAAGTACTCGACAATGCGGCCCTTTCTGACAACGTACATTCCATGATCGGCAAAATCGAAGAAGGCCATCCCCTCGGCGAATGCATCCGCCAGTGCGACCTCTTCCCTGACAACCTGAAAGAAATGTGCGCAATCGGAGAAGAAACCGGTGAACTCGACGAAACCCTCAAAACCATAGGAGAATACTACACCAACGAAGCCAATCACGAAACCAGCCAGGCCATAGCCAGACTCGAACCTGCCATCCTCGTCATCATGGCCATCTTCGCCGGCTTCATCGTCATCTCCATCTATCTGCCCATGTTTACCATGTATAACCTGATGTGAGTGTATAAGCTATTGCCGATAACAGACATGAAAAAACTAAAATCAAAATCCGGCCTTGCACTTATTTTTTTTGTTTTAATCTCAGGCATTATCGCCGTATCAATCAGCATCGTCGTTTACGGCTATCAGATCCACTTAAGGCAGGCGAAGCTCATGTTCGATCAGGAGGAAGTCAACGAGGCTATCTCTTGCGCGAAGGTCGCCTATCTGCAGAGTCCGTCTGCATCCGGCGTCACCTATTATTATGATGAAGTTACAAAAGAAGTATATGACGCATCCTCCTATAAGGGTCGCGTACCGATTGCCGGGTATGGCAGGTCCGCCGAAAAAGACAACCGTAAAGGCCAGACCGGCGCGGCGGGTATTCCCAACAAAGGAGGCAGGGACGGCGCGCAGTTTCTGGCGATTGCGGTAGAGAGTGATTCCGAGATTTCTGCCAGATGGCAGGGGCCTGTTCTTACGGAGTACGATTATGATCTGATGACCCGTTATGAAAAGCTGCGCCTGACCGACAGCCAGATGGAACAGATTGAAGCAGACAGGAAAAGCAGGGGAGAGCAGTAATTGGAACTCACGCTGGGACTGAAACTATATTTCTACATTCTTTCCTTTATTTTTGGCACGATATTCGGGAGCTTCATCAACTGCATGGCCTGGAGAATTACCGTCGGAGAGAGTGTTGTCAAAGGACGGAGCCGCTGCCCGCACTGCGGACATGTTCTTTCTGCGGCGGACCTGGTGCCGATTTTCAGCTGGCTCCTCCTTAAGGGCAGATGCCGCTACTGCAAAAATCCGATTTCCATCCGTTATCTATTGATCGAGCTCATCACGGGAATTGCCTTTCTGCTTGCGGCAGTGCGGTTCGGACTTTCCTTTGAGACGCTCCGAGCGATGATCCTGGTCTGCATTCTCATGGGTTTGTCCTTGGTGGATTACGACAGCCAGATCATACCCAACGGCTTTCTTCTCTTTGGCATCGCTGTATGGGCATTTTTTCTGCCGCTTGTCAGTGAAAAGATCGCGGGAGATTTGATTTCCGGGCTTGCAGGAGGCTTCGCGATCGGGGGCGGCATGCTTCTGATCTCGATGATCTTTGATAAAGTCACAGGAAAAGAAAGCCTGGGAGGCGGGGACGTCAAGCTCTTCTTCATGACCGGTCTCTATCTGGGACCGGCAGTCGGATTGTTTAATCTTATTCTCGCGTGTATAATAGGTTTGTTATTTGCAGTACTTCTGCGCAGGCAGAAATTTCCTTTCGGACCGGCGATTTCAATCGCGTCTTATGTCAGCCTTCTCTACGGCAGCATGTTTGTAGAATGGTATAGCCGTTTGATCGGCTGACTTTTGGAAAAAGAGAGCGGGGAACAGGACCCATGGCAAAAAATATGATCGGAATTGATATCGGAAGCAGCCGGATCAAGGCAGCCTTCCTCAGCGGGAATTCCCTGAAATTCTGTGTCTCGGAAGCAGCTCCGGACAATCTGGTGAAAAACGGCGGGATTGTATCCTGGGACGCGATGGCGGATGAACTGCGCAATTTGATCCGAAAGACCGGGATTCGGGGGAAGGCGGCGGCTATAGCCATGCCCTCGGATGAGGTATACATCCGTCAGACGGATCTTCCGCTTATGACGATCCAGCAGCTTAAGGTCAATCTTCCTTATGAATTCCACGACTATATTACGGAAGACATGGACAAGTATGTCTATGACTATTCGGTAGCAGGAATAGAGGACAAGACCATGCATCTTACCGCCGTTGCCGCAGGCAAGGCACTGGTCGGAAACTATATGGATATGTGCAGACGTGCGAAAATGGACCTGAAAGTCCTTGCACCTGCTGTTTTTGCCTTGAAAAACATTGTGGAGAACTTTGAAAAGCTGCAGGGGATCAAGAAGGGGAGCAGAGATTACGCTTTTCTGGATCTTGGCAACGCGAATATAAAAGTGCACTTCTTTACCCGCGGACAATATGAAGTAACCCGCATTATGGATATTGGTCTTCAGAGCCTGGTCGATAAACTGGCTGAAGTGAAGGGGAACGATCCTCATATTGCCAGGATTGAACTCGAACAGAAGCAGTCCGAACTGGAAGGACTTCCGGAGATAACGGATCTTTACGATACCATGGCAGTCCAGGTCATGCGTGTCCTTAACTTTTACAATTTCAATAACCCCAGCAACAATATCGATACGCTCTATTATTACGGCGGCGGTGCTTATATTCCGAAGCTTCTGGAGACGATTCACGAGACCGTGCAGCTCCCCATGGAGAAAGCCGGAGTTCTGCTGCCGGAGAGTCTTTGCGGCGAGGAAGGCTTTGAACTTCTTGGCCTGCAGGCAATTGGAATAGCGATGGCGTAGAGAGGAAAATGCAATGCCGGATCTGAAGGGAATACTGAATAAAGAGATTGGGGGAGGGAAACAGAAGAAATATCCCTCCAAAACATCGATCAATCTGGTTTACAGGGAAAGCCATACAGGACAGAATCTTATCGCGCTGGCTATGTTCGGGGCCTTTCTGGTCGCTCTTGGATTTTTTACAAAATACCTGGTCATCGATCAGATTGAGAAAGTCAATCAGGCGGAAGCTGCCTATCAGGCATGTGAGCAGCAGTTAGCGACATACAAGGAATATAATAAGGATTTTTCCAAAGTCCAGGATGACTACAGCCATTATGGGAACGGCTATCTGAATGAGGAAGAAACGCCTCTTCAGGACAGGCAGGATATGCTGGACGTAATCAACAGGAATGTAAGGCTGGACTCAGGAATCAGCAATATTACCATAGAAGACAATACAGCTACGGTTGAGATTGAAAGCGTAAAGCTCAGCGAGGTTTCCTCCGTTGTTGCCAGCCTGGAATCCTCCGATATCGTATCTTATGTCGGCGTTCAGACAGCAGGAACCGGTGAGGACGAGTATATTGTTTCGGCTTCCAATGAAGAAGAGGAGCCGGTAAAGGGCTCTGTCCGGGCAACCCTGACCATAGAATTCAAAGCGGCCGGCCCGGTACAGGATACAAGCAGCACTTCCGAAACAGAAAGTCTTACAGAGCAGCTTGCGGAAGATAAAGAGCGCGCGGAGCAGACAGGAGTCGAACAATGAAGCGGAATCGTGCCTTAAACAAAAGAGAGCTGGCTCTTCTCCTGGTCCTTACCCTGCTCTTTCTGGGACTTGTATATTTCAGGGTGGTATACCTGCCTGTTCAGGAGCAGCTTGTCGAATATGATACAGCGGAGCTGGAGGCACAGATTGCCATTGAACAGGCAAAGGCAGCAAAGCTCGACAAGATGAGGAAGGAAATCGCGGAGAATAAAGGCAGTGAAACCGGAGAAGTCGCTACCTACGATAACATTAAGAATGAGATTGATCTCCTGAACGATATTCTCATGACTTCTACGGAATATCATCTGGAATGGCAGCAGCCCGAAGCTGCCGGGGATACGGTAAGGCGGATCGTCAGCATCAGCTATACGGCTGATGATTATGATACGGCGCTGGACATTATCCGGCAGATTTATCAGAGCAAGTACCGGACGCTGATCCGCATAGCCGCGATTTCTACGGACGGGTCAGGCGACAGCAGGACGCTGGATTCGGGACAGATCTCAGTCAATATGGACGTCATCTTCTATGAGACCCTGAACGGCGCGGTATCTACAGATGGGCTGATCTTTACAGACATAGAGGATACCGGCGTACAGGATGCGGGCACAGATGCTGCAGCAGAAGATACAGGCGTTTCCGCCGAATAAAAAAGAACCGCTGTCTGTCTGAAAGAAAGATAGGCTGCGGTTCATTTCTTTTATGCTTATTAACTTCCGGAGGAAAAACTATGTATTCGCTTTTGATTGCGGATGATGAACCGATTATTCGAAAGGGCGTTTCAACCATCATAGACTGGAAATCCCTGGGTGTCGATCAGATCTATCAGGCAGGGGATGGAGAAGAAGCGCTGGACATAATCCGCAGCCATCACGTCGATCTTGTTCTGACCGACATCATCATGCCTTTTATGGACGGCTTCGAGCTTACAGAAATTGTAAATAGAGAATTCCCAAATATTCAGGTCGTGGTCCTCACAGGCCATGAAGATTTTGAATATGCCAGAAAGTCGGTCGGCCTCGGCGTGAAGTCCTTTATCCTGAAACCAATCGGTGCCGAAACTCTCTATGCTGAGATGCAGAAAATCCTTAAAGGACTGAAGAAGCAGAGGAAGGAAGAGGAATATATATCCGATATGCGGCTGCAGATCTATCGGAGTCTTCCTATCCTTCAGGAACGTCTGCTCAATTCTCTCATCACTTCCCGCCACGGTAATAAGAAGCAGATTGCGGAGCGTGCGAAAAGCCTGGAGCTCGACCTGTCCGCATCGTCTTATGCAGTCGGCATTGTTGCAGCGGACCGCTCCAAGATCGAAGACCGCGATTATGAGCTTTACTCTTTTGCCGTTCGCAATATTACCTATGACTGTGTTGGCAAGAAGCACCTGATCTTCGAGGATAATAACGGAAATATCGCAGTTCTTTTTAACCTGGACGTTCTGGGAGAGGAGCCGGAGAATACGGCCTACGAATCGCTCGAGGTCATTCTGAAGGCAATCCTTCTGACCCTTAACATGAAGTCGTCGGCAGCACTGGGCAAAGTGGCTCAAAATGTGGACCAGCTTTATGAATCCTACCATACGGCGGTCCTGGCGTGTGAAAGCCGCTTCGTTCTCGGAGAAGGGGGAGTATATGACAGCCATGACCTGAACCAGTCCTTTGATTCCTTCAGCTATCCCTTCGACCAGATCCGCGACCTGATGAACCGGGTCAAGTTTTTTGGCAGGGATTCCCTTGAGGAGCCCCTGAATGGAATCCGGGATTTTATTGAAAAAACACCAAATTTAAGCATTCTGAACATCCGCATGATCTTTACAGAGATCACGGCGGACATCATGAAGGAATTATCCGCTCTGCAGGACGCCGCACCGGAAATTCTCGATCACTGCCTGGACTTCTACCACAGGATCGGCAGCATCCCCAACGTCGAAGATGCCATGGAGCAGATGAAAAAACTGCTCTGTGAGACAGCGGACGAAATGCAGCGGGTTAAAAACAACAGCAGCAACCGATTGATTGAAAAGGCAAAGCAGGTCGTTGCAAAAAGATATAACGATGCGGACCTGACACTTTCCGTGACAGCGGAGGAAATCGGCGTCAGCACCGGCTATCTGAGTGCCTTGTTTAAAAAGGAAGAAGGAATCAACTTCATCAAATATGTCACGGAAATCCGGATGCAGAAAGCCATGGAACTCTTAAAAACGACAGACAAGCATACTTATGAAGTCGCGGACATGGTCGGTTTCCCGGACGCTCATTACTTCAGCATCACATTCAAAAAAAGCACAGGCATGTCGCCGTCCGAGTTCCGCTCGCAATAATGACGTCAATGAGTCAAGGTGTCAGGTGCTGGGGTCAAGGTGTCAGGTGCTGTGAACAAAAGTTCACAGCACCTGACACCTTTGGAGACACCTTCGGAATGCCTTCTTCGGCATGAGCGGTATGGCAAGAGAAGACAGGAACAGTAATGGTATGAAAGTTCTGGATAAAGCAGCAGAAAAGTATAGAAATGCAGGCATTCGCACAAAAATGATCGCGGAAGTCTTCACGGTCATCGTAGCCCTGATCATTGTGGAAGTGATTGTTTTTACCATTTGGTCCACAAACCGAAGCAGGGAGGCTTCGCGGGACTACTCGGAGATGACGGTCAGAAATGCTGCGTCTTCTATGGAAAATTACCTGGAAGAAGTAGAGAACATTGCCATTGACTGCAACTATAACTATAATCTGCAGAACTACCTGATCGATCTTCAGAACAATACAAAGAAAGTCCTTGTTCAGGACCGGGCAAGAAACATGGAGGAATACGAAGTTGTCTCTGCCGCTTTCAGTAATATCCTGGACAGCCGGACGGACGTGACTGCCATCATTATCTATGGGCGGGAGAACATTCTGCTTAATAAATCGCTTTATTCTTTCAATAATCTTGAGAATAATTTCAGCGGGATGGAATGGTATCAGCATGCGGTTGAGACTCCCGGTTCCTACTGCCTTACAGGGCCGGAGCCCCATTCCTTTCTGATGGGAAATTCCGACGAAGCGATCTCACTTTGCAAAGCTATCTGGAATTACCAGGACGGCAGTCTTTTAGGTGTCGTTATGATTGATCTGAATTTTAATCAGATCAACAGTATCCTGAACGAAATCAATGCAGGAACAAAAGAACATCTCGCCATACTAAATGAAGATGGCAGACTTGTGGCTGGAAGAGACTTTGGCGGAGGGAAAGCGGTCATCGATGACGACTTCCTGGCCGGAATCCAAAATCCTCTGGCAGAGGGGAAAAACAGCTTTACGGCAAAGAAGAATGGCATCGATTATCAGGTCGCTGTCAGCCTGATCGGCCGGACGGGCTGGAAAGTTATATGGACGGAAGAGGAGAGCCAGTTTGAGGCGGTTTCCCGTGAATTCCTGATACCGGTCCTGGTCATTGTCGGGGTGATCCTTCTGACCCTGTTTGTCATTTTGACTCTGATATCCAGACAGATCGTTATCCCGATTACAAAGCTGCAGCAGCAGATGACGACGGTCAATCTGGACCGGCAGGACCAGATGCTTCCCATTGCCAGAAAGGATGAAATCGGAGATCTGACAGCATCCTTCAATGATATGACACAGCGAATCGGAAAGCTGAAGGAACAGCTGGTAAAAGAGGAAAAAGAAAAGCGGAATTATGAACTGAAAAGTCTTCAGGCGCAGATTAACCCGCATTTTCTCTACAACACCCTGGATTCTATTATCTGGATGGCGGAAATGAACGATCCGGACGTCGTCCCCATGACGGAAGCCCTGGCGAAAATGATGCGGCTGGCCTTAAGCAGAGGAAAAGCTCACGTCACAATCGAAGAAGAAATGGAACATGTGCGCAACTATCTTGTCATTCAGAATATGCGCTATCAGGATAAGTTCGACTATGAAATTATTGTGGACGACGACGTCCGTAATTTTATGACGATCAAGCTGATCGTTCAGCCATTTGTTGAAAACAGCATTTACCATGGAATAAAAGAAAAGAGAGGCCGCTCTCACTTACTGGTCCATGCTTATCGGAATGGGGACGATATTATCATTCTGGTCCGGGACGACGGTGCCGGAATGAGTCAGGAAGAGGCAGAGCATATTTTTGACAAAAACCGGAAGCCGTCCGGCGGCGGCTCCGGCGTCGGTGCCCGCAATGTCAACGACCGGCTGAAGCTGAGCTTCGGAGAAAAATACGGCGTGACTTACATGAGCATTCCCGGAAAGGGAACGGACGTCCTGATCCGGATTCCGCAGCTGACAGCTGATGAGATACAGGACGAAGGCTGAGTGAAGAGGATGAGAGAAGATGAAAGGAGGAAGAAGATGCGGCATAGTTTCATGGGAAAAAAAAGAAGTATGCTGCTTTTTCCGCTTCTGGCAGCTCTTCTTCTGGCAGGATGCGGCAAGGAAGGAAACGGAGCAGCAGGAGACATTACAGAGAACGGTCAGGAACTGCAGGGACAGTCTGCGGAAGCATTTGCCACAGGTTACGATGGAACTGCTTCAGCAAGTGGAGAAGAGAATCGGACAGAGCAGCAGTCCGGAACAATAATATCGGAAAATCAAAAGAAGAACCAGGACAATGAGAGTTCTGAACCTGTAACGATCGGCATTACGCTGGCGTCAGAAGAAGCTCCTTATCAGACAGAACTGGAAAAGGTACTCCGCGAAACAGCGGTGAGTCAGAATACCGAACTCCTTGTCCGCTATGCAGGGTGGAGCGAGAATGCCCAGAACAATCAGATGGAAGACTTCATCGAACAGCAGGTCGATGCCATCATAGCAGCTCCTGTCCATTCCAAGGCACTGCTGAATTCCCTGAAAAAGGCAAAAAAAGCAGGAATTCCTGTAATAAACCTGAATATGAAAGTCGACTCCGCTTCGACTCGTTATATAACCAGCTATGTTGGAAGCAGCTCGGAAGAGGAAGGCACGCTCATGGCTGAGCTTGCCAGAAAGCTGATGACAAAGGGCGGCAACATCGCAATCCTGGAAGGAGCGCCCGGAAGCGATCCCCAGATATACAGGACCCAGTATTTCATGGACCGGATCCGGGACTATTCCGATATGAATGTCATCGATATACGAAATGCCAGATGGGACAGGGAGACAGCATACATTCTGGCAAAGCAGATACTCGAGACCACGCCCAACCTCAACATGATCTACTGCCATGATACAACTATGGCTTATGGAGCGGCACAGGCAGCAGAAGAAATGGGCAGGAAAAAAGACATCCTGATCATCGGCATCGGAGCGGTTGATGAGGAAAGCATAAAAGCAGTAAAAGATAAGACCCTGGATGGAATCGTCACCCAGTCGTCCCGCTTCGAAGGAACAGCCGCCATACTGGCAGCCTGCAAGGCAGCAAAAGGCGAGTCAATCCGTCCCTGGATCATGAATCCGTCGGAAATCCTGACAGAGAAGAACATAGACGACTATATGGAGCCGGAACCGGAAGGGCTGGAGACAGGGGAATAAATGTGAGTTTATCGAAGCGATAATGAGCAGGATTTAGAACATTGCCCTAATGGGGGCGCTCTCGCTTTTTCGCCTTCGCAACGGTACATAAGGGTGCAGCACCTGCA
>JAXJVN010000115.1:0-13092 GCA_036308545.1 Eubacterium sp. | reverse complement strand
CGCCGGTACTTAGGGCGCAGTGCCTGCTTGCAGGTGCTGCACCCTTATGTACCGTTGCGAAGGCGAAAAAGCGAGAGCGCCCCCATTAGGGCAATGTTCTAAATCCTGCTCATTATCGCTTCACTAAACTCACATTATGCGCTGCGAAAAAGATCCCCTGTCAGGAATCACTTGCTCCTGTCAGGGGATCTGTCTAAGTTATACGAATTATAAATTGCTGCATGTTCTGCAGCCCTGTTTTACAGATACTTCTTCAGGTCTTCCGCCTTGTTGGTCGCTTCCCAGGGAAGATCCACATCTGTACGTCCGAAGTGACCGTAAGCAGCGGTCTGTTTGTAAATCGGGCGGCGAAGGTCAAGCATCTTGATGATGCCGGCCGGACGAAGATCGAAGTTCTCGCGAACGATCTCGGTCAGCTTCTCATCAGACAGTTTGCCGGTTCCAAAGGTGAAGACCTGTACGGAAGTCGGATGAGCAACGCCGATTGCATAGGACAGCTGGATCTCGCACTTATCAGCGAGTCCTGCAGCTACGATGTTCTTGGCAACGTAGCGTGCTGCGTATGCTGCGGAACGGTCAACCTTGGTGCAGTCCTTTCCGGAGAAGGCGCCGCCGCCGTGACGGGCGTATCCGCCATAGGTATCTACAATGATCTTTCTTCCGGTAAGTCCGGAATCTCCGTGCGGTCCGCCGATTACGAAACGGCCGGTCGGATTGATGAAGAACTTGGTGTTCTCATCGATCATATCCTGCGGAAGGATTTCGTCGAAGACGTATTTCTTGATGTCCTCATGAATCTGTTCCTGGCTTACTTCCGGGCTGTGCTGAGTGGACAGAACAACAGCATCCAGGCGGAAGGGCTTGTCATTCTCGTCATACTCAACGGTAACCTGAGTCTTGCCATCCGGACGGAGGTAGGGAAGCGTTCCGTTCTTACGAACTTCCGTCAGTCTTCTGGCAAGCTTGTGTGCCAGAGAAATCGGATAAGGCATCAGTTCCGGTGTCTCGTTGCAGGCATAACCGAACATCATACCCTGGTCTCCTGCTCCGATTGCGTCGATATCCTCATCAGACATCTCGTTCTCTTTTGCTTCCAGAGCCTTGTCAACGCCCATGGCGATATCGGTAGACTGCTTGTCCAGCGCGGTGATGACAGCGCAGGTATCCGCGTCGAATCCGTATTTTCCACGGTCATATCCGATTTCGCGAACGGTATCACGAACAATCTTCTGGATATCAAGCTGTGCTTTTGTAGTAATTTCGCCCATGACCAGGACAAGTCCGGTAGTCGTTGAAGTCTCGCAAGCGACACGGCTCATGGGATCCTGTTCCATGCAGGCGTCCAGGACGGCATCCGAAATCTGGTCACAGATCTTGTCGGGATGTCCTTCCGTTACGGACTCAGATGTAAAAAGTCTGCGTTCCATAATACTTGTTCCTTTCTCCTCCGTCTTTTACGGCAGGTCTGCTTTTCTCTATAACTGCTGTACACACCGTCTCTGCATTCAGACCATCTTGTTGTATTCCTGTCCGCCTCAAGTTCCGAAGCTGGTCAGAACACCTGCAGAAAAACTTTTGAGAATTCTGTCTGTTCCTAACGGTCTAGATCATCTCGAGTCCTTAGGACTCTCAACGATGAGCGGTCGCCTTCACATAAAAGAAGCCCGCCATAAGGCGGACATGATTTTTTCAAATCCCCTTATTGTTCGATATCTCGCTCAGGTTGGCACCTTCCGACTTTGCGGGGTTGCCGTGGTTTCACCGGTCCTATGTACCTCCGCCACTCTGAATAAGAGAAAAGCACTATTAAATTTTTTCGTACGGAACATACGATAACGCCCCCGACAGAACTTCGTCAAGGGCGTTATTGTATATTCCGACACTCTAAATAAAATGTCCAACTGTTATTTTATTTCCGGGCAGCTTAATCTGATCTTCAGATACTTACCAGATGCTTATTTTCCTTCCGGGCTTCTGCAAGCCGCTGGGCTGTCTGCCCAAAGGATCAATATACCTCTGAACTGATCAATGTTCTTCTAAAATGATCAATCCTCTTCAGAAATTATCCATATTCTTCTAAATTTCAGACTACTTTCAGCTTAAATTTCCGGATATCGCGTTCGTCCGAAACCTTTTCAATTTCAGCGCCTAGGCTGGCCAGCTTCTGGTCGAAGTCTTCATATCCCCGCTGAACGTAGACGATATCGTCAACGACAGTTACTCCTTCCGCAGCAAGTCCCGCGATGACAAGGGCTGCTCCGGCTCTCAGGTCCGGTGCACTGACTCTTGCTCCGGCAATTTTATCGATTCCATTGATGATAGCTGTGTTTCCTTCAACTTTTATGAAGGCTCCCATACGGGAAAGCTCATCCGCATATTTGAAGCGGTTTTCAAAAATACTGTCCGTTACAATACTGGTACCGTCTGCCAGGCAGAGGGCAACGCTGATCTGCGGCTGCATATCCGTCGGAAAGCCGGGATACGGAAGCGTTTTGATATGCGTTTTACCCAGACGGTGCTTGCAGGTGACACGGACCGCATCGTCAAATTCTTCAATCTGGCATCCGGTCTCCAGAAGTTTGGCAGTAATTGCTTCCAGATGCTTGGGGATGACATTTTTGATCAGTACGTCTCCGCGTGTTGCTGCAGCGGCGCACATATAAGTCCCGGCTTCAATCATATCCGGAACGACTGTATAGCAGGTGCTGTGAAGCTTCTCTACGCCGCGGATACGGATCACATCCGTACCTGCGCCTTTGATATTGGCACCCATGCTGTTAAGGAAGTTGGCCGCATCAACGACATGAGGCTCTTTTGCTGCATTTTCGATAATGGTATGACCCTGGGCAAGCGCTGCTGCCATCATGATATTAATGGTAGCACCGACTGAAACCATATCCAGGAAGATATGGGCCCCATGCAGATTGTCAGCCTGTGCGACGACCATGCCGTGTTCAATTCTTACAACGGCTCCCAGAGAACGGAATCCCTTCAGATGCTGGTCAATCGGCCTGCTGCCGATATTGCACCCGCCCGGAAGCGGAACTTCCGCATGATGATACTTACCTAAAAGTGCACCCAGAAGATAATAAGACGCGCGTATTTTCTTGATATATTCGTATTCAACGTCCACAGAACGAATGCCGGAGCCATTGATCATGACACTGTGGCGGTCGATCCGGTCAACTTTCGCGCCGATTGCGGAGACTGCTTCCAGCAAAACATTAATGTCACTGACGTCCGGAATATTATCAACCTGAACGTTTTCATCCGTCATGATTGCTTCTGTCAGAATGGCAAGTGCGGCGTTTTTGGCTCCCCCGATTTCAACCTCACCTACCAGAGGATTTCCTCCTCTGATCACATATTTGTCCATATCCACCTCATTCTATCAAAAGCGTCCTGTCCTCACACCGACACGAAACCAAACCCCCTTATTCCGTGTCTCTCCCCCAAGAGTGTACCGAATATACATGGACGCAAGAAAAAATCTGTTTTAGACGCAAGAAAAAAAATCTGCTTTAGACGCAAGAAAAAAATCTACTTTAATAATCTGTATTATTTTAAAAATTTTTTATTTTATATAACCACAAAAACGCCTGCCGGTTTGCCGTACAGGTTCACATTCTATATTATTACAGAATTGTGACATGGAAATCACTTTTTTATACTAACCTATCTTCCGGGAAAAGTAAATACGTGAACTGATGGAAGAAAACCGCAAAGAAAACCCCGTTTCTCTCCGATTTGGATAAAAACGGGGTTTTCTCAGAATCTTTTTATAAATATTTTGACTCTTCAGTCTTTAGTTTCGGATGTCGCTGCAGATTGCCATGGCACCCGATGTCTAAAACTGTAAAGGCGCGAGCCGGTCATTTATGATCAGGCAGTGCCCTGAAACATCAGATAATGCCCTGATGTATCGGCAGTGCCCTGAAGCATCAGATAATGCCCCGAGGTATCAGACAGTGGTCTGAAACATCAGACAATGCCCTGGGACATCATAGCATCTGCAACCTTCTTGAAGCCAGCGATGTTAGCGCCTGCAGCATAATCCTGCGGCTTGCCGATCTCAGCAGCTGCATCTGCGATAGCATGAACGATGTTGATCATGATGTTTTTCAGCTTAGCGTCAACTTCATCGAAGGTCCAGGAGAGTCTCTCAGAGTTCTGGGACATCTCAAGTGCGGAGGTAGCAACGCCGCCTGCGTTTGCAGCCTTAGCCGGTCCGAAGATAACGCCGTGCTCTTTCAGATACTCGGTAGCTTCCAGAGTAGTCGGCATGTTCGCGCCTTCACATACAGCAGTTACGCCGTTTGCAACCAGGGTCTTGGCATCGTCCAGATTCAGTTCGTTCTGGGTCGCGCATGGAAGAGCGATATCAACCTTAACGTTCCAGACGCCTCTGCCTTCATGATATTCAGAGTTGGGACGATACTTCTTGTATTCGGTAAGTCTTGCTCTCTGTACTTCCTTGATTTCCTTCAGAGCTGCAACGTCGATGCCTTCCGGATCATAAACCCAGCCGGTGGAATCCGAGCAGGTTACAACCTTGGCTCCAAGCTGCTGCGCCTTCTGAATTGCATAGATTGCAACATTTCCTGCTCCGGATACTGCGCATACCTTGCCAGCGATATCGATGTTATTCAGCTTCAGAAGCTCGTCTGTGAAATAAAGCAGTCCATAACCGGTAGCTTCCGTTCTGGCAAGAGATCCGCCGTAGGTAAGACCTTTTCCGGTCAGAACGCCTTCATAGAGGTTTGTGATCTTCTTGTACTGGCCATACAGGAATCCGATTTCTCTTCCGCCTACGCCGATGTCACCTGCCGGTACATCTTCATCAGCGCCGATATATTTGTAAAGCTCCGTCATAAAGCTCTGGCAGAAAGCCATAACCTCACGGTCTGATTTTCCCTTGGGATCGAAATCGGAACCGCCCTTGCCGCCACCGATCGGCAGGCTGGTCAGAGAGTTCTTGAAAATCTGCTCGAAGCCAAGGAACTTAATGATACTTAAGTTGACAGACGGATGGAAACGAAGTCCGCCCTTGTAGGGTCCGATCGCGCTGTTAAATTGTACGCGGAATCCGCGGTTGACCTGAACGTTGCCCTGGTCATCTACCCACGGAACGCGGAACATGATCTGACGCTCCGGCTCTACCAGTCTCTCCAGAAGAGACACTTTCTGATATTCGGGATGTTTCTCTACATACGGTTCAACAGTCTCCAGAAACTCTTTCACCGCCTGAAGATATTCCGGCTGATCCGGATTCTTCTTCTCTACCTTTGCATAGACTTCTTCTACGTAAGACATTTGCCAATTCCTCCTTTGTATTCCAGCTTCCTTGCTGTTTTGGCATTTCTGCCTGCGACTGTAATACAATTTTCCCAATTTCCTGATCGGGCAGAACAGATCCATCTGTCTTTTCCGATTGTGCTATAAAAGCAGTATCATCAGACCCGGGTCCCATCCCTGATACCCGTCCGTTTTCTCTGTTTTTATACTGTGGCGATTATATCACCGCGTTAAAGTGCTAGCAATAATTTTTTTTGAAAAAGTACGTAAATTTGATACTTTTTCTACTCTTTCAGCTTAATTACGCTACTTGTTGCGAAGCAAACTCAAAAATGCTCCACGTGAACACTCCACCGCCGCAGGCAGCTTTTCAGCAGCGGTCACCATTCAAAGCTCGCTCTGCGCGTGCAGCCTGCTGTCCGGATACGATGAAAAAGGTGCAAATGAAAAAGGTGTCAGGTGCTGTGAACAAAAGTTCACAGCACCTGACACCATTGCACCGGATCATAATGTGGCAATGTGCCTGTCACTTTGCCACATTACGCATTTTCTTCCTGCAGGGCCTTCATCATAGAAGGAATAAGCTGCTTCTTCCTTGAGATCACGCCAGGCAGGATGCAGCTGTGCTCTCCGGCATTTTTTCCAAATGCGGACGCAACAAGTTCCTGAGCGCCATCCCCCTCGTAGATCAGTTCGGTCGATTCGTCTATGATATCCGTCAGCATGAAAAATACCATATGGATGTCGTGCTTGCCGATCTCGCTGCCAAGCTGAGGCATCAGTTTGTCCTTGATGCTGGTCAGCTCGTCCTTGTCCATGGAAGAAATCTGGCCGACGCCGAACGTTGTCTTCTCGATAATGAACTTCTTGAAGTCCTGATAGAAGATTTCTTCCGCCGATTTATCCGTCAGATTGCTGCCGGCATGGAACATCTGGGCTGCATATTTATTAATATCTTCAATCCCGGCAATTTTTGCCAGTTCCATTGCTGCCTGGCGGTCCTTGTCCGTACAGGTCGGAGAACGGAACAGCAGGGTATCCGATATGATGGCAGAACACATCAGTCCGGCAATCTTAGAAGGAATATCCAGTTCTCTCTCCTGATAGATCTGGTACATGATCGTGCAGGTACAGCCAACCGGCTGGTTGCGGAAGAGAATGGGGCTCATGGTCTCAATAGCCCCGATCTTATGATGGTCGATGATTTCCAGTACTCTTGCTTCATCAACGTTGAGGACCGCCTGGGATTTTTCATTGTGGTCAACGAGGATCAGCCTCTTTCCGTTGGCCCCCAGAAGATTCCGTCTGGAAATCGTACCGACATATCTTCCTTTATAATCCAGTACAGGATAATCCCTGTGCCGGCTGTTTTTCATCGTTTTTTCAATGTCCTTGATCTTATCGGACAAATGGAAGGTGATCAGGTTTCCCGTCGTCATCAGATAACTTATGGGAATTGCCTGGTTGATCAGGCGGGCAATGGTATAAGTATCGTGCGGACTGCTGATGATCACCATTCCCTGCTCGACCGCCAGTCTCTTAATGGACTGGCTGATCCTGGCCCCGAGTCCGACGACCATGCAGCCAACATTGCGGTCCATGCAGGCAAGCTGGTCCTCCGCCCGGTTTCCTACGATAACCAGGTCGTCTTCCTGAATATACTGCTCCATCATATCCGGGTGAAAAGCGCCGATCATGACTCTTCCCTTGGTAAAATATCCGTCCGCATCGCCTGTGATCACTTCGCCGTCCAGGGTATCCGCGATACTCTTATACTGCGTTCCTGCTTTGGCAAGAAAGTCGCTGTCATAGACGTCCATATAAGATTTTGCGATATCGCTGACCGTAATCAGTCCCTCCAGGACGCGGTCATTCGTCGTAACCGGAAGCGTGACGACGTTTTCATGCTGCATTCGTCCCCAGGCCTGCTTTACAGAAATATTCCGGGCGACGCCTTCAATATGGTGGATCTCGATTTCGCCGACGGTTGTGGCGGCATCCGGCAGATAGCCGGGTGTGTCCATTCCGAAGTGGCTGAGCACAAACTCCGTTTCTTCATTAATCTGGCCGGCACGCATAGGATAATATTTTCCATTCTCCGTCCGGTTCTTGATATCGGCATAAGCAATTGCAGAGCAGATGGAATCTGTATCCGGATTCCTGTGTCCGACGATAAAAATCTGCCTTTTTTTATCCATACGAACTCCCTTTCTGGAAAAAACCTTCCAACTTGTTTTGAGTCTAACATTAATTTTTCTTTCGGTAAACCGTTTTCTATGCTATACTAGTCTGCGATTGTTTTATTTTCCAATAGATATTCAACAGCCCGTACAATACCGAGGAAACATTTTTTCAAAAAACCTCAGAATGCGGAGTCTGTAATGAATACAAATAAAAATACATTTTGAGGTGAGGAGAAATGGCAGACGAAAATTTAACTAGCATGGAACAGGTTGACCTTGATGGAGAATTCTCCAAGGAAGCTTTCAGAGATGAGGGCGACGCAAACTGGGAAGCTCTCGAGAAAGATCTTGAAGAGAAGACCCATCTGACCGTAAAGGTTGAGAACACCGTCAACAAGGGTGTCGTTACGACCGTTGAAGGAATCCGCGGATTTATCCCGGCTTCCCATCTGGCTCTGACACATGTAGACGACCTGAACACCTTTGTAGGAAAAGAGATTGAAGTACAGGTCATCGATCTCGACAAGCAGAAGAACCGCCTGGTTCTTTCCGCTCGTGAAGTTCTGCGTGAACAGGCAAAGGCTGCACGCGCTGAGAAGATTGCATCCATTGAGGTCGGAAGCCTGATGGATGGTAAAGTTGAGAGCATTAAAGACTACGGTGCGTTCATCGACCTGGGCGACGGCATTTCCGGACTGCTTCATGTATCACAGATTGCCAATAAACGGATCAAGACTCCGGAAGACGTTCTTTCTGTCGGACAGGATGTAAAGGTAAAAGTAATCGCTGTCAAGGACGGCAAGCTCAGCCTTTCCATGAAGAATCTGGACGGCAAGGCTCCTGAAAGAGAGAACCGCGCTCCGAGAGAAGACCGCGGCGAGAAGAAAGAGCACATCAAGCTTCCGCAGACCGGAGATCTGACCACAAACTTAGGATCCCTGCTTTCCGGAATCAAACTGGATCAGTAATTCGGCTCTGAAGTAATAAAAGATAAAAAGACAGAAAAAGCCCCGGCAGCTGCCGGGGCTTTTTCTTTGCCTAAAAAACTTATCAATATTAACTTCTTATCCTCTCCTGAGAGGCCTCGATCAGCTTTTCCTTTTCCTGTCTGCTGAGCTTCTTGGTTTCTGCTTCACAGTGCATCGCCTGGCTGCGTTCTTCAAAGCATTCGTACCATACCAGTCGGACCGGTTCATGCGATCGCGTGTATTTCGCTCCTTTTCCGGACTGATGGGCTGCAAGTCGCTTTTTCAGGTCATTGGTCCATCCTGTATAGAGGGAACCATCCCCACAGAGCAGCATATAAGTATAATTTCCTTTTTCAGCCGGAGGAAGTAATTCTTTCACTGGCCGGATGCCGCCTGGTCAGTCGGAACTGCCGCCTGATCCGCTGCCGCCTGGTCTGCTGCCGCCTGGTCCGCTGCTGTCTGATCCGCTGCCGCCTGGTCCGCTGCTGCCTGGTCTGCTGCCGCCTGGTCTGCCGCTGCCTGATCCGCTGCCGCCTGATCCGCTGCCGCCTGGTCCGCCGGAGCTGCTGCTACTGCCGGAAGCTGGTTGTAAATATAAAGGGCGTCCGTTACATGCGGAGTCGTGTCCGTACCTTCATCTTCAACATTTCCCTGGATTGCCGCTCCTGCCGTTACCAGGATATATTCTGTTCCGGCTGCATCCTTTGCGAACGATGCCAGGCAGTGGGCTGCCTCATCCGTATAGCCGGTTTTTCCTCCTTCGACGGTTACGCCGTTGTTCAGTACCGGCTGATCAATATTCATCAGCATATTGCTGTACATCAGAATTCCCGCCGGGAAATCCTTTGTCGCGCCTGTCGTGTAGCTCTTCAGCGTGATGATATTACGGAAGGTTTCATTTTGAATTGCCGCCTTAAGAAGGATCGCCATATCTGCGCAGGTCGTATAATGATTCTCATCGTGGAACCCAACCGGGTTGGCGAAATTCGTGCTCGTCATGCCTAGACCCTGGGCAGTCTGGTTCATCAGCGCTACGAAGGCGTCAGGAGAGCCGGAAACTCTTCTCGCCAGCGTGTAGCAGGCTTCTGCAGCGGAAGGAAGCAGAGCTGCCGCTTCCAGATCCTGTACAGAGGCAGTGTCGCCGGCTACATATCCGGCGCGCTGGGATTTGGTCAGGTATCCGGGATCGATATCTTCCTGTGTTACTGTCAGAATTTCACTCTGATCCGTCAGATTGATGCAGGCAAGATAAGCCGTCATGATCTTCGTCATGGAAGCCGGATAGATTTTATCCGTGCCGCCCTTGTCCAGAAGCACCGCATCGTCTGAAGTACGAATCATGTAAGCATTTGTGCTGACAAGCTGAGAACCGTCAATCGGAGGGATTTCATTAACCTGCGGTTCCTCTTCCACCGGCTCGGATACAGTAGATACCGCTGCAGGCTCAACTTCTTCTGTACTGCTGGCCGCATAGGAAAACTTGAAGTCGCTGCCCGTTACGACAGATTCATCTGCGGTTTCTACACGGTCTACCTTTGTGGAAAAGATATTTCCATATAAAAGAAGATATCCGATTCCTGCAATGATCACAGCTATGAGCAGGACCAGAATCGTCACAGCAACCGCAAAACCCGCGCCTCCCTTTCTTTTATCTTTATTTGCCATAAGTTTATTCCTTTCCTTTTAAAAATTATTTTTGATTATACCATACTTCTTCCTTTTTCAAAAGACAGACAGTAAAAGAGCCGGAGCGGCGCTCCTGCCGGGCTTGGAAGACCGGTCATCAAGCGAGCGACGTTCTGGCTCTGTTTTTTTAGATTACGTCAGCGATTTTTTTCCCGCCAAATGCTGAGCATTTCCTTTAAAAATCCCGCTTTCTTTCAAAGAGTTTTCAGGCATTTTTGATCTTGCCTGCTTTTGTCAGCGGAAACCGCTCAGGCATTTTTGATCTCGCCTGCCTTTGTCAGGGAAATCTTGGTAACAGCCGGTCCGATCAGTTCATAGACCAGCGTACCCGCCAGGACAACGGCACGGATCTGCGGCGCATAATCGGGGACGACCTTGCCTGCTACAAGAGTAAGTCCGATGGCAACGCCCGCCTGGGGCAGAAGGCAGGGGCCCAGATACTTGTTTATCATCTCATCCGCATGACAGATTTTTCCGCCCAGCCAGGTTCCGAAGACTTTTCCGGCGACACGGAAGACAATATAGCATACGCCGATCAGTCCGACTGTTTTTAAAACCTTCAGCTGCAGACCTGCTCCGGATGCTACGAAGAAGAGAACGAAGATCGGGGCCGTGATGGAATCTGCAATATCCATGATCTCGTCTGCTTCATTGCTGATGTTTGCAATCGTTGCGCCAAGGGCCATGCAGACCATCAGAGAGCTTAAGCCCAGGAGTTCGCCGATTCCGATTCCGGCGAAGATGAACGCTGTGATCAGAGACAGGCGGTTGCCTCTCTTATGGAAATGCTTCATGGGGATCAGCTCAATCAGTCCAAGTACAAATCCAATAGCAAGCGCTGCCACGATCTGCCCGATCGGAGACAGGATGGAAAGAATGATATTGCTGCTCCCGCTGCCTTCCAGCGTTTTTGCAATGGTCGTACTGATGGAAAAAAGCATCAGAGCCGTGGCATCATCGATGGCAACGACCGCAAGCAGCGTTTCCGTAACCGGTCCTTTGGCCCTGTACTGGTTGATAACCATGATTGTTGCCGCTGGGGCCGTTGCTGCTGCAATTGATCCCAGTACCATGGAGAATGGCAGCTGATGAGTCACAATGGTCAGCACGATAACGGTAAAGACGACTGCAAAGAGAGATTCAAGGCATGCGATTACGATCGGTGTGACGCCTACTCTCTTGAAAAAGGAGAACTTGAATTCGTTTCCGATAGAAAAGGCGATGAATCCAAGCGCTACATCTGAAATCACTGCAATATTATTGACGAAATCCTCTGACAGGATGGAAAAATCCAGTCCGAACGCCCGGAAAAAATAAGGTCCGATCAAAAGTCCGGCAATCAGATAGCCCGTAACATTAGGAAGATGCAGGTGCTTCAGCATTCTTCCAAAAAACATTCCCGCCAGGATCATGATCGCCAGATCCGTCAATATTCCGATATTTAAAGTCATTTTTCTGCCTTCCTTCTTTTCTGCCCTCTTTTTGCTTTTCAAGATCAGGCAGGCCTTTTAAGGTCAGCTGTTTTTTCACTGCCGGTCTGTCCATCTTTTCAAATCGACGGTTTTTCACTGCCGGTCTGTCCGGCATGCCCGTTCCTTTAAGAGGTCAGTCTTCCTCTTCCGTCTGCTGCTCCTTGACTTTGAATCCCAGGAGCTGATCAATCGGCACAGTAAAGAGGATACCGGTATCGCCCTTATCAATGCCTCCGGTTACTTTATTTACAGCGTCAATAATATCCGGAACCGCTTCTTTATAGGCAGCCATAAAAATCGTGTAGTTCTGCTTATGGTCGGGGTTCAGGTATTTGCGGATGGATCCGATGATCGGCACATCCTCAGAATTATAATCCATCAGTTCCTGCATCATGCCCTTGGAATTAACGATGGTAGCGCCCTGGATCTTTCTATGGGAAAACTCTTCCAGCAGATCTTCCAGGCATTCGGTCTTATTCAGTACGATAACAACCAGCTTCATCTTTTATTTCCTCCTCTTTTTTAAATATATGTTTTTTCCCGTCTGGGACTTTTTATTTATTATTCTTCTTATTGATTCTTTTTATTGAGACACGCTTTTTCTGCTTAAAACAGGCTATCATGCTGCTTGACACAGGTTTTGCCGCTGCTTAAAAAGATTTATTTGGCTGTTGGAAGCAGGCTGTAATGCCGCTTTAAACAGAATATTATGCTGCTTTGAACAGGTTTAATGCTGCGGACTTGCGAAAGAAAAGAGAAAAGACCCCGCACAGTTTCCCGTACAAGGTCCTTCCTCTCTTATCTGCAGGCTTTTTCATCTCATACGGCTGCAGTCCAGCAAGATTACTGAGGCATCGGGGACTCGAACCCCGGACAACTTGATTAAAAGTCAAGTGCTCTACCACCTGAGCTAATACCCCAAAGCAGCTTAAGGGAAAATTTTTTCCCACAAGTTACTCGTTTAATTTACTCGTTTGGCGGGCATATTTCAAGGATTTTTTTCTTTCTTCTCAAATTCATTTCCATCTGAGTAATAAACCCAGGCCTTTGCCTTTCCTCCAATCCGGTCAGATTCCAGCCATTTATAGAGCTTTCCTGCAGCTTCAGTCGGCATATTGATGCATCCATGCGAGCCATTGTGACTATAGATCTGACCGCCGAATCCGGACCGCCAGTCTGCATCGTGAAAGCCATAGTCCTTGCCCCGGAAGGCCATCCAGTACTTAACGTGCGACTCCCATTTTTGGCTGACCATTCGCCCCCCCTTCGGTCCCCTGAGAATTGTGGGAGAAAGCATCTTCCGGTTCTTCCATGCGGGACCTGTCCAGCTCCGGCCAGGCATTCATTTTCTTCTCAAGCAGGCAGATAATAGGAAAAATTGTTTCTTTTAATCGTTTTTTCACCGGTGTATAATGTCATGCGTCATTTAGTTTTTTTTGCATCATCAGAAATGATAACACGCTGCTTCAAGCGTGACCAGACCATGAT
>JAXJVN010000114.1:0-2016 GCA_036308545.1 Eubacterium sp. | reverse complement strand
CTGGCAATGAGTTATGATATCAGATTAAAAGATCCCGTTACAGACGAGACACTGGACCTGCCTTTAAAACATGTTATGACCGGCGGGACATATCAGGCAGACTATGATGAACAGACACGGACATTTTCTCCCAAACCAATCAGCGAGGCATGGCTGAACGTCACGTATAACTATGGACGTTATTATTACGATGCCACAGATGGAGATCCACGTTTCGCTCACGATGAAATCTCTGCTTATTATGCTGATGGGACAACAGGTCCGGTTAAAACAGAGTATGGCATCCGCGGTATTTACGGTAAGACAGGGGTAGAAAGCATTCCGATGCTGGAGGATATGATCGAAAGGATCAAAGCGAAATACAAGCCGGATGGGGAATGGTTGATCACCAGCAGGGAACGAACAAGGTACCGGGATAAATCCGGTAAGGAAGTTGACTTCTATTATGCACTTCATCATAGGGATGAATACAGCAGTGAGGATTATATGGAAGATATCAGCGAAGGTCCTTGTGATGATTACTGGGAAGCAACAGCCGCGAATGCCATTCGGCCGTTGTATCAGCTTATAGCGATGGCGAAGCTTCGACCGGACGGGGTCTGGGACGGGGACTGATAAAGAAGAGGAAGCAAGGCTTCAGTTTTCTGCTTTTGAGGAAATAAGGATGCCTTTTGAAGTATCATCACTGAACGCGGGGTTGAAGGCATATATAATGCTGCAGAATAATCCCGCTTATGTTACCCGGGAAGAGATTTTAAAAGGCCTTTTCCGGAGATACGGGAAGGATGCAGACCAAGACGTCATCTATGAGGATCTTCAGGGAATCGATCGGTCTGTGGGCACGGGGATATGCAGAGACCATATTGAATCGCTGAAAGAACTGGCGGCTTCCATGCCAGATAAGTGGAAAGACTGCTTTACCGATACAGGCTATGACAGATGGTGGAAATTCTCTGTGGAAAGCGCTCTTCCTGCGGCAGACTGGTTAAGTGACCTTGCACTGATAAAAGTATATGTTTCGCTCCGGGATATTTCGAAGCTGTCAAAGGTGTTTTGCGAAACAGTCCGGCTGCTGCTGGCGTACAGTGACAACCGCTTTCATGCAAAGGTATCGCGGGTGAAGCGGAAAGACAGTATGTGTTTCTGGGTGTCAAGGCACGCGTTTCATGTTTTAGAAAACCATTTTTCTGAATGCAGCGATGTCATCGGAGGAGCAATGCCTTTTATTGCGTACCGTGGAAGGCTCGGAATCAGCAGGGAACTGGCGACGTTTGACAGTCACAATTCAGAGCAGGCCCTGTTGATTAGCAGTTATTTCAATTCGCTTGAGAAAGAGGAAGACGTCAGCCTTAGCAGGATGTACGACCTTCTTATCAAAGCGTGGAATCAGGAGATTTCAGCGGATCATCCCGTGATGAAGGCGTTTCAATATACCCGAGCACAGACGGTCCTGCTCCTGCTTGACACCATGGATGTGATCACCGGTAAAACAGTGCTTGACAATGATCATCTGTTCCTGCAGGAGAACGGAAATATCTGGAGAGCACTGGGACAGGCATCGAGCTGGGTGCAGGCAGAAAGAAATTATAATGCTCTTGAAGAGATGGAGAGCAAGTTACACTGAAGGATAAGAAGTCATGAAAGTACTTGTAATTCCGGATGTCCATCTGAAGCCCTGGATGTTTCAGCGGGCATCAGAACTAATGAAAGAAATAAAACCGGACCGGGCAGTCTGCCTGATGGACATTGCGGACGACTGGCGCCAGCAATTCAATCTGGATCTGTACGTCCAGACCTATGATGCGACAATTGCATTTGCAAAAGAGTATCCGGAGACTCTGTGGTGCTATGGCAATCACGATATCTGTTATCTTTGGAATCAGAGAGAAACCGGCTATTCGAAAATCGCGCCATGGACAGTCTGCGAGAAACTGCGGGTGCTGCGGGAATCTCTGCCGGATGAGCGGCAGCTGGCTTATCTTCACCGGATCGATAATGTTCTGTTTTCTCATGGTG
>JAXJVN010000113.1:0-4746 GCA_036308545.1 Eubacterium sp. | reverse complement strand
CCTATACCTATCTTGTAACAGATGGGCGGACACCCTATACGGTCACCATTTACGCGGTTTCCGGTGAGGGTGATCAGATAAGCGCGACTGCGACCGTGACGGACAAAGACGGAAAAAAAGTAGACTCGATAAAAGATGTTCCGATAGCGACACCTTCAAAGCCGGATGCGAAACCATCTTTAACGCCGGCACAGCAGCAGGCATCGCCATCAGCGCAGGCGCCGGCATCTGAGCAGAAACAGGCCAGCGGGGTGAAAACCGGCGATTCCACCCGGATGAACCTGCTCACCACTGTTCTTACAGTCTGCGGAGCAGTACTGCTCATCCTGGGAGTAAAGCTCAGAAGGCAGAGAAGGGAAGAAGGATAAAAGAAATCGGTACTGAAAATGGCGACAGACTTCGAAGAAGTCAACATAAGTTTTTCTAAACAAAAGCGTTGCTGCAATTGGCGGCAGCGCTCTTTTACAGGAATCTCACCCAATGACTCCTGCATGTTTCAGCCAGAGGGACAGGCACTTTATGCTGACTTTATGCCTGACTGTAAACGATATAAGTAGCCTGGAAAAGTTTATCAGCAGTAAGAAAAAAGCAGGCTTATATAGCCCGCTGATTTCACAATGCATCGTCTAAAACTGCTTCCGCTGCCTGATCATTAAGTAAAGTGTACTGAATGTAGTTAACGTAATCATTCAATTGACTTTTTGCCAGGTCTGACAAAATAATTTTATATGAATCCATGTTCCTTTTTTAAATCCATTATTGCTGCTGTCGCATCTTGGCAGCTGCCTTCTGCGATTTGTTTTTCAGAGGTTGCCAGGTCAGAAAATATCTGTTCTTTTGATTTTGGAACAAAAGGATTTGCAGGGCGTTTTGCAACAAACAGGTTCTTAGTATAAATAAATACCTTTTGCCGTGCCTCTTCGGGCATAGCTTCGAGCATGGATAAAGTTGCTTCGATTGTGCTCATGACGTCTACCTCCTTAATCAGATTATAAAGATAATAGCGGAACCCATCAAGTTAATTTTACGTCGCCTCCGAACTTGCTATGAGTTGACGGGAGGCAAAAACGGCGGTAACATCTTGTGTATACACGATTGCATATGCCATGCTGCTGCCGTTGCCGGGACCCATATCGGTTGCTTCGGGAACCTGCAATGGAGTAAACCTTATTCGGAGCAGAAAGGACATTTAAGAGATGAACAAAACCGATCCGGCAGGCCGGAAATACACGAGACGACGCCGGATCGGGATTATAGTACTGATCATAGGCGTTGTCGCAATGGCGGCAGCGCTTTTTTTCTACTTCAGAGTCGGGAAAAAAGCGGAAGCGAACGCGGCAATTTCTAAGAAAGTATTGGAGACCCTTGAGGAGATCATTCCCGGGGCAGCGAATAGTTCCGAATCTGCTGCTGAGGCGGCAGGAAATACGGAAGACACAGGGGCTTCAGGAACTGCAGGCAATTTAGAATCCGAAGGACAGGCAGCAGGTTCAGATTTCAGTTCCTCTAGGGATCTTGATTCGGCGGACGGTTTCGATATGCGCTGGGATACCGGCGACCCGCCGACCTTGTCCGTATATGGTTTTTCCTGCATCGGAATCCTGAAGATTAACGGCAAAAACGGGGCCACATCCCTGCCGGTAGTCCGCATGGACTCCGGAAGCCTGGCGGCCGATCCTTACCACCTGCCCTGCCTGATTTCCGGCAATCCCTCTGAGGGTCTGGTTCTGGAAGGACCCGGCTTCGATACGCTTCGGAACATCTTGAAGAAGGCGGTCCACGGAGATACTGTAACATTTATCGACGTATATGGCGTATCGACGAGTTATATCGTAGAGACGTCCGGCTATATCGCAAAGCAGCCGGAGCAGGTTCCGGGAGGCCTGGTCCTGTACTGCAGGACATTTTTCGGATACACCGAAGTATCTTGTGGAGCCCTCACTTCGAAGTGAAGAAAAAGAAATATGACAAACAGGTGATGAATCATGTTTTTCTGGAAGAAAAGAAAGAGGAAATCAGAAATTTCTGATACAGATATAGAAGAGAACCTTGTGGATGAGAAGGCAGAATCCACGGAACCTGCCGGACGGCAGTCCTTTGATCCGAATGACTCGGAACTCAGGCGCTTGAGCCGGTCGGAACTTCTGGAGCTTCTGGTCGAGCTGAGCCGTGAAAAAGACCGGCTGCAGGAAAAGGTTGACCAGCTTCAGACGGAGCTTGCCCAGGCGGAAGAGAAGCTGTCTGACCGTAACGTCCGTATGGACAGGGCGGGAAACCTGGCCGAGGCATCCCTCGCCATGAACGACATTTTTGCAAAGGCGCAGCAGACAGCGGACGACTATATAGCGGCAGTAAAAGCCAATGTCCAGAATATCAAAGAACGCGAACGGCAGGATGCGGAACGCGACCGAAAGAAGGCAGAACAGTACTGGCAGGACAACCTGGAAGGGTATTTCAAAGAGACAAAATGAGGGACAAAAGTGACAGTCACTTTTGCCCCATGGCACAGAAGTGACTGTCACTTCTGGACCTAAAAGGGGAATGAGTGATATGAGCAGAAACAGTAATATTGCAGGCTGCACAGCCGGCATTCTGGCGGCAGCGACCGCAGGAAATATAGCATACCGATATCTGAAGCGGCATCCCTTCATGCCGAAGTGGGATAAGGGAAAGAAGCACCTTGTCTGCGTCGGGGACAGCATTACATTTGGAGACGGGGTCAAGCCCTTTATGGCTTTTCAGTCCTTTCCGGCTTATCTGCAGAAGCTAGCGCCGTCCGGCGTGCAGGTCCTGAACTTCGGCCTCAACGGCAGGACACTCCTGGTCGAGGGGGATTTTCCCTACACGAAAGAAAGTTTTTACGCGGGGACCTTCCAGATCCCGGACGCAGATTGGCTGGTCATGTTGGGCACCAACGATACCAAGCCCTACAACTGGGATGCCAAGAAATATAAGAAAGAACTGCGGACCTTCCTGAAAAGATACATAGATTTTGGAGGCAGGGGACACGTTATTGTCATGAAGCCACCGCGGGCATTCGTGACGCCCGGGAATGAGGCGGTGCTTTATGACATCCGTAACGAAAAGATCCGGGAAGCAGGGAAGATTATCGATGAAGTAGCAGGAGATTTGAAAATTCCGGTCATTGACCTCTATTCCTTTACCAGGGAACATCCCGACTGGTTTACGGACGGGGTCCACCCAAACAAGAAGGGGAACAAAAAAATCGCGGAATATATTGCATGGGAGCTGTACTGAGGTGACAAAGCTGACAGGTATCTGGTGCTGTATCTGGTGCTATTTAATTGTTTATAAAAAATTAATGGCACCTGACACTTATTTTCTTGACGATATATCAAAAAAGGAATAGCATAAAATCAAAAAGGAGAGACAGTCAAAGGATGTTCGATGTTGACTTTTATAGACTGGAGGATGGAACCGCTCCTGTAGAAGAATTCCTCGATAGTCTTGATCTCAAGATGAGAAATAAGCTCTTGACAGCCTTACACTTCTTGAAGAGTTCGGTAATCGTTTGAGAGAGCCGCACTCAAAGCCGATGGGAAATGGTTTATTTGAATTACAAATTAAATTTTCCGGTGATATCACGCGTATCTTTTATTATTTCTATGTAGGACAAAAGATTATTCTTACAAATGGATACGTAAAGAAGAGCCGAAAAACACCCCGGGGTGAGCTTGAACAGGCAAGAAAATTTAAAGTGGATTATAAAAGGAGACACAATCATGAGTGATCTCAGAAAATATATCGATAAGCAAATGGAAAATGAAGAGTTCCGCAAAGAACATGAAGCAACAAGAGCAGAATTCAATGTAACGCGAGCTATCATTGAGGCAAGAACCGCAGAAGGGCTTACCCAAAAGGAGTTGGCTGAGAGAAGCGGATTGAGACAGTCGAATATCAGCCGCATCGAAAATGGAACCTGCAGCCCCACTGTATCGACGCTTCAAATGCTTGCCGAGGGACTGGGTAAAAAACTAAGCATTACTTTTCTGTAATGATAGAGTAAAAAATATAGCCATCTCCGGACGGAGGTGGCTATATTGCAACATACAGGGAAAGTTGTAAATTAAGAGCCAAATTACTGTCACTTTGGCTCCGCCACGTCGTTTTTCCAACTCGTATAATAGAAGAAGGCTAAGAACTATGAACATACAAGCAAATGACGCTCCATCCGTTGCGGCATCTACAAAGGAGGAGAGGGAGAATTTTATCCGGCACAAGTTTCCCTGCATCAGCGACTGCGATGCCTGCGGAATCTGTGCGGTTTTTCACGGAAAGGATGCAGTACTTGCCTATAAGGACTATATTGAAGGCAGGCGGGAATTTGTCGAGGTATCACGCGACTATAGAAAGTAATCGGGCGAAAGGTGTCAGGTGCTGTTAAATCTTTATAAAATTGTTTTTAGAAAATTAATGGCACCTGACACCAATAGGGGAGGTGATTCTGTATGTATAAAAGCATTCTTATTAAGGATACAACGCGGGAGGAACGGGAGCAGATCATTAAGGAATCCCTGAACTGCGGCGGCGGAGGCTGCGAAAACTGCTCGTCCTGCTGGCTGGGCGGCGGAGATCCTTACGGCATGTTCCAGCCCTACATCGATGGAAAAAAAGAAATCGCGGAGATCAACCGGGAATACCGGGCCAATCTGGTGAAAGGATGAGGGACAAAAGTGACAGTCACTTTTGTCCTATGGCACAGAAGTGACTGTCACTTCTGGACCT
>JAXJVN010000112.1:0-22650 GCA_036308545.1 Eubacterium sp. | reverse complement strand
AGGGCGCAGCGTCTGTTTGCAGACGCTGCACCCTTAGTACCGCTGCCAGCGGAACAAAGCGGGAGCGTCCCTGCAAGCCCCTGTTCAAATCGAAGCGTAACATTTCGCTAAATAACAGTTTAGTGCAATGGAGACCTTATGCTGACAAATAATTACGCTGCTCTGACAGCTGCTCTTGAGGCACACGGCCCTTCGGGGCTGCACTTCCGCAATTCTTCAGATGCGCACGAGTCCGCGGTCCTGATTCCTCTTGTAAAGGAGAAGGATGGAAGCGCGTCTCTGCTTTTTGAAGTTCGCTCAAGCAGACTTGACGCCCAGCCCGGTGATATCTGCTTTCCGGGCGGAAGAATGGAAGAGGGGGAGACAGCGGAAGAAACAGCAATCAGGGAAACGGCAGAGGAACTTTTGGTAAAGCCGTCCCAGGTCAGCATTCTTGGCAGGCTGGACGGAATGATGGGACCGACCGGCGGCGCAATCTGGCCGGTGGTTGGAGAACTGAAGGATTACGACGGAAACTTTTCGAAAGATGAAGTGGGAGAAGTGTTCAAGGTTCCGCTGGATTTTTTCCTGAATACGGAGCCGGAACGCTACGGAACGACCCTGGTCACGGTTCCGGACGATGACTTTCCATACGATAAGATCAATGGAGGCAGAAATTACGGATGGGGAAAGAAGCATCAGACCATGCTGTTTTTTGAATATAAGGACCGGGTGATCTGGGGTTTTACGGCCAGAGCAGTATGGAGATTCCGCAAATTCTTAGAAACCATTGTATAAATACATTTTTATGCAGTATAATAAATATTTGCGTGACATGAAGAATTTGAACGGATAAAGGAGCTGTTTTTGGCTGATTTAAGAAAAGAAATAGAAAAGAGACGTACCTTTGCGATTATTTCTCACCCGGATGCAGGTAAAACAACCCTGACTGAGAAGTTTCTGCTTTATGGAGGAGCAATCAACCTGGCAGGCTCGGTAAAAGGAAAAGCAACTGCAAGGCATGCGGTGTCGGACTGGATGGAGATTGAGAAACAGAGAGGTATTTCTGTTACTTCCTCTGTGCTGCAGTTTAATTATAACGGCTACTGCATCAATATCCTGGATACGCCGGGACATCAGGATTTCTCGGAAGATACCTACCGTACTCTGATGGCGGCGGATTCCGCAGTCATGGTTATTGACGGAGGCAAAGGCGTTGAAGCCCAGACCCGCAAACTGTTCAAGGTCTGCGCCATGCGGCATATTCCGGTTTTTACCTTTATCAACAAGATGGACCGCGATGCCCGTGATACCTTTGATCTGGTAGATGAAATTGAGAAGGAACTGGGAATCCCTACCTGTCCGGTCAACTGGCCGATTGGATCCGGCAAGGGCTTTAAGGGTGTATATGATCGGAATACCCGCAAGGTCCTGACCTTCCGTGATACCGAAAAAGGAACGAAGGAAGGCATTGAAGAAGAAATTTCCCTCAATGACCCGCACCTTCTGGACTGGATCACAGAGGAAGAAAAAGAAAATCTGGAAAGCGAGATTGAGCTTCTGGACGGGGCTTCTGCACCTTTTGACCAGGAAGCGGTAGACCATGGAGAACTTTCTCCGGTCTTCTTTGGTTCCGCTCTTACCAACTTTGGCGTTGAGACTTTCCTGGAGCATTTCCTGAAGATGACCAGCGCACCTCTGGCCCGAAACTCCAGCGAAGGCATTATTGACCCGGTTGAAGAAGATTTTTCAGCATTTGTCTTTAAAATCCAGGCTAATATGAACAAGAATCACCGCGACCGCATTGCCTTCATGCGGATCTGTTCCGGTAAATTTAATGCAGACCGTGATTATTACTACGTTCAGGGCGATAAGAGGATGAGACTCCTGCAGCCTCAGCAGATGATGGCGGACGACCGCCATGTTGTCAGTGAGGCTTATGCAGGCGACATCATCGGCGTGTTTGATCCGGGTATTTTTTCCATTGGAGACACCGTCTGTGTACCCGGAAAAAAATTCCGTTACGAAGGCATACCGACATTCGCTCCGGAACATTTTGCCCGTGTTACCCTGATAGATTCAATGAAGAGGAAGCAGTTCGTCAAAGGAGTCGAGCAGATTGCCCAGGAAGGTGCGATCCAGATTTTCCAGCAGGTCATGGGAGGCATGGAAGAAATTATCGTCGGCGTCGTCGGCGTCCTGCAGTTTGACGTTTTCAAGTTTCGCATTGAAAAGGAATACAACTGCGAGATCAGGCTGGATATTCTGCCTTACGAATACATACGCTGGATTGTCAATTACGACAAAATTGATATCAGCACGATATCCGGAACTTCTGATATGAAGAAAGTCGTTGACAGAAAAGGCAGACCGCTGCTTCTCTTTGTCAATCCGTGGAGTGTCGGCATGGTCGAAGACCGCAACAAAGATCTGGTTCTTGAAGAATTCAGCAAGAATGACTGATAAAAAACAATATCCGTTCGTGCTTTTCCTGTATGGGCAGATTTGATATACTGAAAAAATAAGGAAAAAGAATCTGTCAGAGAAAAACTATACTTGAAGAAACAGAAGCGACAGCTTGCAGAGGCTTTTATCGTCAGAGAAAGTGAGGCGTTAATCATGGCTGAGAAGAAAAGAATTACGGAAAAAATGATAAAACCTGAGAAAAGCAATGTATATACGATCTATGAAGACCAGACCGTAGGAAAAGTCCAGATTCAGGACAATGTCATTGCAACCATCGCGGCATTAGCTGCCACGGAAACGGATGGAGTTGCTTCTCTTGGCGGCGGGATCACGCATGACAAAGCTGCCAGGATCAGCGCCAAGAACCTGGCGAAGGGCGTTAAGATAGAGGTCACGGGCAATGAAGTTACGGTTCGTACAATTCTGAATATGAATTATGGCTGCAATATTCCGGATGTTACCCTCAAGGTGCAGGAGAAGGTGAAAGATACCATCGAAACCATGACCGGGCTTGTTGTTTCCAAGGTTGACGTCTCTGTCGCTGACGTTCAGATTGACTAGGGAGGCAGTCGTCTATGACACGAAGAGAGCAGAGAGAAGCCATCTTCAAAATCCTTTTTGTTTCGCAGTTCCGTGATCAGGCTGAAATGCCGGAGCAGGAAGATCTTTTTCTGGATTCGGTTAGGGAAGACTGGGAAGAGAAGGAACAGGAACTTTTAGAAAAAGGAACAGAAGGCGCTTTGAAGAAAATTGAGAAGAGCCGCGTTACCGGTGAGGATCAGGCATATATCGCAGGGAAAGCCAATAAGATTCTGGAACGTATTCCGGAAATTGACAGCAAGCTGAATGCGACTTCCAGAGGCTGGAAGACGTCCCGCATGAATAAAGCGGACCTCAGTATCCTGAGACTGGCGGTGTATGAAATGTTCTACGATGAGGATATCCCGGTTGGCGTTGCCATTAATGAAGCGGTTGAACTGGCTAAAAAATTCGGCGGGGATGAATCGGCTTCTTTCATCAATGGGATTCTGGGCGTTCTTTCAAAAGAAACCGAAGGGATCTGAAAAGACGGACAGATAAAAGATAAGTGAACAGACAAATCTACACAGTATCTAAAGTAAATAATTATATCAATAATATGTTCTGGGCAGATCCGATGCTGCTTCGCATCTCGGTAGGGGGCGAGGTCAGCAATGCCAACTACAGCATCCAGGGCAATGTCTTTTTTACCCTGAAGGACGAGACCAGCGAACTTGCCTGCGTAATGTTTGCCGGCGATCGTTCCGGGCTGTCTTTTCATATTAAGGACGGCGACAAGGTTGTCGTTACCGGAAAAATAAGTGTCTATGCCCAGAAAGGGCGCTATCAGCTATACGCAAAAACAATTGAACAGCAGGGTGCGGGCGTTTTATATGCCCGCTTTCTGGCACTGAAGCAGGAACTGGAAGACATGGGAATGTTTGCGCCGGAATATAAGAAACCGATTCCTTATTATGTAAGGACGCTCGGCGTGGTGACTGCTTCAACCGGTGCTGCTGTTCATGATATTCAGACCGTTACGCACAGGAGAAATCCTTTCGTGCAGGTTATACTCTGCCCTGCCCAGGTGCAGGGAAAAGGCGCTGCGGAAAGCATCGTTCATGGCATTGAAGTTTTGGACCGGATGGGACTGGACTGCATTATTGTGGGACGGGGCGGCGGATCTATAGAAGACCTGTGGGCTTTCAATGAGGAAATCGTGGCAAGAGCGATTTTTGACGCAGAAACGCCGATCATATCGGCAGTCGGTCACGAAACAGACTTTACAATTGCCGATTATGTGGCGGATATGAGGGCCCCCACTCCTTCGGCAGGAGCGGAGCTGGCTATCCTGGACGTCCGTAAACTGCTGGAAAGAATGGAAGACAGCAGGGTGCTGCTGGACAGGGGAATGCGGCAGAAAATACGGGATGTACGCGCTGAACTGAATCGCAGGAATGAGAAAATCCGTATGCTCAGTCCTGAGAACCGGATTCGTGAAAAACGCATGGTCCTGGCTGACTATGGAAAGCGTATGGACAGCTGTCTGGACAGGAACCTGGACAGAACAAAGACCCTGATCAAAGAAAACGGCCGGATGCTTGAACGCGGGATGGAACGGAACCTGGATAGAAAGAAACACCGCCTTGAAGTCCTGATTGCCGGCTGGGAAGGACTCTCACCCCTGAAAAAACTGAAAATGGGCTATTCCTACGCAGAAACAGAGGACGGGCGGAATATTTCTTCTGTGGAAGATGCGGCTCCCGGCGATACCTATCTGCTTCAGGTGATGGATGGCACCATCCAAAGCAGAGTGGAAGCCGTCAGCAGGCGGAAAGACAGAATATGAGGGGAAAAAACCTGGCGTAGTTAAAACTTTTTTACAGAGGATCATTATGGCATTGACAGAAAATAATACAGAAAAAAACGAACAGGCGGAAGAATTGAGTCTGGAAGAATCTATGCAGCTTTTAGACCAGATGACCAGAAAAATGGAAAGCCGGGAAATCTCTCTGGAAGAATCCTTTCAGCTTTATAAGCAGGGGATGGATCTTCTTAAATCCTGCAGCGAAAAAATTGACAGGGTTGAGAAGAAAATGCAGGTTATCCGAGGAGACGGCAATCTAGAAGACTTCTGATTACAGTGTCAAAACTCATCTTACGCGGCGGCGGAACTATTCGTAATCCAATCATGAATGAATACAGGTGATCATCATGAATTTTCAAGAAGAAATTGAAGAAATCAGAAAAGAGGCGGACAGCCTGGTCCTGTCGGCATTGCCGGATGCATCAAAGTATCCGGGAGTACTGGCAGAAGCTATGAATTACAGCATTGAAACAGGAGGCAAGCGCGTGCGCCCCATTCTGATGCTGCTTTCCTTCCGCATGTTCGGCGGCAGCAATGCCATAGTAGGCCCCTTTGCGGCAGCTATTGAAATGATCCATACGCACTCGCTGATCCATGACGATCTTCCTGCTATCGATGATGATGATATAAGGAGAGGGCATGCAACAGTACATGCCCGTTACGGAGAAGCTATGGGGGTGCTCGCCGGCGACGCGCTTCTCAACTATGCTTATGAGACGGCTCTGAAAGCTTTCGATTACAGCGCAAAGAATTACAGCGCTATCATATCCGCCCTCCATATTCTGACAGGCAAGACCGGTCTGGACGGCATGCTGGGAGGCCAGGGTCTGGACGTTGAAAATGAGAAAAGCGGGAAACTTCAGGTAGACCGCAAGGTGCTGGACTATATCAACCGTCACAAGACGTCCGCCCTGATTGAGGCGCCTTTGATGATCGGAGCCGCACTGGCAGGTGCAGGCAAAGGTGAGATTTCCTGCATGGAAGAAATTGGCCGCAGGATCGGGGAAGCATTCCAGATTCAGGATGATATTCTTGATGTAGTCGGAAATGAAGCGGAGCTTGGAAAAAAAGCAGGAATTGATGCCAGGAACCAGAAGACGACCTATGTCACGATCCTTGGCGTAGAGGGAGCAGAAAAAAGAGTTTCAGAGCTTACGGACGAAGCAATTCGTCTGCTGGACACCCTTCCTGGAGAGAAAGAACTGATGTCCGCTTATCTGAAATCATTGGCAGGAAGGAACAGCTGAGAAGCAGACAGGGGAAAGTGAGGTGACGGAACGATGCTGGAAAAAATAAAAGGACCTGAAGATATCAAAAACATTCCGGAAAAAGACCTTCCCCAGCTCGCGCAGGAAATCCGTGAATTCCTGATAGAATCCGTCAGCAGGACCGGCGGTCATCTGGCTTCTAATCTGGGCGTCGTAGAACTGACTATTGCCCTGCACCGCGTCTATAACCTGCCTGAGGACAAGCTGATCTGGGACGTAGGGCATCAGAGCTACACCCACAAAATTCTGACCGGCAGAAAAGAAGAATTTTCCCGCCTTCGTCAGGAGGGCGGAATCAGCGGCTTTCCAAGAAGAAACGAGAGCAGATGTGATTCTCTGGATACCGGACACAGCTCAACGTCTATTTCAGCGGGGCTTGGCTATGTAAAAGCGCGGGAACTTACCGGGGCGAAATACTCTGTCGTTTCCGTTATCGGAGATGGTGCCCTGACCGGGGGCCTGGCTTTTGAAGCAATCAATAACATGTCTGACCTCCATTCGAATATGGTTATTGTCCTGAATGACAACGAAATGTCCATTTCCGAAAATGTCGGAGGAATATCCGAATACCTGAGCGGTATCCGCACCTCAAATGCATATGTGGACCTGAAAGAAGAGATTCAGGACAAACTGGGCAGGCTGCCGGGCGGCGGTCATATGATCCGGACAATCAGAAGGACCAAGAATTCCATTAAGCAGCTGGTGGTTCCTGGGATGTTTTTTGAAGATATCGGAATTACCTATCTGGGACCGGTTAACGGACATAATATACCGGCTATGGAACGCCTGTTCAAGGAAGCGAAATCCTATCCGGGTCCGGTATTGGTCCACGTTATTACGCAGAAAGGCAGGGGATATGTGCCTGCTATGCGACATCCGGACCGTTTTCACGGGACAGGCGCGTTCGATATCGAGACCGGCCTTCCGTTAAAAGAAGGAAAAGCCTGTTATCAGGATATTTTTTCAACGGTCCTCAAGAAGATCGGAGAACGTAATGAACAGGTGTGCGCAATTACCGCGGCGATGAAAGAAGGCACGGGACTCAGGCGCTTTGCCAATCAGTTCCCAGACCGCTTTTTTGATGTAGGGATTGCGGAAGAACACGCTGTAAGCTTTGCCGCAGGATTGGCACTGGGAGGGAAAATCCCTGTTTTTGCCGTTTATTCGTCGTTTCTTCAGAGGGCTTATGACCAGATTATGGAAGACGTCTGCCTGCAGAACCTGCACGTTGTTTTTGCCATTGACAGGGCCGGCTTCGTCGGAGCGGACGGCGCGACTCACAATGGATGTTTTGACCTGTCCTACCTGAACATGATGCCGGGTATGACAATACTGGCACCTAAGAACAAGTGGGAACTCTCCGATATGATGAAGTTCGCTGTTGAAACGGATGGACCGGTCGCGGTTCGGTATCCCAGAGGGGAAGCCTGGACCGGACTGGAAGAATTCCGCAGTCCGATTGAAACCGGCAGAGCAGAAGTGATCAAAAAAGGTCAGAAAGTGGCTCTTCTGGCAATCGGTTCTATGGTGAAGAATGCTATGGAAACGGCGGATATTCTGGAAAAACACAATATAAAGCCAACCGTCGTTAATATGCGATTTGTGAAGCCGTTTGACCGGGAACTGGTCAGGAAACTTGCAGAGAGCCACGATCTTCTTGTAACAATGGAAGAAAATGTCCGGATCGGAGGCATGGGACAGCAGATTCTGGACTTCATAGAGAGTGAAAGGCTGCCTGTGGAATTCATGATCCGGGCTGTACCTGACGCCTTTATTCACCATGCGGTGCCGGAACGCCAGCGGAAAAAAGCGGGTCTGGATCCTGAGAGCACTGCGAAAGCAGTCCTCGAGAAAATAAATGCATAGAAAGAGTTTAAAATTTTTAGACGGAGATTACCTTGAGCAATAAGAAGAGACTGGACATTCTTGTAACGGAACAGGGATTGGCGCCGTCCAGAGAAAAAGCAAAGACTTTGATCATGGCAGGCGAGGTTCTGGTTGATGGACAGAGAGAAGATAAACCAGGTACTGTATTTCCGGAAGATGTGAAGATTACTTTAAAAAATGCAAAGCCTTTTCCTTTTGTCAGCCGCGGCGGATTGAAGCTGGACAAGGCAGTGAAATCGTTCGGTCTGGATCTGAAAGACCGGGTCTGCATGGATGTTGGAAGTTCTACGGGAGGTTTTACGGACGTTATGCTTCAGAATGGCGCGAAGAGTGTCTATTCAGTGGACGTCGGTTATGGTCAGCTTGACTGGAAACTCAGAAACGATCCGAGGGTGATGGTCATGGAAAAGACCAATATCCGATATCTGACACCGGACCGGATTGGCGAGCGCCCGTCCTTTGTATCAACAGACGTATCTTTCATATCCCTTACAAAGGTTCTGGGACCGGAAAGGGAATTGATGGCAGACGGCGCTTATGCAGTATGCCTGATAAAACCGCAGTTTGAGGCGGGGCGGGACAAGGTCGGAAAGAAAGGGGTCGTAAGAGACCCGAAGGTGCATCTGGAAGTGGTTCGGACCATCCTTTCCTGGACCGTTGAAAACGGGTTCCGGATTCTGGGACTGGATTTTTCGCCTGTTAAAGGTCCGGAAGGAAATATCGAATACCTGCTGTATCTGCAGAAAGCCGATGGAGAGCTTCAGGATACGGAGAATGTTCAGTCCTGGTTTGAAAAAGCGGACCGGATTGTCAAAGAAGCCCATCAGAGTCTGGATAAATAACAGGGCGCCGGTTCTTTGGAGCAGCGGAAGGCGCCTGATGCCGGATGGAATAAATAGGAAGAAATAAGCCATGGACAGATTTTGCATTATCACAAATAGGCCGAAAGACCCGGATTACGAAGTTACGGCCCGGATTGAAAGCTACCTGAAAGAACATGGGAAAAGCTGCGTTAACATGCATCAGGTGCGGGATCCGCTGACACATCATCATTATACGGATGCGAAGGAGATTCCGGAAGGAACGGAATGCGTCATCGTGCTGGGAGGAGACGGGACTCTCATGCGCGCGGCCAGGAATATTGTAGAACGGCAGATTCCCATCATCGGCATCAATTTAGGCACTTTGGGCTATCTTGCAGAAATCGATAAGGAGTCGATCATACCGGCCCTTGACTGCCTGATGGAAGATAAATTTACAATAGAACGGCGCATGATGCTGAAGGGGAAAGTCATGCACAGGGAACAGGAAATCGGCAGAGGCATAGCTCTCAACGATATTGTAATCAGCCGTAACGGCGGTCTGCACGTCGTTCCTCTGAAAAACTATGTGAATGGAACATATCTGAATTCCTATCGTGCTGACGGCGTCATTCTGTCTACACCGACCGGATCGACCGGCTACAGCCTTTCTGCCGGCGGACCGATCATTTCACCGGCTGCCAACCTGATTCTTCTTACGCCTCTTGCAGCCCACACCCTCAATACCAGGAGCGTGGTGCTTCCTGCAGAAAGCCTGATAACGGTTGAAATTGGGCAGAACAGGGATGATACCGTAGAGAAAACATCTGTTTTCTTTGACGGTCTTACCGAATATCCTATGGTAACCGGAGACACGGTAGAAATCAGCCGCTTTGAACAGGATGCGCTGATCGTCAAAATCCACCACGACAGCTTCCTGGAAACACTAAGAAGAAAAATGACCGTATAAAAGTTATCGAAGAAGCCCACGGCGCGTGCTTGCACGCAGCCGTGAGGATTCTTCGGATAACCGAACGAACATGAGGAAGGAGATCTGCGAAGCAGATCGGGATTCCGAATGTTCGTTAGCAAGCGCGGAGCGTCTGTTTTATACGGTAACGTAAACCATTGGATTTTTATCTTATGATTACAAAGCTTACATGAGGAAATAAAAATAATGAAAACAGAACGTCAGGCTGCAATGCTGAAGATGATCCGCGATTCGGAAATCGAGACCCAGGGGGAACTGGCACAGAGACTGGAAGAAGCCGGTTTCCATGTAACGCAGGCAACTGTTTCCAGAGATATCCGGGAACTGGGAATTACCAAGGTCAGCGGAAGGGACGGAAAACTTCATTATGCCCAGATATCCGAACATGGGAAAGGTTCTGCAGAGAAGCACGTCAGAGTCTTAAGAGATTCCGTGCTTTCCGTAAAACTTGCAGGCAACATCCTGGTGGTGAAAACTGCACCGGGTATGGCTATGGCAGCAGCGGCAGTACTGGACGACCAGGATTGGAGCGAGATTGTCGGATGCATCGCGGGCGACAATACTATTTTCTGCGCAGTCGCAGCACAGGAAGACGGAGCAGAGGCAAAGAGACGGCTGGAATCTATTATAAGCGGTTGATAAGAGTTTGCTTTCATCAGCGGGAAGCAGACAAAATTTTTAAGATTCACAACAGAGAAAAAATATGCTTACAGATTTACATGTAAAGAACATTGCCCTGATTGACGAAGCTGAGGTTTCTTTCGGACCGGGCCTTAATATCCTGACCGGCGAGACCGGCGCAGGCAAATCGATTCTGATCGGATCGATCAGCCTGGCTCTTGGTCAGAAGATGGCAAAGGGTACGCTGCGCAAAGGCGCGGAGGAAGGGATGGCGGAACTGGTTTTTCAGGTGGAAAATCCCTCCGTCCTGAAAAAACTGGAGGATATGGACATAAAGACGGAGGACGGTCTGCTGATCCTGACCAGAAAGTTTTCAGAAAACCGTTCTCTTTCGAAAATCAATGGAGAAGCTTGTACGCTGGCAAAAATGAAAGAAGTGTCGCAGATGCTTCTTGATATTCATGGTCAGCACGAACATCAGTCTCTTCTATATAAGGACAGACAGCTTGCGATTTTGGACGAATACGGTGCACAGGAAATTATTCCGGACAGGGACCGGCTCGAAGAAGCTTACCGGGACTACCGCCGTGTAAAAAAAGAACTGGAAGCTTATTCCCTTGACAGTGAAGAGCAGCAAAGGGAGAAAGATTTTCTAAGGTTTGAGACAGAAGAGATTGAAGCGGCTAATCTGAAAGAAGGAGAAGAGGAAGAACTCGAAAAAGAATATCGCAGACTTTCCAATGCAAAAAAAATCCTTGAGGCGCTGGGTTCAGCTTACCGCCTTACCGGCGATGAAGGAGCAGGGGATCTGACAAGTCAGGCTCTGCAGGAGCTGGAAAGCGTCGCTGATTACGACGAATCCCTCAGGGATATGACGGCAACGCTGGAAGATATCGAAAATCTGCTGTCGGATTTCAATCGGGGAGCATCGGAGTATCTGGATATTTTTTCCTTCTCAGACGAAGAATTTGCCCGGATCGAAGAAAGGCTGGATACGATCAACCGCCTTAAAGCCAAGTACGGCAGAACGGTGGAAGATGTTCTTGCCTATCTGGACGAGAAGAAGAAACGACTGGAAGAACTCGACCATTTTGAAGAAACAAAAGCCGCACTGGAAAAAGAAGCAAGAGCAGCCTTTGACGGCCTGACCAAAGAGGCGGATGCGCTGACGAAAGTACGGAAGAAGTGGGCGGAAAAGCTTGCGGAAGAAATCAGAAATGGGCTGATGGACCTGAATTTTCAGTCTGTTGAATTCCGGATTGATTTCAGCAGACTGAAGGAATGCCAGAGAAATGGACAGGATGAAATCTGCTTCATGATCTCCACCAATCCGGGAGAACCTGTCAAGCCTCTGTCCGGCGTGGTCTCCGGTGGTGAACTTTCACGAATCATGCTGGCAATTAAGACCCTGCTCGCAGATAAGGATCAGACGGAAACGCTGATTTTCGATGAGATTGACACCGGAATCAGCGGCAGAACAGCACAGAAGGTATCCGAGAAGATGGCACGCATTGCCGGGAACCATCAGGTACTCTGCATTACGCATCTTGCCCAGATTGCGGCAATGGCAGACCGGCATTTCGAGATTGAGAAAGCGGTAGAAAAAGGCAAGACGGTCACGCACGTCAAACCCCTTGACCGCAGCGAATCTGTCGAAGAACTCGCCAGGATCCTAGGAGGCAGTGAAATTACAGAAGCAGTCCGTCAGAATGCAGAAGAGATGAAAAAACTTGCGGACAGGAAGAAAGCAGAAGTCAGGCGTTAAGCTTGCTTTTGTCAAGAAATCGGTACAGTCGGCAGGAATGTCCGCCGCGATGATCCGGATTTTGGAGAATAGTTCCGAAATCCGGATTTTTTTTATTCAGAGGTTGACATTAGAAAAAGGTTGGTGTAGATTATGGATTAGATATTAGCACTCTGAATATTTGAGTGCTAACAAAACAAAAAGAAAGGAGTTCCGGAAAATGGAATTGGACGAAAGAAAGAGAACGATCCTTACGGCAATCATCCAGACTTATCTGGAGACGGGAGAACCGGTAGGATCCAGGACGATTTCCAAGTACACGAACCTTAACCTGAGTTCCGCTACGATCCGGAACGAAATGTCTGACCTGGAAGAGATGGGCTATATTATTCAGCCGCATACCTCAGCAGGCAGGATTCCTTCTGATAAAGGATACAGGCTTTACGTTGATGAGCTGATCCGTTCCAAGGACGAGGAAATCAATAACGTAAAGGACGTCATGTTCAAGAAAACGGACCGCCTGGAGAAAATCCTCAAACAGATTGCTCAGGGGCTTGCCAGAAGAACAAACTACGCAACGATGATCTCCGGACCTTCCATCCATACGAATGAGGTCAAGTTCATCCAGCTGTCAAGACTGAACAGCAAGCAGCTGATCGCCGTGATCGTCGCCAAAGGCAACATCATGAAGAACAGCATCCTGGACCTGGACGAGCCCATTAAGGATGATGAAATCCTCAAGCTGAACATCCTGCTTAATACAGAGCTCGGAGGCAGGACCATCGGGGAAATCAATCTCGAGACAATTGCCAAAATGAAGCAGCAGGCAGGCGTTTACGGATCGGTGATCGGAAAAGTCATCGATGCAGTTGGAGAAGCCCTTCAGCCGGAAGAGGACGATATTCCTATTTACGTAAGCGGGCAGACCAGTATCTTCGATTATCCGGAACTTGCTAATTCGAACACAGCAAGAGAACTGATCTCCACGTTCGAGGACAAGAAGGAATTGCAGGAACTGATGCAGGAAAGCGATATCGATTCTGACGACGATGGCTCAGGTATCCGCGCTTACATCGGCAATGAGACGCCGCTCGGAAACATGCAGGACTGCTCCGTTGTAACAGCGGATTACGACCTGGGTTCCGGAATCAAAGGCAAGATTGCAATCGTGGGTCCCAGAAGAATGGATTACAAGAATGTAGTCGAGAATCTGAAGACTCTGAAATCTGAATTGGATGATATTTTTCAGAAAAATCCTGCTATGCCGGCTATCACAGGAAAAGCAGACAGCCAAATAAAAGCCATTGCGGAAAAAGCGCAGATCGTCCCAATCGATGAATCAGGGAAGAACAGCAGGAAGAACGGACGCAAGGTATAGCAGAGAACTTTCATACGGGCTCTGATACAAAATACAGTGTCCTGACAGACTCAGGAGACAGACAGGAAGGTATAAGAATGGAAGATAAGAAAGAACAGGCTGCGGAAACGACTGCAGGCATGGAAGAGGAGAAGGTACCGACGACAGAAGAAACGGAGGCCGGAACCGCTGACGGGGAAGCTGTAAACAAGAGCGAAGCCGCTGAAGCGAAAGCGGATCAGGCCAAGAAGCCGGCGGAGGAAAAAGAAAGCCCGGAGAACGACGGCCAAAAGGACAGTGCCTGGAAAGCGGAAGAAGCGGAGAAGAAGACAGAAGAAGCCGGTCCGGATGATAAAGATAAGGCTGTTGACGCCGAATTCGAGTCGGTAGACGGCAAGGGCGAAAAGAAAAGCTTCTTCAAAAAGAAAAAAGATAAAAAGGATGAGAAAATCGAAGAATTGACCGACCGGGTCACCAGACAGATGGCGGAATTCGATAATTTCCGCAAAAGGACGGAAAAAGAAAAGTCCCAGATGTACAGTATGGGCGCCAGAGACGTCATCGAGAAAATGCTTCCGATCGTAGATAACTTCGAAAGAGGCCTGGCAAATGCACCGGAGGGCGACGCGTTCACGGACGGCATGAAACAGATTTACAAGCAGCTGATGAAGCAGCTTGAAGATCTGGGAGTCAAGCCAATCGAGGCAGAAGGAAAGGAATTTGATCCAAACTTCCACAATGCGGTTATGCACTGCGAAGATGATTCGGTAGGCGAGAACATCGTCGTTCAGGAACTCCAGAAGGGATATCTCTATAAGGATGCCGTCGTCCGACACAGTATGGTAAAGGTAGCAAACTAAACGATTCACACCGGCAGTGCAAAAGCTGCCAGGCTTACAGATAGACATTTTACAGAAAAGTTTTTTTCAATGATCAGGAGGATAGATATCATGGGAAAAATTATTGGCATTGACTTAGGAACAACCAACAGCTGCGTAGCAGTTATGGAAGGCGGAAAGCCCACCGTTATCACAAATACAGAAGGAAGCAGAACGACTCCTTCCGTTGTTGCATTCACCAAGACCGGCGAGAGACTGGTAGGAGAACCGGCAAAGCGTCAGGCAGTTACCAATGCGGACAAGACTATCTCTTCCATCAAGAGACATATGGGAACGGATTTCCGCGTAAAGATCGACGATAAGACCTTCACTCCGCAGGAAATCTCCGCTATGATCCTTCAGAAGCTGAAGAGCGACGCAGAGAACTATCTGGGCGAGAAAGTAACCGAAGCAGTTATCACCTGCCCGGCATATTTCAATGATGCACAGCGTCAGGCAACCAAGGATGCAGGCAAGATCGCAGGACTGGACGTAAAGCGAATCATCAACGAGCCGACTGCAGCTGCACTGGCTTATGGTCTGGACAATGAAAAAGAACAGAAGGTCATGGTTTACGACCTTGGCGGCGGTACCTTTGATGTTTCTATCATCGATATCGGAGACGGCGTCATCGAAGTTCTGGCTACGGCAGGCAATAACCACCTTGGCGGCGATGATTTTGATAAGAGAGTATCCGATTATATCGTAGAAGAGTTTAAGAAACAGGAAGGCATCGATCTTTCCGGAGACAAGATGGCAATGCAGCGTATCAAGGAAGCTGCTGAGAAGGCAAAGATCGAACTGTCCAGCGCAACGACGACCAATATCAACCTGCCGTTCATTACCGCAACGCAGGATGGTCCCAAACATCTGGACCTGAACCTGTCCAAAGCTAAATTTGATGAGCTGACCGCAGATCTGGTAGAAATGACCGCAGAGCCCGTATCCAAGGCACTTGCAGATGCAGGGCTGAATGCTTCTGACCTGTCCAAGGTCCTTCTGGTAGGCGGATCTACCCGTATCCCTGCTGTACAGGATAAGGTAAGACAGCTTACCGGACATGAACCCAGCAAGACTCTGAACCCGGATGAGTGCGTAGCAATCGGCGCTTCTATCCAGGGCGGCAAGCTTGCAGGCGATGCCGGCGCAGGCGACATCCTTCTTCTGGATGTAACTCCGCTGACCCTTTCCATTGAGACCATGGGAGGAATCGCAACTCCTCTGATTGAGAGAAATACAACCATTCCGACCAAGAAGAGCCAGATCTTCTCTACTGCGGCAGATAACCAGACAGCCGTAGATATCAACGTTGTACAGGGCGAGCGTAAATTTGCCAAGGATAATAAGTCCCTCGGCCAGTTCCGCCTGGATGGAATCCCGCCTGCAAGAAGAGGCGTACCGCAGATTCAGGTTACCTTCGATATCGATGCCAACGGTATTGTCAACGTATCCGCTAAGGATCTGGGAACAGGCAAGGAACAGCACATCACCATTACAGCCGGATCCAACATGTCAGATGAAGAAATCGACAAGGCTGTAAAGGAGGCTGCACAGTACGAAGAGGCAGACAAGAAGCGCAAAGAGGCTGTCGATACCCGGAACGACGCGGATGCGACGGTATTCCAGGTAGAAAAAGCTCTGAACGAAGTAGGAGATAAGGTCAATGCCAATGACAAGGCTGCAGTAGAAGCAGATCTGAACGCACTGAAGGATCTGCTGCAGAAGACACCTGCAGAAGGCATGACCGATGCCCAGGTCACCGACATCAAGGCAGCTAAAGAAAAGCTTATGAATACTTCTCAGGCGCTCTTTACCAAGATGTATGAGAATATGCAGCAGGCTCAGGGCGGTCCCCAGGCAGGACCCCAGGGCGGCCCGCAGGCAGGATCTCAGGGCGGTACAGCGAATGGCAATGGCGGCAGTGATGATGACGTTGTCGATGCTGATTACAAGGAAGTCTGAAACAGAAGCTAAAGTCAATTGACGTTTCGGCAGACGTTGACGAACGCGCGATCTTAAGATAAACTGACAGGGTTGCCGAACAGGAAACATCGATCGTTTCCGGACGGCAGCCCTGTCCTTACGTTATGAATAAGTCCGGCTGCAATGTCCATACGTGCAGCGTGTCTGCACGCAGACACTTATGGACATTAGCAACGACAATCGAAATAAGCATGAAGACCGAAGGTCGAAAATGCGCATTTCGCTACGGATTGCGTGAGCAGCACTGCTGAGGAGCAATCCGTAGGACTTATGAGATATAAGTTCTAAATCAGAATTAGAGGAATTTTCATGGCAGAGCAGAAAAGAGATTATTATGAAGTGCTTGGCGTATCCAAGGACGCTTCGGATGATGAGCTGAAGAAGGCCTACAGACAGCTTGCCAAGAAATATCATCCGGATCTGAATCCGGGAGATAAAGAAGCAGAAGCGAAGTTCAAAGAGGCGACGGAAGCATATTCTGTCCTTAAGGATCCGGATAAGAGACGTCAGTATGATCAGTTCGGACCTTCCGCTTTTGAAAACGGCGGAGCCGGTGCAGGAGGATTCGGAGGCTTTGATTTTAACAGCGCGGACTTCAGCGATATCTTCGGGGATATCTTCGGAGATTTCTTTGGCGGCGGCAGTTCCAGAAGATCCAGTACCGGTCCTATGCGCGGCGCAAATCTTCGGGCGGTCATTCACTTGACCTTCGACGAAGCAGTCTTTGGCTGTACCAAGGAAATTGAGCTTACGCTGAAAGATACCTGCACGACCTGCCATGGAACAGGTGCAAAACCCGGAACCAGTCCGGAAACATGCCCCAGCTGTCATGGTACAGGCCAGATCCGCAGACAGCAGCAGAGCCTTTTCGGAATGAGCCAGGTCATCGAACCTTGTCCTCATTGCGGAGGCACCGGTAAGATCATCAAAGATAAGTGCACCACTTGCGGCGGTACAGGCTATACTTCCGGAAGAAAGAAAATCCAGGTTCCGATTCCTGCCGGAATTGACGACGGACAGAGCGTTCGCATCCGTGATAAAGGCGAACCGGGAAGAAACGGCGGCCCCAGAGGAGATCTGCTTGTTCAGGTTTCCGTTGCTGACAGCCCGGATTTCCAGAGAGACGGGACGAACATTTATTCTTCGGTTGGAATCAGCTTTGCGCAGGCAGCGCTCGGAGGGGATATCCATATCAAGACGGTTGACGGTGAAGTCATTTATACCGTGAAAGCCGGGACCCAGTCCGATACCAGAATCCGTCTGAGAGGCAAGGGCGTACCCTATGTTCATAACAGGAATATCCGCGGGGACCACTATGTCACATTGGTGGTACAGACGCCGACCGGACTTTCAAAAGAAGCAAAGGAAGCACTCCTGCAATTTGACGCAGCGACAGGCAGCAGTCTGGGCAGCAGCGGAGCAGCTCCTAAGAAGAAAAAATCTTTCCGTGACCGCATGAAGGACGCTTTTGACGAATAAGGATACTATCACGGCAGATTGCGGATGCCGGTGTCCGCCGGACGGCGCTTAGCGCCGAACGGAGCGAAACAGAGGCCGGAGATGCGAAATAATTTTGAAGTGCGGAACAATCCGGTTTCATACATTTGGCACACGTAGCATTAGTAGTTAAAAGCCAGGGATAAAAATAAAAAGGGTTAACGATGGGGACTGCTGTATCATAAATTATTGCAGCCCCTTCTGCAGTTTATAAGATGTCCGACGGGAGGACAGTCATGCTGCGCGGGATGCGGCGTAGAAATCCCCGGAAATGCACGGGAAGAGGACAGGAGAAGAAATGAAGTGGAATAAGTACCGCCTTAAGATCAAAGAGGAAGCGGAAGACATTGTAATCGCCGCGCTGGCAGACACAGGAATTCAGGGAGTGGAAATTGAAGATAAGGCTCCTTTGACAGAAAGCGATAAGAAACAGATGTTTGTCGATATTCTTCCGGATCTTCCGGACGACGACGGAATCGCCTATCTGAGTTTTTACCTGGACGTGGATGAGGACAATGAGGCAATCCTTGCCAAAGCTCGTGCAGCCCTTGATGACTTAAAGGTTTTTTCCGATATCGGCGACTGCACGCTGGAAAAATCCGAGACTGAGGACAAGGACTGGATCAATAACTGGAAAAAATATTTCCACCAGTTCTATGTAGATGACATTCTCATCATTCCATCCTGGGAGGAAGTCAAGGAAGAAGACCGTGACAAGATGATCCTCCATATTGATCCCGGCACGGCTTTCGGGACAGGCATGCATGAGACGACCCAGCTCTGCATACGCGCCATCCGAAACCATCTCCATAAAGGAGACCGGGTTCTGGATATCGGAACAGGAAGCGGCATCCTGGCTATTACGGCTTTAAAGCTGGGTGCAGGCCATGCAGAAGGAACAGATCTAGATCCCGAGTCCATAAATGCGGTCGCAGACAACAAAGAAGCCAACAAAATTCAGGCGGACGACTTTAACGTCTGCATTGGAAATCTGATTGACGATAAAGATACGCAGGATAAGATCGGCTATGAAAAGTATGACCTGGTATGCGCCAATATCCTGGCAGAGATCCTGGTGGACATGGCGCCGGCGGCTGCCCGGACACTGAAAAAAGGCGGTATTTATATCACCAGCGGAATACTGGATGGCAAGCAGGACATGGTCATAAAAGCAGGAGAAGAAGCAGGACTGAAGCTGATGGAAGTAAACCGCCAAAATGACTGGGTGGGAGTGGTTTTCACCAAATAGGCAGGAGTGTTATGTACCGCTTTTTTACAGATGCCTCCCATATTGACGGAGGCCGGATCAGAATAACAGGTCCGGATGTGAATCATATACGGAATGTTCTCCGCATGAAGCCGGGTGAGCAGGTCCTGATTTCTACCGGAGACGAGTGGGAATATACCTGCAGCATAGAGGAAACAGATGACGCGGAAGTAATCTGCCGGATCCTTGATTCTCAAAAGTCAGGAAAAGAGCTTCCTTCAAAAATCGTCCTGTACCAATGCCTTCCCAAAGGTGATAAGATGGAGACTGTGATTCAGAAGGCGGTTGAACTGGGAGCTGCGAGGATCGTACCGGTTGAGTCAAAGCGATGCGTCGTGAGGCTGGATGCAAAGAAAAAGGCGGCGAAAGTCAAAAGATGGAACGCCGTTTCTGAGGCAGCGGCTAAGCAGTCCAAGCGCATGATCATACCGGAAGTTGCGGAGGTCATGACCTACGAAGAAATGCTCAGGGACGCGGCTAAGCTGGACAGTCGGTTTGTGCCATATGAGAAGTCCCGGGGTATGGACCGTACGAGAGAGTTATTTTCGCAGATCAGGCTCGGACAGTCTATTGGCATTTTAATCGGTCCGGAGGGCGGATTTGAAGAAAAAGAGGTTGAAAGGGCAGAAGCAGCAGGTTTTCATGCGGTTACACTGGGAAAGAGAATCCTTAGAACAGAGACTGCCGGCATGACTATGCTCTCTATCCTCATGTATCTCCTTGAGACAGATTGAAGGAAATGAAGTGGAAGAAAAAAGAGAAGTATATCTGGACAATTCAGCAACCACGAAACCCTGTAAGGAAGCTGTAGAAGCGGTATTGAATGCTATGACCTTTGATTATGGCAATCCTTCCAGCCTGCATCGAAAAGGCGTGGAAGCAGAGAAAATCGTAAGGCATGCATCAGAAACACTGGCGGGAATCCTGAAGACTGATCCGGGAACGATTTTTTACACATCCGGGGCAAGTGAATCGAACAACTGGGCCCTTTTTGGAACTGCCCTTGCTAATAAAAGACGCGGCAAGCATATCGTTATTTCACCGATTGAGCACGCGGCTGTTTCCGCTCCGGCAAAAACATTGGAAGAGATGGGCTTTGAAATTACGGTTCTTAGCGTAGATGCCCATGGCCATATTGACTTGGAAGAGCTGAAAAATGCAATCCGTAAGGATACCATCCTTGTGTCCGTCATGTATGTAAATAACGAAATCGGGACCGTAGAGCCCATTCGTCAGCTTGCGTCACTGATCCATTCGGTAAATCCGGACACTTACTTCCATGTCGATGCAGTCCAGGCTTTTGGAAAGTTTTTCATTCATCCAAAGAGAGAAGGCATAGACCTGATGTCTGCCAGCAGCCATAAGTTTTTCGGCCCTAAAGGGGCAGGCTTTCTCTATATTGACCCGAGAGTCAGGATAAAGCCTCTGATCTACGGCGGCGGCCAGCAGAATGACATGCGGTCAGGAACGGATAATGTCCCCGGAATCGCAGGGATGGCAGCAGCGGCGGAACGGGTCTATTCCACTTTGAAAATTGACCGGGAAAAAATTTTTGCGATGAAGAAAAAGCTGGCTCATGGGATAGAAGAACTGGGTGATGTCAGGATAAATGGAGATCCGGACCTGGAAGCGGCAGCACCTCACATTCTGAACGTATCTTTTCTGGGAATCCGCAGCGAGGTCATGCTTCATACCCTGGAAGACAAGGGCATTTATATTTCCGCCGGCAGTGCGTGCTCCAGCCATAAAAGGCAGGGCAGCGCGACGCTGAACGCAATTGGGTGCAGTCAGGCAGAGAAGGAGTCGGCCGTTCGCTTCAGCCTTTCTTCAGCAAATACCCCGGAAGAAATTGACTATACCCTCGAAGTATTGAATGAAGCTGTACCAAAGCTTAGGAGATACATGCGCTATTGATGCCGGATTGCATGAAAGCTTAGGAGATACATGCGCTATTGATGCCGGATTGCATGAAAGCTTAGGAAATACATGCGCTATTAATGCCAGACGGTACCAAAGCTTACACAATACAGATTTTATGCGATTAAGATAGAGAAAGAGCAGGCAAGAAGTGGGAAGAGAAGAAAACGTACAGGCATTTCTGATTAAATATGCAGAAATCGGAATAAAAGGCAAGAACCGCCACCTGTTTGAAGACAAGCTGGAACATCATATTGTCCGCGCACTCAAGAGGGTGGAGGGAGAGTTCCGCGTTACGCGTGAACTCGGAAGAATCTACGTTCACGCTGACGGAGATTATGATTATGACGAAACAATTGAAGCGCTGCAGAGGGTTTTCGGAATAGCGGATATCTGCCCGGTCCAAATTCTGGACCAGCTTCCTCCGGAAGAGCTGCGCAGGGCAGTATCTTACTATATGCAGCAGACATGGCCGGAAGGCAGCGCGAAGACCTTTAAGATCAATGCCCGCAGGTCCAACAAGCAGTATCCTCTGGATACGATGCAGCTGAATGCTTATCTGGGAGAAGGCGTTCTGGATTCGTGCCCTTATCTGACGGTAGACGTCCATAAGCCGGAAGTAGAGATGATTGTGGAAGTTCGCAGCAAAATCTACCTCTATTCCCAGATCATTCCCGGACCGGGCGGGATGCCGGTCGGTTCCAACGGAAAATGCGAGCTGCTTCTGTCAGGCGGTATTGATTCGCCGGTAGCGGGCTACATGATTTCAAAACGGGGTGTTGAGATTGATGCGACTTATTTCCATGCTCCGCCCTATACAAGCGATCGTGCAAAACAGAAGGTCGTCGATCTGGCGAAACTGGTGGCAAGATACAGCGGCAGGATTCATCTCCATATCGTAAATTTTACGGATGTCCAGCTTGCAATTTATGAAAAATGTCCCCATGAGGAGCTGACGATCATTATGCGCCGTTACATGATGCGGATTGCGGAAAGCATGGCGAAGCAGGACGGAGCTGCGGCTTTGATTACGGGAGAAAGCGTCGGACAGGTTGCAAGTCAGACGGTTGACAGCCTGGTGTGCACAAATGCGGTATGTACTCTTCCGGTTTTCCGCCCCCTGATTGGTTTTGACAAGCAGGAGATTGTGGATGTCTCCCAGAAAATCGGCACCTATGATACTTCCATTCTTCCGTATGAAGACTGCTGCACGATTTTTGTGGCAAAGCATCCGGTTACCCATCCGATCCTGGAGCGGATCGAGAAATCTGAGCATCTGCTGGACGGAATCATTGAGCCCCTGGTTCAGGAAGCAATTGATACGACGGAAACCATTGTGATCGATTGAACAAACTCTCATGCACATTTTTTGCGCCATTGCAGGCATCAGCCCCCCGCACAGCTCCCGCTGTGCTAAGCGATATGCGTATGCCGCACTATCGTGCTTCATGTTTATATCGCTTGTCATTCGCCATGTCCGTATGCTTGTACAAGGCCTCACTATGTTCGGCTTTGTACAGGCATACGTCCGCGGCGAATTGGACTTATATAACGAGATGAAACGCGCTTCGCGGGTTTCACTCGTTATCGCGGCGTTCGCCGAGTGGGT
>JAXJVN010000111.1:0-6095 GCA_036308545.1 Eubacterium sp. | reverse complement strand
TTCTCACTGGGGCGGATCGTCTCCCGGAACAGATTGGAATCCACCATACTGATCACGGCATCATCATCCCTCAGCACCCGGATAATCACCGGCATCTTCCGGAAACCGAGATGCTGCGCGGCATATTTCCTGCGATGTCCGGAGATGATCTCATACACACCTTCCGGAAGAGGACGGACGATCAGAGGATTCATGACACCGTATTTGCTGATGCTCTCGATGAGCTGCAGCATCTGTCCATCCGCTTTCACCTTAAATGGATGGTTCCGGAACTCCCGCAGGCGCTCCATTTCGATCTCCACGATCTTCTCGTCCGGCTCAATCTCGTTTACATTAACCGGCATAAGCACACCTTCCTTCCTGCACGTTTTGTGCATCTGCTTACCTGTCGGCCTGAACCGGAGCAATAAAATAAGCCCGCTCAGACCAGATTTACATTGTCATCTGGCCCAAGCGGGCATTCTTCGGGAATGTCGCTCGATTAGCTGGAGCTAATGAATTGAATACTGTCTGCTGCTAATTTGATTAGCTGGAAGGCCTGCCGGGGAGGAGCATTCTGGACAAAATCACTTATTTTGACCTGGATTTACATCCTCACACAAGGCTTTACCGAGGGTTGAACCCTTTTATTAGCTGAAGCCTTCATCTGTCCGATTAGCAATCACACATTCCATTGGCTGGAATTTCCGGAATTCTGCTAATGGATTAGCTGTGAACCTTTCCGCGTGTTTGGTTTCTCTTATAGAAAGAGAAGAAGCGGACTGATTAGCTGGCTAATCAAATCCGCTTCAATTTCGAGACGTCCACGAGAGGATTCGAACCTCCGACCCCTCGCTTAGGAGCCACGGTCGGTGTTATGCACCGAGGATCATATGTAGTCTTTCAAAGTCCCTGAAAGCCCGTAATCGCAAGTTATTTTTTTGTTATTGAGTGCACTGGTGATCACCGGAAATCATCCGAAATCATTGGTAATCACCTGGTGAAATTAGACGTTTTTTAGAAATTTCTAATAGTGCCGTTTACTGTGTTATGAGCACAGGACTTTTTTAGACCAGATCCGACGGCATTGTTTCTGCCGTTTCAGTTATCTTCTGAGATGAAAAAAACTTGCCTGATGCTTTAACATACGTCAGGCAAGCCCGTTTTTTTATGCAGTGATTTTTATTCGATTGTTCCGGCCAGCGCCTTCAGCAGCTTTGCCATCTCAGGATTCGTCAGGACCTTCATCAGCAGCTCCGCATCGATACCGGCTGACTGACCGGCCTGCTCGGCTGCGATCTGGCCCGGTGTCTTTTTCTGATAGAAGACATCCTCAAAGATCTGGGCGTTGTTTTTGCGGTCTTCATCCAGAATATGAGAGTACTGGTCCGTGACCATCTTGGCCTGCGCATGACCGGAATCGCCCTGTACGGATTTCACATCGCCGCCGTTCAGCTTCAGCTTGTAGGTAATACTTGAATGGCGGAGGCTGTGGAAGACTACCTTCGGCAGATTATTCTGCTCAATCAGCTGATTAAAGAGCTCATTGATCCTTCCATGCTCCATCGGTGCTCCGAAAGGACCGGCAATTACCAGCTGATAGTCATGATACTCACTGCCAAGCTCCTCCTTTGTCATTTCCTGATCCCTTTTCCAACCGATCAGCATCTCAGCAACTGTTCTGGGAAGATAGATTCTTCTCGTACTGGTGAGGGTCTTCGGCTTTTTAAGGACAAGTACCGTAGCTGTTCCGCTCGTATGCTCAGGAAACACGCAGAGAACATCTTTCTTCTCCAGCGTTTCCATCGTACTCTTCCTGACCCGCTGCAGCTCCTTATTGATAAAAATGGAAGCTTTTCCTTCCGCCAGGCTTTCTTCAGAAATATCCACACAGTCCCAGGTCAGGCCGAGCAGCTCACCAATTCGCAGTGAACAGGAAAATGCAAGATTGATCGCAAGCTTCAGGCGTTCATCTTCACATACCTCAAGTGCATGGAACAATGTGTCAGCGTCCCAGATATCGCGTGTTTTTTTCTCCACCTTCGGAACAGTTGCCAGCTGTGCAGGATTCTTTTCTATCAGTTCCCACTTCATAGCCTGTGTAAAAGCACTGTTTAAGAGCTTATGTACTCTCCGCACTGTCCCCGGCGTAACAAAACTGTCTCTTTTCCCGGGTGTTTGCCGCTTCGTATATTGCTTATCCGTGCATCGGATGACCGCCTTTGTCTGCAGAAGAGACATATAGTATTTTTCCAGGACTCTCGGCGTCACTTCGGAAAGCTTCATCGGGCCGATAATGGGATTGATGTAGTTTTTGATCAGACCGGTACTGCCTTCGTACATAGACATGGACCAGGTGTTTTTGCCGTAGAGGCAAACATATTCCCGAAGCAGCTCCTCGACCGTTTTGCATTTGGGAATCACAAGGCTGCCAAGCTCCTGTCTGTATTCAATTTCTGCCTTTCGCCGTTTGGCCTCTTCCTTCGTCTTAAAAGACTCCCATTTCTGCTTTCTCCTGCCGTCTTCAGAGTCGTAAAGATAGACGACATAGTACCGATTCTTCTTTTGAACAATTGATGCCATATTTCCTGCACCTCCTTATGATTCCGCAAAGAGTTTCTGCTGCTTAAGCCACCACGAAATATTTTCTCTGCGGATTATGTAGCTGGCGCCGTACTTCTTTGCCGTGAGCTTCCCTTCCCGGATCAGCCGCCGGACCTCATCGGGTGTAAGATCCATAAGAACTGCCGTTTCCCGGACGTTATAGCTGGGCTTGTCCGGATCGACCTCAAGACGCGGAGCTTCCTTTTTCTTTTCTGCCATCCGAATCTCTTCCAGTTCTTCCGGCGTCCGATCCGACAGCTTCCGGTATTTTGACTGCCCTGCATACCACCGCTCGAAGCTCTCACGTGTGATCCTTTTCTTATCCGCAATGATCACAAAGTCAAACGCATCCCGATTCTCCTTCCTTTCAAGGATGTTGTAGACTTCATCCCTCTCGATATAGAGCTCCTTTGCCATTTCCGGCATCGTCAGGGTCTCTGCCTCAAGCGCAGCATCCTTCTCACGGTCTTCCTGTGTCCGGTGCTTGTTCTGGGATGCATACCATTTTTCAAAATCCGATTTTCGGATCCGCGTCCACGTCTCAGCCTTGAAAGTCGGGATCTGATCCCTCCTGATCAGGTAATACACGGACGTGTTGTCAAGGGAAAGCATATCTGCGATCTCCTGCACGGAATAGGAATTTGCCCTCAGTTCTTCTCCGGGCGGCGGTCCGTTCACCTTTTTGCGCTTGGTCTGGTTGGCATACCATTTCTCAAAGCTTTCAATCACGACCCTCATCTTTCCATTCACCATGATCGTCTCGAAGCAGTTCTTATGTACCAGCCAGTAGGGTTCCGTCTTCCCGAGGCCCAGCATTTTCCCCATCTCTGCGACAGACATTGTGGTTTTCTTTTCATCCGGCATTTTCAGTTCCTCCTCTCAAAGATATATCCAGGCCGCACGGCCTGGATATAACCTATCAACCCTTCTTCGGAATTGTTAGGATGTCGATTCCGCTGTTTTGCCGAAACGAGATCCTTGACAGATTTCAGGCAGTATGATTCAGCCATTCATCAAAACTTTTCCTCGAGATCCGGTAACCGGAACGGCCGACCCTGATCCATCGGAATTCCTTTTTCTTCAGAAGGTTGTAAACGCTTCTCTTGCTGATCATCAGGATAGCCTCCAGATCCTCCACTGTATAACAACGGTTTTCCGGAACGGTACCCGCCTCATCCGCATTTACTTCAAAATCTGCATTATCCTGTTTTTCCATCTCTTTCTCATCTATTCTCATCTCGTTCATTTGTCGTCCTCCTCATCGGTATTTATGTCTTTACGGCGCTTCGACCGTCTCCGGGATATACATTCCCAGGCTGATCTTCAAGTAATCATCGATCTCGCTGAGCTGTTCCTTCGTCAGCTTTCCGAGATAGCCTTTGATCCGGCTCTTGTCGATCGTCTTGATCTGTTCAAACTCGACCATCGAGGGAGCCGCAAGCGCACGGTTGTTTTTAATCAGATAATGGGTCGGCTGGTTCAGCTTCTTGATCTGCGTCGTCATCGGCGCCACGATCAGGGTGGGGCAGTAGAAGTTCCCGTCATTATTCTGCAGGACCAGTACCGGCCGCGTGCCTCCCTGCTCCGATCCGGTAAATGGATTCAGGTTTGCCAGGTAAATATCGCCTCTCCGGAAGAACCATCCGGGTCTTAATTCTCTTGTTCTCATGGGCTGTTCCTCCGATCAGTATTTCTGTGGAAGCGCGTTTTTCCGGCTGCTTCCGTTGTACATGAGCCATACCTGGTTCAGATATTTCTTGTAACCGGCCAGGTTCAAGCCGCTTGCTTTGCCTTCCCTGTAAATGTGAAGCGGATCGTATCGCTTCAGTCGGCTTATCAGCCGCTTCGGGTCATATTCATCATGGTAAAGATCCACGAAAGCGGATATCCCTTGCACGTTCTCTCTTCGGAATGAATCCGGCGCACCGTTCCAGGCATCCAGGATGACCTGCAGCATCTCCATGTAGCGTTCCGCGCCGAGCTTCTGAAAAGCAGTGTAAGCAGTGCTGATACAGGGAAGCCGTTTCTTGCCTTTGTCCTGCCCGTAATCCAGACGGAGACCGACGGCCTCGGTCGCATCTTTGAACTGGATCGCTTCCGGATCACCTCCAAAGATTCTGGCCCGGATCTTCACGCCGGCGGATAGTTTTGCGGAAGCGCCGGTCTGCTGTGCGAAGAGAAGCGCTTCATCCTTATCCGACATTCCGAAATACACTTTGCAGCGTACTTTAAGGTCCTGGTTGTCATTGCGGAGCTTTCTGGCAGCGATGGTGTGCTGGCCGTCAAACACGTAATAGTGGCCGCCCCGATAGCTGACCTTCGGCTCATTGGCAATGCGTTCATCAAATGCCTTAACGATGCGCCGTACCCTGTCCGGGCTCAATTCTCTCTGGTAGGTTTCCCGCGGGATCTCCAGCTGCGCCGTATTCAGGTCCATGACCTTATAAGTAAATTCATTTGTTTTCATCGTTTTCTCCTTTCCACAACTTTCCTTTTCGGATTTCTTTCAGATACTCAATTCCTTCGGCTGCCAGATCTTTGATCTGCCGTTTTCCGTCCCGGCTCCGGACCGGTCCGGCGTATGCTTCCTTACAGAAGTTCCAGCGGAAGATCATGTCCTGCATCGCACTGTTCATCTCGTAGATCATGTCCTCAACGGTGCCGATGGCCTGCCCTTCGGAATGGTTCATGCTCTCAGCCAGTGCCAGGATCTCGCTTGTTTTCGGGATCCGGACCGGAGTGTCATCCACTTCGGATTCCTGTTCTTCAAAGTCTTCCTCGTCGATTTCTTCCGGTTCTTCAGTTTTCTCTGGTTTTGCTTTTGGTTGCCGGAGCTGCTGGGCAAGTTCGGCTCTGTCCTCCGGAGCAGCACGGGCAATGGCGGCAACATCATCTCGCTTGGCTTTCAAAGATCCTGAAAGGATTTCAGTTCGAATTCCCGGTACTACTGCCTCCGCCGCATCAACTCCTTTAGCAAAGCGCTCTGCATTTTCTACAAAGCTTCTGCTGGTGTTTGTTTCTGCAGCGATTTTTTCACTTGTTCTTTCGGGCAGCCGCAAGTCTTCTCCCGAAAGACTTGCGGTAAACTGGCCAGTTGCAGATCTCTCGTTATCTCTCGGTCCTCCGTGAGAAGCTTTTTCTGCTTCATACCGTTTGCCAATCAGATATCGCCGCTGCTCCGGCGTCAGATTTCTCCGGCCAAGCTGGTTATTACAGATCCAGGCAATGGCCGCATACTTATCCGAAAAGTCCTTGGGATAAGTTTTGAATGGAATCTCCGGATGTTTCTTTAAGATTCGGTATCTGTTGTGTCCGTCCAGGATTGTGTCGTTCCAGATGATCAAAGGATCCAGAACCTCTCCGTCAGCAACTATGTTCTGCTCAAGCAGCAAAAACTCATCCTCTGTCAGCGGAGGGATCTTTTCCTCGAACTCCGGATCGATTCTTAAATCATTCAGATCCATGTGTTTCTCCTTCCTATGTATCGGCAGGCCGCATTCACAGCCCGCCCT
>JAXJVN010000110.1:0-38721 GCA_036308545.1 Eubacterium sp. | reverse complement strand
CGTTTTACCGATGCAAAGCTGTAATCATACTGGATGTATAACTTTACAGCGCGCATCCGATCTTCATAGGAATACATGCAGCCCCTACCTTCCTGATTTTTCTTTAATCAGGTCCAGGATTTTGTCCGCACCCCCAAATCTCCGTGAGTTGGCTGAGCTGGCTCAGCTGGTGTCAGGTGCTGTGAACTTTTGTTGACAGCACCTGACACCTTGTGCACCTGATGCATACTTCCGCCTGCATTTCCGCCCATTACGGCATATTTTATTTCCGCAAGAGACGGTCCGATATCCGTCAGGGCTTTTATATAATAGAGCGTCGCAATCTGGGCGTGGCTATAGTATTTGTATCCGTTGGCCGGGTCCTTTTCGGGAACCAGAACGCCGGCTTTCTCATAATAACGGAGTGTCTCTCTCGTCGTGTGGCAGAGCTTCTGGAATGTTCCGCTGGACAGGCAGTATTCGTCGTTCAATCCCATTATCAATCACCTGATTTCGCATCCTGAAAAACCATCTTGAAAAAACATGGAAAAACATCTTGACCTGGTTGCAGCAACCAGGTTTAAGGTAACATCCGCAGGAAGTTTTTTCAAGAACGGTGAACTGCCGGGAATAATGAAAAAGCTAAATACAAAAGGCACAGCTCAAACTGCACTATTGCTTTGAAATAAGAAAAAAAGAATTGAAACGTATAAAATACGAGAACAAATCAGGAGATAAAGGGAATGACGATTCAGAAGAATGATAGACAGAGCAGAAAAGCTGCGATCATGACGGATTCGAACAGCGCGCTTGCACCGGAAGAGGCGGCATGGCTGGGCGTCACCGTTCTGCAGACTCCTTATATGATTGATGGGATAGAACAGATAGATTCAGCTGCCGGGAATTCAGGGTTTGAAAATTCTTCTGCGGAACATCCGGCTTTGAAAAATCTGGCTGAAAAAATGATGGCCGGTGCGGAGGTTTCTACCTCCCAGATTGCTCCGGGAGTTTACATGGACACCTGGGACCGGCTGCTTGAAGATCATGACGAGGTGCTCTTCATCCCGCTGTCGTCTGCACTCAGCGGAGAAATGCAGACCGCGCGCATGCTGGCGGAGGATGATGACTACCGGGGAAAAGTTTTTGTAACAGACAACCTGAGAGTATCCGTTACCCAGAAGGAAGCGGTTTATGAAGCCTGTGCTCTTCGCGACGCAGGAAAGAGCGCGTCGGAGATCCTGGAGATTCTGGAAAAATCCGCAGGCGACGCCTCCATTTACGTTACGACTCCAACTCTGAAATACCTGAAAAAAGGCGGGAGGATCAGTCCGGCAGCCGCGGCCCTTGGGACCATCCTCAATATTAAACCTGTCCTCTCGATTAACGGGGACAAGCCGGATCTCGCAGCAAAGGTCCGTTCATCAAGGAAAGCGGAAGATGCTATGATTCAGGCAATCCGGAACGATATCGACGGGAAATATCAGGGACGTCAGCTGCGCTTTGCCATCGCTTCAACTATGAGTGAAGAGCAGACTAAAAAATGGAAGAGCAAGGTCATGGCAGCCTTTCATCTTGCGGAGCTTACGGCTGATATTCTGCCTCCGGTTCTGACCTGCCACATAGGTCCCGGTGCTTTTGGCATAGCGGTTATTGCCGTATCAAAAGAAGCGGAAGGTCTCACCCCTTCTTGCCTGGCATCCTGACCCGCAAAAAGGGACAGGCAGCATAAAGTGACAGTCACTTTGGCTGGTAGCTGAGGATGGAACGGATCTTGGCGGACATGACGTCGAGCGCGACGTCGTTCATGCCGCTGTTGATGACGATGTCAGCGAAGGCTTTCGTAGGCTCGACGTAGAGGTTATGCATGGGCTTGACGGTGGTCAGGTACTGCTTTGCGATTCCTTCTACGTCACGGCCTCTTTCCTTGACGTCACGAATGACACGGCGGAGGATCCGTTCGTCTGCGTCTGCCTCGACGAAGACCTTGATGTCGGCCATATCCCGGAGACGTTTGTCGGACAGGACCAGGATTCCTTCGAGCAGGATGATCTTGTTGGGCTTGATGGTGATGAACTCATCCTTCTTGCGGGTGTGCTGAGTGAAGTCGTAGACGGGTCCCTGCACCTCTTTGCCTTCCTTAAGCATCTGCAGATGTTTCAGTAGCAGGTCGGTCTCGAAGGCATCCGGATGGTCGAAGTTCATCTTCTTGCGCTCTTCCAGAGGAAGGTCATCCAGGCATTTGTAGTAGTTGTCATAGTAAATGACGCTGATGTCGTCGCCGAACGTTGCCTTGAGGCGGTTTGTGAAGGTGGACTTTCCGGATCCGGTTCCGCCGGCGATGCTGATAATGATAGGCTGGCTGACGCTTGCAGTAGAATCAAACATTTTTTATTCTCCTTCGCGATATTTCTGCGGACTCATGCCGGTGTAGTGCTTGAATGCCTTGGAAAAATAACTCTGGTCCGGGTAGCCGGTCCGTTCTCCTACGTCATGCACGGAAAGCTCGGGATGGTTCCTCAGGAGGTCCATGGCTTTCTTCATCCGAAGCCCGATCAGGTACTTTGCGGGCGAGGTGTCATAAGCGGCTGTGAAGATCCTGGTCAGGTAGCTGGGACTGTAGTTGAGCTTCTGGGCAAGCAGGTTGAAATTGACGGTTTCTGTATAATGGCTGTCTATGTAGTCGTGGACCAGGCGGGCGTGCATCTGGACAGGGTTTTCTCCGCCTGCCGGAATGGTTTCGGGCAGGCTTTCCTCAATTTCTGCCTGGCTTTTTTCGTATTTTTCCTTTAGCTTCTGGAAGGTAGTCCGAAGCGCCTTGATGTTGACGGGCTTGAGCAGGTATTCCGTGACTTGCAGATGGATGGCCTGGCGGGCATAATCGAACTCTGAATACCCGGACAGGATGATGCAGTCGATGTCCGGGTTCAGGTTCCGCACCTTTTCAATCAGCTGCAGACCGTTCATGACGGGCATGCGGATATCGGTGATCAGTACGTCCGGCATGGACGACGCGATCAGTTCATAGGCCTGAATGCCGGTCTGGGCGCTTCCGATAACCTTGAAGCCAAGGTCCAGTTCTTCAATTTTCTTGATGATATAGTGGAGCAGAAGAGGTTCGTCCTCCGCTACGACGACTCTGTATTCCATCCTTTTTCCTTTTGAAACTTTCTTGAAGTTTGTAAAGTTCTTTCTTAAAGTGTTCCGTAAGGGCTCTTGTAAAGTTCTTTCCTAAAGTGTTCCGTAAGGGCTCTTGTAAAGTTCTTTCTTAAAGTGTTCCGTAAGGGCTCTTGTAAAGTTCTTTCCTAAAGTGTTCCGTAAGGGCTCTTGTAAAGTTCTTTCTTAAAGTGCTCCCGTAAAGATCCTTGCAGGGCTTAATTTTCCGCGATTATCGGCCCTTGCACGTATATATCACGCAATATATTTTCAAAGGAATGCGTTAGCTGCAGTTACTCTTTTTTTCCTTCAGCATGGGACCTGCTGCCGGTATATGAATCTCCGGCTTTCCTTCCAATCTCCACATAAGCGTGTCCTTCCGGCAGATTTCCGAACCGGAAGATCTGGTCGCCCTGGCAGAAGGACTTCCAGCGGATGTAAATGCTGATCAGTCCCAGATGACCGATTCGCAGCTGGCTGTAATCAAAGGTTTTGTTATTGACTTCGAGGATCATGCTGTTGATCCGCTGCATGGCTTCTTCTGTAAAGCCGTTTCCGGTATCCTCGACCCGGACCAGCCAGCCCTCGTCTGTTACGCGTCCGGTCAGGGTGATGGTCCATGGCGGCAGACAGTCTGTGCCGTACTTGATGGCGTTTTCAATCAATGGCTGCAGGGTCAGTTTTGGTACTTCCTGATCTAAGAGGGCAGGATCCAGGTCTTCCGCAAAAGCCAGACTATCCTGATAACGGATCTTCATGCAGTGGATATACTTGCGGATGTAATCCATTTCGTCCCGTATTTTTACATTTGTATTTCCTGCATCCGTGATGTAGCGCATGATCTCAGACAGGCTCTGGCAGAGCTCCGATACCTGGTCTGTCTGGCCGTCCTCAGCCAGGATGCTGATGCAGGAAAGGGTATTGTAATAGAAGTGCGGGTTCATCTGGGCCTGCAGGGCGGTTACCCTTGCCTGCATCTCCAGCTTCCGCTGCATTTCCAGCTCGTTCAGAGAATTCTGCAGGGACCGGCACATCTGCTCGAACTCCTGGTAAAGTTCGGAGAGCTCCTCATATGGGACCTTGTAGCTGCTGACGAAGCTGTTTTTTCCAATCGTATCCAGACGCATTTTCTGGACGATATGCTTGAGGTGCTTGACGGGCACGACCATCTGACGGGCCATGCGCCAGGACAGCAGAAGGGCAACGACGAGCAGGGCAGACAAGATGCCAACCAGAATTCCGACCATGCGGACAATAGGCCGGTAGACAACGGCTCGGCTCTGGACCAGGAGATAGGTCCAGCCGGTATAGGTGGAATCCAGAGAGGTCACAATGTAGTTTGAGTCAAAGCCTTCCGGAAATTTTTCCGGACCGGACGGCTCCAGACTGCTGTCAGCAAGCGTGCGGTAGAGGTTATTTTCTCTGGCATCGTAGTTATATGGAAAAACTTTTTTCCCGTTTTTATCAAAGATATAGAGTGCTGCAGGAGAATTTCCCGAATTCTCATAGCGCAGAACATCCTGGAAAATGATCTTGCAGCGCTTGACGGTTTCAATCGCGTATCCTTCATCTGTGTTGGGCAGCTTGCTGTAGCGAAGGGAGGACAGGTACCAGTCCTTGGCTGCATTGCCTGCGGAATAGCGGGAGGAATAGTAAGGCGAGCCGATAACGATCGATCCGCCCGCGACCTTGGCAGACAGGTACCATTCCTGTTCGGAAGGAGCCCGCCGGACACCTCTGCTGATGAGTCCGCATTCCACGCCGTTGCCGTTGCTGCACAGGATATTGATCTGGTCCGCCGCCAGCTCCATGCCGTTCAGGGACATGAGATTGTCGTTGATATAGCGGACGTCGGTGGTCGTATAAGGATTGGCAGTCAGATGGAAGAGAAAGTTGGTCTTGCGGTTGGAATAGGAAATATTAGCCGACAAACCGTCCAGATCGTGAATGCCCTTTTCCGTCTGGTCCAGCATGCTCCGATTTAATTCCGCCAGGGATTCTTTCCTTGCGTCCAGCAGGACCTTGGAAAAATATACGGAAACGCCGATGGTGATCCCGGTAAAAAGCAGGACCAGCAGCAGGACGTCATGCAGGAAGAAGCAGACCTGCAGCTTCTGAGGGCTCTTTATGGAGTTGTCCTTATTGGCTTTTTTCACAGCTCTTTCCTTCCTTGCCGTGCGATGATTTTTTTCTCGGGCTTTGAAATAACTTTCGGGAAGTGAAACGCTTGGCAAGCAACCGCACCTGCCTTCGCTATAAAGTACGCTGCAGCTTCGACCGGACAGGGGCATATTCGCAAGGCCACATTTGGAAGAAAATCTTACTCTGACTTAGTGCGCAAGGTGCTTTTCCTTGCGTGCTTAGTCAGAGTTAGGTTTTCCGAAACACACATATAGCTCTTAGCGAGGTCTTTTCGAGCTTAGAGCTATAGCGTACAGAGTAGTGACATTGCGAATATGTACCCTGTCCGGTCGGGCTCTAGCACTTCGATAAACTATTATTAATTTTACTCTATTAAATAGTGATTTGCAAAAACTGTAAAAAAAGAACGAAAGATCATCAAAAAAAGATATAGCATCCCATGCAGGCAATTGATATTTTTAAAAAATAAAGTAAGTTCGAAGAATCATCGAAAGCTGTATCTCTGAAGCAGAGATTCAGCATCTCGGCTGCATTTTTTATAGAAGGTTTATTGATATGGATAAAAGGAGAACATCATGAAGAAGGGCTGGACCAATCCATGGGTCGCAGGCAATAAGGCTGTATTTGAAGGGGTTCCGCATGCTGTGCCGGCAGGGGACGTGGACGTCTCCGGAGGAGGCGTGTGGAAAATCTGGGAGAAAGCCGGGACCAGGATCGATGCGCCAATCCTGGGGAACGGATATATGACGGCTGCTCTGGCAGGACCGCCCGAATATCCCCAGGTCTGGATTTCTTCCAATGATTTCTGGCAGATGGAAAGTGCGGCCAACTGGGAGTTTTTCCACGACAACAGCACGGCGAAGAGTGCGCCGGCTGTCTGCCTGGGAGGTCCCAGGCCGGTCGGCAGGATGGTTTTTGACGTGCCGGCACTGAAGGGTGCAGAGGTCCATACCGAGCAGGACCTGCAGAGCGCGGTAAGCCACATCACCTATACCTTGACGGATGGCAGCAGGGTGGCCGCAGCAGCTTTTGTCGCGGCGGACGAAAATCTGCTGGTCCTGAAGGTCAGACCGGACCATGATCTGTCCCTGTCCTACGATTTTTATTTTCCGGACGAGACCGGATGCGGCTGTGAGGAAGGCGTGGATTTCTCGGGCAGCGGAAAAAAAGCCGAAATCGCAGGTGAGATGTATATCGGTCTGGTGGGCGGAAAGCCGGTTCAGATGCGAAAGATTGAGGACCATATCGTATCCGGCTATCGGGAATTCAGCCAGAATGTCGATATGCCGGTCAGAGCGGGCTTTGCAGGATGCTTCCTTACAGGAGAGAGAAGTCTGCCTGCAGGAACAGGAGAGAGAAGTCTGCCTGCAGGAACAGGAGAGAGAAGTCTGCCTGCAGGAACAGGAGAGAGAAGTCTGCCTGCAGGAACAGAAGAGAGGAGCCTGCCCGTCGGAACTGCGCCCCGGCAGAATAACACCGCCGGCAGGGCAGAAGAAACAGCCGGCGGGGCAAATACCATATACGACAGGATGAATACAGCCTTCGGACAGGCAATGAATACAGCCGGCAGCGTCACGTACACGTCCGGCTCCCGCAGAACAGACGTGATTCTTTCAGGAGGAAAGGAAGCCATCTTCGTCCTTCCCTTACGTACCTGGGGACAGGTATCGCGCCCCTATGAATATGCCCTTTCCCGCGCTGCCTGGATTACGGCGGACGACGTAGAAGATGTGTATCGCCGGCATCTGTCCTGGTGGAAAGATTTTTGGGATGTTTCAGGTATCAGCCTTGACGACAAAGAACTGGAGGAACGTTATTACCTTTCCCTGTACATGCTTGCCAGCCTGTCCGGCGACCCGGCCTGCCCGCCGGCGGTCCTGGGCATGTCCACATTCGACCGGCCTGCCTGGAATGGAAATTATAAAATTAACTACAACCATCAGACCCCTTACCTCTGCCTTCTGGTTTCAGGCCACTTCGACCAGGCGGCACCGCACGATCAGCCCTATCTGGACATGCTGGACCTGACGCGGGAGATGAGCCGGCGCCTTTTAGGACACGGAGGAGCCTACTATCCTCTGGGACTTGGCCCCAAAGGCATGGTCAGCGAAGCCCTGCTCCTTCATATGAAATCACCTGCCGTCCATGGTGCCATGAACATGCTCCTTCGCATCCGCCTGACCGAAGATCAAGCTTATGCCAGAAAGGTCTACCCCTTCCTTCGAAGCGTGGCAGATTTCTGGGAAGCGGACCTGGTATACCGGGACGGCTGCTATCACGTCGTCGATGACGGCATGCACGAACGTACAGAGGAAAATGTTAGACAGAACGGAGCCGCGGAAGACCCGGTCAACACACTGGGTTATCTGAAGACTTTTTTCACAGAAATGCCCATGGTCAGCGAGTGTCTGGACTTAGATGAAGACAAGAGGGAGAAGTGGAAAAACATCGCGGCCCATCTGGCTCCTTACCCCAAGGGAACCATCCGCCGGATTGCGGACAATCCGACACTCTGGCAGGAGGCGGACGCAGACATCCAGACCCTGGTTCCAGAGGAACTGAAGGACCTGCCGGTCTATTACGATGAGGGCGTCGGAGGCAAATGGTCCTTCCATTTCCCCGGCAACGTCATGCATATTTATCCGGCAGGCGCAATCGGACTTTCATCTGACCCGGAGGATCTGCAGACGGCCAGAAACACCATTCTTATCCACGATGTAATCGAGAACGCCCTGGCAGCAGTTCTGAAGAAAAAGGCGGAAGAAGCAGGCAGACCGGAAGAAGACGATCACTTCTACAAGGGCGGTGCCTGGAACGCGGACAACTTGAGCTGCCTTTTCTTCCCGGCGGCCGCCCGGGCAGGCTATGATCCGGACCGAATCTGGGATGAACTGTCTCTTCGCATTGAGAAAAGAGGACTTCCAAATGGCTTCTTCAAGCGCAATCCCCACGGGAGCGAGAACCTGAATACCGTGCCGGACACCATCCAGGAAATGATGCTGCAGAGCCACGAGGGCATTCTTCGCATCTTCCCGGTATGGCCGAGGAAAAAACATCCGAACGCAGCCTTTCATGGCTTCTGGGCATGCGGAGCCTTCCGGGTATCGGCGGAACTGAAGGACGGCGAAGTCAAAAAAGTGGAAATCCTGAGCATCAAAGGCGGGGACCTGCGCCTGGAAAACCCCTGGAAGGGCGGCAGAGCAATAATGACAAGGAGCGGCAGAGAGGAAGAGGTCAAAGGAAGTGAAATCCATCTGACTGCAGAGCCGGGTGAGATCCTTACTTTTACCGTGTTATAAAACTTTAACGCCACAGCTTCCTGTGACGCCGGTTTTTTTAAGCTTTACCCTGCGGGCATCGTTCCAAAAATGAATGGATGCAGAGCAGCTTGGGCGAACTTCACGCCTCCATCGGAATGCAGAATAATTGCCGGATTTCCCCAAATCCGAATCGTTTCGAACTGCCATTCCGACAAGAAAAAAACATGAAAAATTCCAAACTTGTAAAAAAAGTACAAAGAAAGTGAAAAAAAGGAAATGGAATTGTGCAGGGTGATTTGATAAGGTAACCATAGACTTATCAGTGCGAAAAGTGAAAAATTACTTAAAAGCACCATAAAAAGGGAGGAATTAAAAAATGAAAAGAAAAGTCGTATCAACACTGATCGCTGGTGCGCTTGCAGCTTCCATGCTTGCAGGCTGCGGCGGCAGCGCAAGCAGCAGTTCTGCAGCTTCCTCTGCAGCATCTGAGACAGCATCATCCGCAGCTGAAACCGAGGCAGCATCTTCTGCAGCATCTGAGGCGGAGGAAGAAGCTGCAGCCAGCTCCGCAGCAGAAGAAGTTGTTGCAGAGAGCACTGCAGCAGAAGCGGCTCCGGCAGCAGACGCAGAGAACGTTGTTGTTGAAGCATTCCCGGATGACGGATCCTTCAAGGGCAAAACCCTGAGCATCCTGGTATCCGCAGGCTGGATGGACAACCGTTATGACGCAACCATCAAGAGATTCGAAGATACCTACGGATGCACCGTAGACCTTCAGACCATCCCGGCTGACCAGTATCTCGACATCCTTCATTCCGATCTTGACAACGGCGAGTGCCCGGATATTTTCTGGATCCAGTCCAACCCGTTCGCAATCGAGTCCAACATCGGCGATCCCGAGCAGTACTGCATCGACTTCACCGGCGCTGACTGGCAGAACGTAATGCCGGCAACCCGTCAGAGCTCTTGCATGGTAAATGACAAGCTCTACGGTCTGCAGATCTGGCATAACTCTCCTGAGTACGTCATGGTTTACAACAAGACCCTGTTCGACGAACTCGGAATCACAGAAGTACCGACCACCTATGATGATTTCAAAGCTGACTGCGAGAAGATCGCTGCTGAAGGAATCACACCCTGGTTCGTTCCAGGCGCTGATGGATGGCAGCATCAGCTGGCATTCTTCCAGATCGGCGGTGTTTACACCGAGGACAACCCGGATCTGTATGAGCAGCTGAACACCAACCAGGCTACCTTCGCTGACAACGAGAAGATGATCGAAGTACTCAATGAGTACAAAGAGCTCTCTGACGCAGGATACCTCGGTGAGGACTGGGTCGGCGCTGACTCCACCAACATGGCCAACGACTTCGGCGACAGAAAGATCGCTATGGCAATGGCTAACTCTTCCTTCATCAAACAGATCCAGGACGAGACCGGAACGACCGATGAGTACGGAATGTTCCTGATCCCGCTCGGCGACAACAGCTGGTATCCGACCAACCCGGCCGGCCCGACCATGTTTGGTTACAAGGGAACCGAGAACGAAGATCTTGTAAAAGCATTCTTCCAGTTCGTATGCACTCCGGAAAGCCTTCAGGAAATCCTGGACAACTCTCCGCAGTACACCAACCTGGACGTAAATGTTGACATCGACCAGCATTGGCTTCCGGAAGAAGAAGCGTTCATGCAAACCGTTGATCCGGCTAAGATGGGCGTATCCGTTCTTCAGACCGGCACCAAGTACACTAACGACTACTGGATGCAGTTCGGCGAAGATATGGTTTCCTTCTGCCAGGGCAACATGGAAGCAAACGATGTCCTGACCAACATGGATGACAACCGTGCTGAGGGAGCTGAGACTGCCGGCGATTCCAACTGGGAATAATTCTTCAACCGGGAATAATCCTTAAGGAAGAATAGAAACGAGACGAAATACGCTATGCGTTTTCACTCGCGAAAACTAAAGAAGGCTTCGGTTACCTACCTATAATCGAAGAAACATAAGACTAATGAGCGGGGCGCGTGGTATGGATAAAATGCCACGCGCCCTATCTCTTTGCAAACATTTGTCTGCAGCAGGCAGAGGAAAAAAGTTCACCTTGCCTGCATACGTCACAAATACTGCTTTGCGGCGCGTGCAGGCACGGCGAACCATAGATCAGATCAGGCGGTAAAAAACTGCAGAATGACAGCCTGAGCAAAAAAGCTGGAAAATAACAGCCTGAACAAAAAACTTCAGAATGACAGCTAAAACAAAGAAGAGGGAGGCAAAAATGAAAAAGAACAAGAACAAGATATACCCCCAGTGGTTTATTATCATTCCTTTTATCCTTTACGCATTGTTTTTCCTGTTGCCCAGCGTACTTGGCATCTTCTATTCCTTTACGGACTGGAGCAGGTTCACATCAACAAAAGGACTGCATTTCGTAGGACTTGAAAACTACATTGATATTTTTACGTCCAAGAAAAACTACTCGGCAGGCCTCTTAAACACCCTGAAATTTACAGTCGTATCCAATATTGTAAAAATTATTCCCGCCCTGTTCCTGTCCGTGCTTCTGCATGAGGGACTTAAGGGCAATAAGGTTTACCGGACCATCTTCTATCTGCCGTCAATCCTGCCCTTCGTTATCATCGGTATTATCTTCCGTTCCATCTTCCAGTATGACGGCGGCCTTCTCAATGAATTCTTCCGGGCGGTCGGCCTGGGCGGTCTGGCACAGAAATGGCTGTCGAACCTTAGCGTCGTATGGAAATCCATTTATATGGTTGACGCATGGCGCGGCATTGGCTACATCATGGTCATTTTCCTGGCAGGACTCAATACCATCGATCCCAGCTACTACGAAGCGGCCGAGATTGACGGAGCCAACTTCTGGCAGAAACTCTGGTACGTCACTCTTCCCATGATCCGCGGTGCGATCATGATCAACCTGGTATTCGGCATCACTTATGGTCTGAAAGTATTCGATATCGTCTACGTTCTGACAAACGGCGGCCCCGGCCACGCGACGGAAGTTCTTACGACCTATTCCTTCGAGATGTACGGCAAGGGCAAGTACGGAATGGCTACAGCAATGAATACCCTGCTGCTCCTGGTCACAGCTATTATCGGAATTATCGTAGTCAGAGTCATGACTAAGAAAGAGGAGGATTGACAGATATGAGAAAACATAGAAAAAAAATCAAAGTCAGTACAGTCATTACTCAGATTGTCTGCGTGATTCTGTCCCTGATTGTTCTGATTCCTCTTTACCTGGTTCTGATCAATTCCTTCAAGACAAAAGGCGAGGCAGCCAGAATGCTGTTGACCTTCCCCAAGGAAGGCTGGCACCCGGAGAACTACCTGGCAGTTATTGACCAGGCGGATATCCTGCAGGGCTTCTTCAACAGCTTGCTTTATGCCTTCGTCGCGACGACGATCGGCGTTCTCTTCTGCGCTATGGCAGCTTTCGTTATGAGCCGTAAGAGAACCCCTGTGAACAACTTCCTGTACATGTTCTTCATCTCAGGACTGTTTTTCCCAATCAACTATGTCACCCTGGTCCGTGTCTTCCAGTGGTTCCACCTGACCAATACCAGACTCGGCATCATCCTGACCTTCTCGTCAGCCATGATTCCCTTCTGTATCTTCACCATTTACAGTTTTGTGGAATCGGTGCCTAAGGAACTGGATGAGGCAGCCGTCATTGACGGAGCAAGTCCGCTGCAGCTGTTTTTCCAGGTTATCCTGCCGCTCTTGAAGCCGACCCTGGTTACCTGCTTTATCCTGCAGTTCATGGGCGTATGGAATGACTTCCTGACGCCTCTGTACCTGTCTTCCAAGAGCAGCCTCTTCCCGATGACCATGTCCGTATACCAGTTCTTCGGCAAGAACCTGAGTTACTGGAACTACGTATTCACCGATATTATCCTGACCATCATCCCGGTTATTATCGTTTACGCGATTGGCCAGAAGTACCTGATCAGCGGAACGACATCAGGAGCGGTGAAGCAGTAACGATAAAACGATTTTTCAAAAAATAATCAGCAGCTCCGGACCGTCTCAGCACGAATAGCATCCGGGGCTGTTAAACCGTAATGAAAGAGAGAAGAATGAAACTGATCAAAACAGAAGCCAGAGACCCATACCTGCAGCTGGAGACGACGGACGGAAGTATCTTCCTGTCCGCTGTTTCAGACAATATCGTTCACGTCGTCTATACGAAAAAGGACGCGCCCTCAGGGGAATCTCCTCTTTGTATTGCGAAAGCTCCGGCAAAGGTCCTGACCGCATCGGACCAAGAAGATGCCGTTACCATCCGTGCCGGCAGGCTAGTCCTTGATGTGGACAAAAACGACGCATCCTTTGCCTGGTGGACCAAGGATGGCCGCTTCCTTCTCGAAGAGGGGAAAAAAGAGCTGACCGAAACTCCCTTCTTCGTTTATTCAACGGGAGATGAGGAACCCATTATCCGCAGGGTAAAAACTGTCGACGGTGAGCGCAACTTTGTAGAGAATCTGAAAGCCGCTGCTGATCATACTGCTTATCATGCCAAACTGAATTTCTGCTGGCAGGATGACGAAGAGATTCACGGCCTGGGTCAGGGCGAAGAAGGAATTTACGATTACCGCGGCCAGGTCCAGTACTTTTATCAGCACAATATGCGGATTCCGGTCCCCTTCCTGATTTCAAATATGGGCTATGGAATCCTCTTTGATACCGGAAGTCTTCTGACCTTCAATGATGACGCGAGAGGTTCCTACGTCTATATTGATACGGCGGAGGAACTGAACTATTACTTTATTGCCGGCGATACGGCGGATGAGATCATCAAAGGCTTCCGTACTCTGACCGGTCATGCGGCTATGCTGCCCAAATGGGCTTTCGGCTATGTTCAGTCAAAGGAACGCTACAAAACACAAGAGGAACTTTTAGATACGGTCGCAGAGTACCGTAAGAGAGGTCTGGGTCTGGACTGCATTGTCCAGGACTGGAAGACATGGAAAGGCGACGACTGGGGCTGCAAGATGGAAATCGATACCGAACGGTATCCGGACCTTCCCCACATGCGGGAGGATATGACAAAGCTGCACGCCCATACCATGGTCTCTGTCTGGCCGAATATGAATTACGATACGCCGGACTGTCAGGAAATGACGAAAGCCGGTCATCTGCTTAATGATCTGGCTACTTATGATGCCTTCTCCGAAGAAGGACGGGAAATCTACTGGAAGCAGTGCAGCAAGGAGCTCTTCAAGGGCTTTGATTCCTGGTGGTGTGATTCCACGGAGCCTTTCTCCGGCCCGGACTGGGGCGGTGCTATGATGCGGCAGCCCTGGGAGCGTTTCGAACTGGTCGGAAACGAGCACAAGAAGTTCCTGAACCCGGAGAGGGCTAACCTTTATGCCCTTTACCACGCCAAGGGAATCTTTGAAAATCAGAGAAAAGAAAGAGAAGACATGCGTGTCCTTAACCTGACCAGGTCCGGTTATCCCGGCATTCAGAAGTACGGGACCATGCTCTGGTCCGGCGATACCTCTGCACGCTGGGACGTTCTCAGAAAGCAGCTGACAGAAGGACTGAACATGGGTCTTTCCGGCATGCCTTACTGGACCCTGGATATCGGCGGCTTCTTTACCGTTCATGAAAACATTGCCCACAGGGGATGTGACTGTGAAAATGATCCGGAAATGAAATGGTTCTGGCACGGCGACTATGAGAACGGCATCGAGGATCCTGGCTACCGGGAACTTTATACACGCTGGTTCCAGATGGGAGCCTTCCTGCCTATGTTCCGTTCTCACGGCACAGATACGCCGCGGGAAGTATGGCAGTTCGGGGAAAAAGGAGAGCCGGTTTACGATGCCCTGGCAGATGCCATCGCCATGCGCTATCGTCTCATGCCCTATATTTATTCTCTGGCAGGAGACGTAGCCTTAAGAGACGGCACCATGCAGAAGAGTCTTTTCTTCGACTTTGCAGACGATCCGATTGCGGTGGAGCTGGACGACGAATATATGTTCGGTCCTTCCCTGCTGGTCGTTCCGGTCACGGAGCCTATGTATTATGATACAGACGGCAGCGAGCTTGAATGTGAAAAAACATGGGACTGCTATCTTCCGGAGCTGGATCTGTCCGGACAGGGGGCAGGAAACACCTGGACGGAGATCCACACCGGCGTCCGCTACGGAAGCGGCCAGTACGTAACCGTCCCGGCTGCAATCGACCATATCCCTGTTTTTGCAAAGGCAGGCGCAGTTATTCCTATGGAAGCCCATATGGAATACGCGGACCAAAGGCAGGAGACCCCGCTTGAAATCCACGTCGTAAGCGGCGCGGACGGCAGCTTCGATTACTACGAAGATGCCGGCAATGATTACGGCTATGAAAAGGGCGAATACAGCTGGGTCAGCCTGAACTGGGATGACGCGGCGCAGACTCTTGCCATAGGAAAAGCAGAGCGCAGCTTCGAGGGCGGCATCGTCGGAAGGGAAATCGCCCTTTACGTCGACGGGGTAAAAAAAGCGCAGGCGAAGTTCGATGGCAGCGAGCTATTATTGAAAGCTTAATATTGCAACCCGAAAGAACAGGCTTCGCACATCTTTTTTTCAAGAGCGACAGATACCTGCGTAGAGATTTTACGAGAGTGGAGGACACCCGCGTAGAAATTTTTTAAGAAAGTGGAGGCCGCCCGCGTAGAAATTTTTTAAGAAAGCGGCGGACACCCATGTAGAAATTTTCAAGAGCGGCGGACACCCGTGTAGAAATTTTCAAGAGCGGCGGACATTCATGCAGCAATTTTTTGAGTAGCTGACACTCGTGAAAAAAATTTACCCGGGAACATATAGATAAGGATTTTTTTACAAAAAAGGAGACTACAGTTAAATGCAGTACAAGGAAAACTGGGACGAGACCAGGCAGAAGTTTGCTGACTACTGGCAGCAGAAAAACACAGGCAGACCGCTGATGCGTGTCATTGCCAGACGTCCGGAGATTGAGAAATACTCCGACGGACAGCCCCACGAAGGCGGGAATGCGGACGTCTTCTGCCAGGGACTGAATTACAATCTTCCGGAAGAACTCAAATGGAAGGACATGGAAGACAAGTACATGAATCCGGAGCGCATGGTAGCCCGCTACCGTGACTTCTGCGAGAAGCACCTCTTCCTGGGAGAAGCTTTCCCCAACCTGGAGACGAACTTCGGTCCGGGATCCACAGCAGCATATCTGGGTTCGGATATCGGCTGGAAGGAAGATACCGTTTGGTTTATCCCCTGTATTAACGAGGACCAGGACTGGGACGACGTACCGGAACTGAAATTCGATCCGGAGAACAAATGGTTCAAGAAGCACCTGGAAGTTGTACAGGGCTGCGCAAAGGTTGCAGGAAACGACATTTGCTGCGATATGCCCGACCTGATGGAGAACGTTGACGTTCTGTCTTCTCTTCGCGGCGCGCAGACTCTGATGATGGACATGATCGAAGATCCGGATGCCATCGAAGAGAGAGTCGGCCAGGTTACCAAAGCTTATTTTGAATACTTTGACCGCTTCTATGATGCCATCAAGGGACCGGAGGGCGGAAACTCCTATTCCTGCTTCCAGATCTGGGCACCGGGCAGACTTGCCAAGCTCCAGTGTGACGCATCCGCAATGATGTCTGTCGACTTCTTCAATGACTTTGTCTATGACTCTCTGGTAGAGCAGACAAAGAAGCTGGATTATGCTATGTACCATCTGGACGGCCCGGGCGCAATCCGTCACCTGGATAAGCTGATGACCATCGACGGCATCAATGCCCTGCAGTGGACGCCGGGAGATACCGGTCCCGACGGAACCTGGCCGGAGTGGGACAAGATCTACGACAAGGTTGTCGCAGCCGGAAAGTCCATCTGGATCAAGGTTTACTCCGGCGGCTTCGACGACTGGATTGCGAACGTAGACCGCGTCGTAAAGAAGTATGGTTCCTCCCGCCTGTTCTTCTTCTTCCCGGAGATGAGCGCAGAGCAGGCTGACAAGCTGCTCGCCTATGCGGAAAAGAACTGGAGTAACGTAAAAGGAAGCTTCTTCGAATAAAATTAGGTTATAAGGGCTACTGTGCAAAGTGATATGCATAAAAACCTTTTTGCTCCGTTTCCCGGGCTCACTTCTTAATGAAAAAGAAGGAAGTGAGCCCGGTCCAAATGTCGCTGCAAAGGTTATTTATGCATATCTTATACTTTTGCCCGGTAGCCTTTTTTGCACCGTGGGAGTGCGATTCATAGCCGAAGGAAGTGAGCCCGGTCCAAATGTCGCTGCAAAGGCAATTTTATACCAAAGCATCGCTGCAAAGGCAATTTTATACCAAAGCATCATTGTTCGGCAGCCTGTATTTTAAACTGCTTTTAGCAGGAAGAACAAGTACAATAGAAATGGAATAAAATGCTGCTCTTGAAGTTTTTTCAAACAAAATATTCCACAATTATGAAGGGATTTAAGCTATGAAAATCGGATATCTGAAAGTCAATCATCTGGTGAACCCTTTGGGTAATGAACTGGACCATCCGACGCTTTCCTACCGGGTGGAGGAGAGTACAGGTACCAGTCAGAAGAGCGCCAGGATTCTGGTGGCACTGGATCGGGAATTCACGAAAGTGGTTTTTGACAGTGACAGGGATTTGAAGAAGGAAGGAGAGTATAGGGAAATCAGCAGCCTGGCTTTCGAATTGCCCTTTGAACTGAAAGCCGAGACCCGCTATTTCTGGAAGGTTCAGGTTACGGCGGATGATGGCGACAGCGCATGGAGCGATGCAGCCTGGTTCGAGACGCCCAAGGAAGACGAATGGAAGGCGGATTGGATTACGCCGAAAGCTGACAAGGATCTCCAGGTCATTCTTTTTAAGGATATCGAACTTACGAAACCTGTAAAAAAAGCCAGGGCTTATATGGTCGGCCTGGGGCTTTATGAATTTTATCTGAACGGAAAGAAGCAGGGAGAGGAATATCTGATGCCGGGCTTCTGTGCATACGATTCCTGGATTCCCTTTCAGACCTACGAACTGGACCTGAAGCAGGGGCAGAACCGTCTTGAGGTCATGCTGGGAGACGGATGGTACAAGGGCGAGTTCGGCCTGACGAAGAAGAAGGAGAATTATGGCGACAGGCTGGCGCTGATTGCTGAAATTCATGTAACTTATGCAGACGGTTCGAAGGAAACCTTTTGCACGGATACCAGCTGGAAGGCAAAGGCAAGTCCGGTTACCTTCAGCGGCATCTATCCGGGAGAAGTCTATGAACCCGGCATCGATCAGAGCAGGATTTTTGATACCGAAGTAATTGCTCCTGAAGCTGCTTCGGAAGCGGCCTGCAAGGCTGGCGCTGAAAAAGACAGTATTTCCGACATAGGAAGCAGCATCAGTGGAAAAAATTTGAACAAAGCGTTATTACGCTCGCGTCTGGATCCGCGCCTGATCTGCCAGGAAGAATTGAAACCGGTGGAAATTATTCATACACCGAAAGGTGAGACGGTTCTGGATATGGGACAGAACATGGTCGGCTGGCTTAGCTTCAAATGCAAGGCAGAAGCCGGGAAGAAATTTTTGCTCCAGTTCGGAGAAATTCTTCAGGATGGATGTTTTTACAATGACAATTTGAGAACCGCTAAGGCGGAATTTACTTATATATCTGACGGACAGGAACGGGTTGTGCGTCCGCATTTTACGTTCTACGGCTTCCGCTATGTCAAGATCAGCGGCTGGGACGGGTCGGATGAGCTGTCGGATTTTAAAGGCATGGTTATTCACTCCGAGATGGAACGGCAGGGAAACATTGAGACAGCAGATCCTTTGGTAAACCGCCTCTTCCTCAATGCCTGGTGGGGGCAGAAGGGCAATTTCGTGGACGTGCCGACGGATTGCCCGCAGAGGGACGAACGCTACGGCTGGACCGGAGACGCCCAGATTTTCTCGGGAACTGCATGCTTCAATGCAGATACCTATGCCTTTTATAGCAAGTTCGGGCATGATCTGGCCTGCGAACAGAAGAGGATGGGAGGCGCTGTGCCGGACGTCGTGCCGGTCGCCAATTTCGACGGTACCGTTTCTTCGGTCTGGGGTGATTCAGCGACGGTGATTCCCTGGAACGTTTACCTGCATACGGGCGATCAGGGAATCCTCCGCCGTCAGTATGACAGCATGAAGGGCTGGGTCGACTATATTAAAGGCGAAGATGATAAGTACGGCGGCAGACGACTCTGGCAGACCGGTTTCCAGTACGGCGACTGGCTGGCACTGGACGGCAATGTCAAGGGAGGCGTTTACGGCAAGACAGATCCCTTCCTGATCGCGTCTGCTTACTATTATTATTCGACGACGATCGTCGCGAAGGCCGCAGAGGTTCTGGGCAGGAAAGAGGACGCTGCAGTATATAGGAAACTGGCTTCCGAGATCAAGCAGGCTTTCGTGAAGGAATACTATACTCCGTCGGGACGGCTGGCCGTGGATACTATGACAGCTTACGTCGTGGTACTTTATCTGGGTCTGATCCCGGACGGAATGGATGGAAAAACAGACCCAAAGGCGCTTGCACGTACCAGGGAAGGCCTTATGAACCGCCTGCGCAAGAAGTTTTACCATCTGGAGACCGGCTTTACCGGAACGCCCTGGCTCTGCCAGGCTCTATCCGAGAACGGTATGCACGAACTGGCTGTCCACCTCCTTCTGGAGAAGGGGTATCCTGGCTGGCTTTATGAAGTACTGATGGGAGCGACGACCATTTGGGAACGCTGGAATTCCGTTCTGCCGGATGGCAGGATCAGCGGGACAGAGATGAATTCTCTTAACCATTACGCTTACGGCTCCATCGTAGAGTGGATGTACCGGGAACTCCTGGGCTTCTGTCCGTCTATGAATACTGCAGGTTTCAAGACTGCAATCCTGGAGCCTAAACCTACCTGGCAGATTCCGTGGGTAAAGGGCTATGTCAATACGGCGGCAGGTAAGATCTGCAGTTCCTGGAAACTTGATCAGGGTATGCTGCACTTCGAAGTCACGGTTCCCTTTGATGGTCAGGTCTGTCTGACTCTGCCGGATGCGGATGCCGAAGAAGTAGAGAACCACAGTACGTCTTCTCATCCGGACGGAATTCTGGCAATCCTGCAGGAAGGAAAGGATACCCAGGTAATCCTGAGAACCGGAACCTATACCTTTACCTATGAACCCACCAGACCTTACCGCAGGGTTTACAGTCTGGACACTCCGCTGGCAGAACTGGATGAAAATCCAAAGACAAGAGCAATCCTGGACAGGTATTTTTACTCCATACACAAGAATTCAGCCTTCAAGGGAGAACTGTGTACTTTGCGGGAAACTCTGCAGGGGCCTTTCACCCATCTGACCTACGAGCAGCAGGACGCATTGGACCAGGCACTGAGACAGGTTGAATGAACCAGCCAAAGTGACAGGCAGCATAAAGTGGCGTTGGTGTCCTGTGGACACCGCTTAGCGCCGATCGAGTCGGCAGACGGTGATGGTGTCCTGTGGACACCGTTTAGCACCGACCGAGTCGGCAGACGAGAAGACCTGTCACTTTGGCTGATGCAAGACCGTGGCTATAGAACAGGAATCGGAAGTACAGGAAGAGTGGAAGTCCAGGGTGGAATGGGAAGCCTGAAGGATAACCGAGAAATTTTGAGGGAGATTGAAGGATTATGGCAGAGAATTTTAAATACGATTTTACTTCAATTATGGACCGCAAGGGCAGGGATGCGACGGCGGTGGACGCGGTCGGGAAGAAAATCTGGGGCAAGGAACTGAAGGCACCCAGGGATGGCTATGATTTTATTCCTATGTGGGTTGCGGATATGAATTTCCCGACGGCACCATCAATTATCCGGGCTCTTCACGACAGGGTCGACCACCCGGCATTCGGCTACTTTATGCCATCTGATGCATATTATGACGCAATCATCAACTGGCGGTGCTACGGAGGTAAAGGACATACCGGTCTGGGGCTGACAAGGGATATGATCGGATATGAGAACGGAGTCCACGGCTTCGTGACCAGCGCCGTCCAGGTCCTGACGAAGCCGGGAGACAGGATCCTGCTCCACAGCCCTGTTTATCTGGGATTCAAGATGGACGTCGAAGGTCTGGGAAGGCATTCGGTATACAGTCCGCTCATTCAGGATGAAAAGGGTGACTGGCATATGGACTATGACGATATGGACCGGAAAATCAAGGACAATAAGATCCGGGTTGTCATCTTCTGTTCACCTCACAATCCGACGGGAAGAGTCTGGAGACGGGAAGAACTCGAAAAGGCCATGGAAGTTTTTGAAAGGAACGACGTGACTGTCATCAGCGATGAAATCTGGGCGGACATTGTTTTTCCGGGAGAGGAACATATCCCGCTGCAGGCGGTTAATGATTGGGCAAAAGAGCACATTGCCGCGGCTTATGCCCCAAGCAAGACCTTCAACCTGGCAGGCCTGATCGGCAGCTATCACATTATCTACAATGATGAGCTGCGCAAGAGGATTACGGATTACGGATCGCGGACCCATTATAATGACATGAACGTCCTTTCCATGCATGCCCTGATCGGCGGTTACAGTGAGGAAGGGCGCGAATGGAAGGATGAAATGGTCCGGGTCATAAAGGGGAACGCGGAGTTTTTCTACAGCTTTTTCAGAGAAAACTATCCGGAAGTCAGGGTAGCCATGCCCCAGGGGACCTATATGTTTTTCCTGGACTTCGGCAGCTACATGAAACGCACCGGCAAGACGCTGGATGAGATCCTGGAGGCCGGCTGGGACTATGGAGTCGGCTGGCAGGACGGAAGAGACTTCGAGGGACCGAACCACATCCGGGTCAACCTGGCGTCACCTCTGTCCAGGATTCAGGAGGCAGCAAGGAGGATCAGACTTTTCCTGTAATAACTGCGTGAATAGAAACCGAAAATCATGAAAGAGCTAAGACAGGTGTCAGGATATCTTTAACCAAGCCCGCATTGGCTGATCAAAGCGGCTTTGGCTGGTGCGGACCGGAAGAAACCGTCTACAATAATGGGGAAGGCTGATAACAGGCAGCTTCCGCTGCATGCAGCAGACGAAGGGTATACAGAATATGGATGAAAGAAAAATATCCTGGAACAGGATCTATAATGAGCTGATCGATCAGATCATGAAAATGGGCTATCCGGAGGAATTTGCCAAAGAGATTGCCAAAAATCTGGGGTCGGAAAAGACCATGTCCCGTATGATTGGCTATCTGAAGAGCGCCAGACCCAAAAGCCCGGAAGAAATCGTCGACGAGATGCTGGCTATTATGGAAGACCGAAAGCGCTGGATTGAGAAGAAGGAAGCAGAAAAGGCCAACAGCAGCTATAACCGGATGCTGTATTACGGACTGGGGATTGAGACGGAAGAAACGGATAATCATTGTAAACAATGAAAAAAAGCGATAAAATGAATTTGAACAGTAAACGACAGTAAAAATAATTCTAAACAGTAAACGACAGTAAAAATCTAATTCAAACAGTAAACAAGAGTCTAAAATTAAAACAGCAAAGGTAAAAAGATATGGGGAATCCTTATTCAATGACATTCGGACGTATGCCGGAGGAATTGATTTCCAGGAAAATGCAGTCCGATATGGTATATGAATCCTTTACAGCAGAGCATCCATCTCAGCAGATGTTTGAAATCACGGGGGTTCATGGGTCGGGTAAGACCGTATTTATGACGGATATTGCCAGAAAAATTGCTGCGGATAAGGATTTTATCGTTGCGGAATTAAATCCTGAAAGAGATCTGCTTGAAGGGTTAGCGGCAAAATTGTCCAGCGATAATACATTAGCTAGAATATTTCAGTCGGAAAAAATCAATTTATCCTTTTTTGGGCTCGGATTGGAAGTTAATGGTTCTGTTCCGATTACAGATATCGAAATGGCCTTGGCAAAAATGCTGACAAGTCTGAAAAACAAAGGAAAACGTCTGCTTATTGAAATAGACGAAGTTACCAATACTCAGAACATGAGGGTATTTGCAAGCGCATTCCAGATTTTTGTTTGTCAGGATTTGCCGGTTTTTCTATTAATGACAGGTTTATATGAAAACATTTATTCTTTGCAAAATGAAAAAAGCCTGACATTTTTGTACAGGGCACCTAAAATCGAGTTATCCCCTCTTAATATCGGAGCAATTCGCGATAATTATAAAAAAACGTTTTTACTATCAGATGAAGATGCACTGATTATGGCACAGGAAACGAAGGGATATTCCTTTGCCTTTCAGGCACTGGGGTATCTGACGTATGAAAACGCAGGTGATTTTCGATCTGTCAGAAGCCAGTATAAGCAGTACCTGGAAGAATATTCGTACGATAAAATCTGGGCAGAGCTGTCTGCAAATGATAAGAGAATTCTAATTGCTATGTCTGAAGTACCAGAGGGAAGAATTCAGGATATTCGCGAGAAACTTGGGTATACGAGCAATCAATTTAACCCTTACCGGAAGCGGCTGATCAAGAAAGGAATTATTACCGGCAATGAGAGGGGATATGTGCGGTTCACTCTGCCGCTTTTTGATGAATTTGTCGAAGAAAATGCTTTTTAAAAACAGAATCGGCAGTTTTATGATTATCACAAGCGTGAGAAAAATTCTTTGGAGGGAACTTTTTCGGATTTCCTGAAATTCAGCTAGGAGGACATAGAAAGGCGGCGTGAAGTTGAAAAAGATTCTGGTGTATCAGTCTAAGAACGAGAAAGATTATCAAAAGGCGCAGGAACTGCTTAACGGGGCAGGGATCCTGCATCATGACTGGGAAACAGAGGAAGTCAGCCAGTGCGGCTGCGGCGGAAAGGTAGACGTGAGAAAATTTGGGCGGAAAGGTCCGATTCCCACAAAGATTTTTCATATAGAAACGGATAAAGCAGCGGCAGAAGAGGCAGAGCGCGTGCTGAAGGGAAAAGTCCTGCCGGTACTGTATTATGGTTTTGGAATTTGATATCGCATTTCGGTATATGGGATTTGACATCACATCCCGCTATACGGCAAATAAGGGACCAAAGCAGCTGCTGCTTTGACACACGTTGGCTGATTAAATAAGGAACACAAGAATGAGCCGGGGCGCTGCGCCCCGGCTCATTCTTGTGTCTGTCACTCTTTTCGATAGGAAATATTCAGAACTTTGTAGCCGTCCTTGCCGGCTTCTTTTCTCTCGTAGAGGATTCTGTCGGCTGCGGTGTAGAGGGAGTGGTAATCCGGGTAGGATCCGTTGTTGATGACACAGCCTACGCTGATGCTTACATGGTCGCCGGTTGTTTCGTCCAGCACGATGGTATGCATGCGTTCGCACATCTGGTCCAGATGGGTGCGGACATTTTTTTCATCGACCATGCCAATGGCGTATATGATAAATTCGTCGCCGCCCATACGCATGACAATGTCGGAACTGCGGAAGCTGACCTGCAGGATATCCGCGACCTGGCGCAGGGTCTTGTCACCGATCAGGTGGCCGTAACGGTCGTTGACGTGCTTGAAGTTATCTACGTCAAGCATGAAGAAGGAACCGCTGTGCCGGAGCTCGATCTCAGTACGGATGAGGAGTTCGCCGCCGGCCCGGTTATAGATGCCGGTGAGGGCATCGTGCTCGGCGGAATCCTGAATGGTCGTGTTCATATGCAGGATGGCAAGAAAGCGGTTGACCCTCCGGCAGCCCAGATCCATGGAGACCAGTGATACGGCCAGGATGCGGAGAAGGTCCATCTGCATGAGAAGACCGTTTCCGGATTTGGCGGTACAGACGGCAATGATCGCGAACAGGGTCAAGCCGCTCTGGAAGGCTGCAAGCCTTGCCGGGAAGTCCGTAATTACAATAGGAATAATAATGAGGTAGCACAGAAGGGTGAAGCAGCTGGAATTGGGCGTGAACCAGGTATCACCGGCGGTGGAGATTATTGAGAGACCGGCACAGCTGATATAAAGCCATAAGGTCTCATCCCGTTCCTCATCGCCTCTTGCTCTGCTTATGGTGCAGACCAGGAAGAGAATGATAGTCAGAATCAGCAGCATGACTGTGGACGGGAAGCTTTCGGCACGGTAGCCGTTGGCTTCGACAATGAGAAAAACAGTCTGAAGCACAAGAGATGCCGCAAAGAGGAAGTTCAGCTCCCGCTTATTTTCCCGCATCTGAAAGTCATGCAGAAACTCATAATCCTGCGGAAAAAGGCTGCTTTTGAAAGCCTTCAGAGCCTTCCGGCCCAGTTCTCTTATTATGTTTTTGGAATTTTTTTCCGCACGCATGGACTACTCTCCCGGCCGAAAAATTTCGCTCGATTATTTCAATTGGCATATCATTTTTTTATTATACACGCATTTTTCGGAAACAGGGTAAAAAATCACAAAAAAGTCACGTAATAATGAAAAAAATATGACAAAGGAGGCGAAGACACAGCCAGCCACGGGGACCGTCCCCGTGACTGACCGCCAGGACACAATTTGAACACATTTGCATAACACTTTTTTGACATCTTGCTCCTAGAATGGCTTTCGGTCTCTGGGGAATGCCCGGAGCAGGTTATTTGTTTCTTGGGAGATACCCCCGGAATAGACCATTCGGTTTCCGGGGAATGATTCAGGACAGACCATTTGGTTCTTGGGCAATGCCTCAGAGCAGACCGGAAAATTTATAAAAATCCCGTATATGGATTGAGGAGGATGTCATCATGGAAGTCAGGAAATTTTCAGCGGGGATGCGTCGCGGAAGGTCGATTATCACTTCAGCGGCAGCGTGCGCAGCTTTAGTGGGAACTTTATTCTGCAGTGCTCTTCCTGCTGCGGCAGATGAGAAAAATCCGTCAGGTGAGAAGGCTCAGACAGAAACGCAGACCCAGACGGAAACACAGGCTCAGTCAGATGCCGCAGAGGAAGCGGACGCGCAGGATCAGGGAAGCAATGGAACGAATGAAGCCAAGACAGAGACAACTGCAGCAGCTGCAGCCAATGTCCAGATGAGTACGGATTATCCGGGCATTTCCGTCAATCCCGGCGCCCAGGCCAGCTTCAGCCTGGATTTTGAAAACTATGGGAACCGGGGCGAGGCGGTCAGCCTTTCTGCCGAGGGTCTGCCGGATGGCTGGACCGGCCAGTTCGAGGGCAATGGAAACGGGATCACCTCTGTTTTTGCCAAGGCAGGCGATAATGATGACCTGGCGACGTATACAGTAAACGTTCCGGATTCCGCAGAGGACGGCAGTTATGAAATTACCCTGAAGGGCGGTTCCGAACCACTTGTCCTGACTCTTAATGTAACGAGCGATTCCACTACAGCTTCCGCGCTGACGACAGATTACGACAGCCAGGAAGGCGATTCCAAGACCGACTTTTCCTTTAATTCCACGATCAGCAATACCGGAAGCGAGGATCTGTCCTATGCCCTTTCCGCAGACGCTCCGGAAGGCTGGACGGTCGCCTTCAGCCCGTCCGGAAGCTCTACAAATGTATCTTCTATCGACGTCAAGGCTCACAATTCCGCTCAGGTCGGCATCAAGATCACTCCGCCGGAGACAGTAGAAGCGGGAGAATATAAGATTCCTGTCACCGCGTCTGCCGGTTCAAAAAATCTTTCCGCCACTCTTAAGGTAAAAATCACAGGTACCTACAGCACGACTGTTACGACCACGGACGGAACAGTTTCTTTTGAATGCAATTCCAACCATAAAAAGGCAGTCAGCCTGACCGTGACCAATAACGGCAACATTGACCTGGAGAACTTGAACCTGTCAGCAGAGGCTCCTTCAGACTGGACGGTAGAATTCCCGGAGGAAGCAATCGCAAGCCTTCCGGCAGGCCAGTCCGCGACCGTCACTATGAACGTCACCCCGGCGAAAAACGCGGTCAGCGGCGATTATACCTTTACGGTTAAGGCGGCCAACGACCAGACCTCTGTCGACACCCTCTTCCGCGCGACCGTAAGGACCAGCACGGCCTGGGGCATTGTCGGCGTCGTCATCATTGCAGGTATTGTCTGCGTCCTGCTTTATGTTTTCCGCAAATTCGGGAGGCACTGAAAATGTCAGAAGGGCAGCAGTATCTCGAAAAATCGGCAGATAAAAAATGCAGCCGGAACAGTTCTGCTTCACGGATCCGGAAAGCGCAGAATAACAGCAGGGCAGCACTTGCTGAATCAGGAAGCCGTGAGATATCAGATTGGCGGCATTTCACAGATTTGGGAGGCGCGAAATGGACACAGTAATAGAAACGCATGGCCTCACCAAGCAGTACGGAGACCTGACGGCGGTCGACCACCTGAACCTGTCGGTAAATCGGGGAGAAATTTTTGGACTCTTAGGACCCAACGGCGCGGGAAAAACAACGACGACCCTTATGCTTCTGGGACTTACGGAACCCACGTCCGGAACGGCATCCATCGACGGTCACGACTGTACGCGTGACTCAATCGCGGTAAAAAAAGAAGTCGGATATCTGCCGGACAATGTCGGTTTTTACCCGGAGATGACTGGCTGGGAGAATCTGATCTTTGCGGGAGAAATGAACGGCCTGGACCGGATGGAAGCCATGGAACGGGCGGAAAAACTCCTGGACCGCGTGGGCATGAAGGAAGCGGCAGACCGCCGCACGTCCACCTATTCCCGCGGCATGCGCCAGAGGCTGGGCATTGCGGACGTTCTTATGAAGGATCCTTCCATTATTATTATGGACGAGCCCACGCTGGGCATCGATCCCTCCGGCATGCACGAGCTGACCGGGCTGATCCGGGAACTGGCGGAAAAGGACGGCAGAACCATTCTGATCTCGTCTCACGAGCTTTACCAGATCCAGGAGATTTCCGACCGGGTAGGAATTTTTGTCAAAGGAAAAATGATCGCACACGGCAGGATCAGCGACCTTCGAAGCCAGCTTGCAGGACAGGACAGTTTGTACGAGCTGAATATCAAGGCAAGAAAGGAAAACCTGAAATTCAGCCAGGAAGAATCCGACCGGATCCTCATGGAGCTTCTGAAGAAGGTCAGCGGCATTCAGGACACGGTCGCGGATGCCGACCACATGATCCATATAAAAGCCGACCATAATATAGAAGGAGAACTCTTGGCCCTTCTGGTCGGAAACGGATTCGTCCTTCGAGAGATGCACGAACGGGGCGGCGACCTGGATGAGATTTACAGAAGATATTTTGAAAAGGCAGGTGAGATGGATGACAGCACAGGCAGCAGCCAAAGAAGCAGCGCCGGCAGCCGCAGGTAATGAGGCCGTTTTGAAGGCAGCCGCAAATAAAGAGACCGCTTTAAAGGCGGTCGCAAATAAAGAAGCCGCTTTAAAGGCGTCAGACAGTGCGGCAGAGAAGTCCACTCACGATTCCACAGAACAGAAAGCCGGGGAGGAAAAAGCGGGAGAACGAAAAAAAAGTTTTGCGAATTTATTCAATAACCGAAACAGCGAAGCTGCCCGCGCCAACCGCAGAGGTTTTCACGTTCTCTACCGCAAGGAACTGGCAGACCATCTGACCAGCTACCGCTTCTGGATCCTGTTTGCCCTGCTGATCCTTGTCGGGACGGCTTCGGTCCGCGGAGCCATGAATACCCTGTCCGAGGCGGCCCAGAAAGCAACAGAAGCAAACCAGTCGCTGACGGAATATATGTTCCTGCTGCTCTATACGACAGCGGGATCCTCGATTTACAGTTTTTCCACCTTCCTCAGCCTGCTGGGACCGGTGATCGGGATTCTCTTTGGTTTCAATGCCATTCGCAGCGAAGAAGCGCAAGGCACCCTCAACCGTCTGGCAGCCCAGCCCATTTACCGTGATACCATTATCAACGCCAAATTCCTGGCGGGAGCCACGGCAGTCTGTGTGATTGTTTTTGCAGTGGGCGGCTGGCTGACCGGAATCGGACTTCTGATCAGCGGCATCAGCCCGAAACCTGAAGAATTTGTTCGCGTCTTTGTTTACCTGGTCATCACAGTCATTTACATCTGTACCTGGCTGGCCATTGCTATCTTCTTCTCGGTCGTCACGAAACATTCGGCAACCTCGGTCATGATCTGTCTGGCGCTCTGGCTTTTCCTGACCCTCTTTTTGCCGCTCGTCGCCAAAGGATTCGCCAACATGGTCTATCCCCTGACCGGAAGCAATGCGACGGTCCTGCAGCAGATCAACAACATGAATGCCCAGGCAGGATTCAGCCGGATTTCGCCGGCTTACCTCTTCGGCGAGGTCACGTCCATCCTCATGAACCCGACCCTGCATTCCCTGGATATCATGGCAACGCTGCAGTCAGCAGAAAGCCAGGTCACCAGCTACCTGCCCATCGGGCAGAGCCTTCTGCAGATCTGGCCGCAGATCGTGGCAATGTTCGCGGAAATGGTCTTTGTCTTCGCCATAGCCTACATCTGCTTCATGAAACAGGAAATCAGAGCCTGAGACGGCAAAGTGCCAGGCAGGCACCTTGCCGCCTCCGAAAGCAGCCCGGACGGGCTGCTTTTTCCGCTCTTCGCAACAAAGACAAACAAAGGAGACAAAGGAGACAAAGGTGTCAGGTGCTGTGAACAAAAGTTCACAGCACCTGACACCTTTGCGTTTAAGGTAAATTTTAGCTTCATCTCTCATACTGTGCACAACAGAACAAAAAAGAAGTTCCTTTGTGAGGATTGAATGAGGAATAATCATTTCATGATTTTCTCTTTTGCACAGTTCAGTGAGGTGAAGCTTTATGACATATTCTATTCCATCTATTATTCCCGTAATCATTCCGTCTTATCAGCCTGACCAGCGTCTTCTGCAGCTCCTCTCTGAGCTTGCGCCTGCGGCGCCAGGCCCTGTCATTCTCGTAGACGATGGGAGCGGGCCGGCTTATCGGGATATTTTCGACCGGGCAGCCTGCATCATTCAGCCTTATGACGGACGACTCCTGACCCATGCCAAAAACTGCGGCAAGGGGCGGGCGCTCAAGACAGCTTTCTCTTATCTTTCTCAGAATTATTCCAAGATACTCGGCGCTGTCACCGCGGATTCCGACGGCCAGCATTCGCCCGCCTGCATTCGGAAGGTGGCGGCTGAACTGGAGTCTCACCCGGATTCTCTGATCCTGGGCGTCCGCACCTTCGATGAAAAAAACGTTCCCTGGAAGAGCAGAACGGGCAACAGGCTGACCTCATCCGTTCTGAAATATCTGACTGGCCTCGACGTTGGCGATACCCAGACCGGTCTTCGCGGCATTCCGCTTTCCTTTATGAAAGAACTCCTGTCAGTCAGGGGCGAGCGTTTTGAATTTGAAATGCGTATGCTTCTGGAATCCGCCGACCACTATCCTATCCGGCAGGTGCCAATTGCGACGATTTATGATTCCAGAGACCATCATCAGACCCACTTTCATCCGGTCTGGGACTCCATAAGAATCTATCGGATCTTAGGCGAACGCTTCTTCAAATACATTTTTTCCTCGCTTTCATCTGCAGCGCTGGACTTAGGGTTATTTGCCGCCTTCAGCGTCCTTTTCCTGAAAATTCTTCCGGCATCTGTCTATATCCTGGCAGCAACGGTCGCGGCCCGCATCCTTTCCGCTGCTTATAACTACGCAGTAAATTACAAGCTTGTCTTTCACAGCAGAGAAAAAGGGACAAAAGCAGCAGGAAAATACTTCCTTCTGGCAGTGGTTCAGATGGCCTGCAGTGCCGTCATTGTAAACGGGTTCACCCTGATGTTTCCGGCAATCTCCGCAGTCACAATAAAAGCCGTCACCGATACCATCCTCTTCTTCCTCAGCTACAGCATCCAGAGGAAACTGGTATTTGCGGGCAGGGGTGCCAAAGTACCAGGTACTTTGGCACCGGCAGCAGGTGGCAAAGTGACAGGCAGGTGGCAAAGTGACAGGCACTTTGCCACCATGGCCGAATCAGATTAAAAAAATGAATGAAACTTTTTAATCTTCTTTAAGTTTGGTTTTAGGTTGCGCTTCTATACTTCCAACCATCAGCAGACAAACAATCAAAAACCCGAAGTTCTTTCGGTTTCGAAATCGGGCACGGAAGACTGCATCGTTGGCGGTCCGGAAAAGAGAAAAAGACAATCAGCACAGGAATGAAAGGAGCAGGCAGATATGGATCAGTTCACACAGATTTTTCAGAGAGTTGAGAAAAAATATCTCCTGACCGAATATCAGTACTTCGCCCTGCGACGTTTCCTGCAAGGCTTCGCCCGCGTTGACCGCTACGGCGAGACCGGCATCCTCAATATCTACTATGACACGCCGGACTTCCGCCTGATCCGTGAATCAATCGACGGTCCCGCATATAAGGAAAAACTCCGGCTCAGGAGCTACGGAGTTCCGACGGACGATTCAGACGCCTTCATCGAGATTAAGAAAAAATATAAAGGAATCGTCTACAAGCGCCGCATTGATATGCCTTACCGGCAGGCGGCGGATTACCTGGACCGAACCGGGACACAAAACGCGACGGCTCAGGTGGGAAGCAGCCCGGCAGACGGCGCTGCGGGGGAAAAAATATCAGCAGCCGCAGCCGGAATTCCATCAGTGGCCGCAGAAAATGCAGCCGGAATTCCATCAGAGACAGCAGAAAGTGCAGCTGAAAAAACATCCACGGATATCCAGATCCGGCGCGAGATTGAATGGTTTTTCCAAATCTATCCGGAACTCGGGCCCAGAATGGCAATCTCCTACGACCGGATTGCCATGGAAGGCATCACGGATCCGGACTTCCGCGTAACTTTCGACCGGAACATCCGCTGGCGGACAGAAGACCTGGACCTGGAAGCAGGAAACGGCGGAAGGGAAATCCTGAACCCCGGAACCTATTTGATGGAACTCAAGATCCGGGGCGCGGCAGATCCGGCGCTGGCTTATGAAATGAGCAGGCTGGGAATCTTCCCGATCGGTTTTTCAAAATACGGGCAGGGCTTTCTGGCAATGCAAAAAGAGCAGATGAAAGCACTGAGGAAACATGCCGGTATGTACAGAATACCGGCTGCGGTACCCGCTTTCCTGCAGCCTTCAGCAAGTGCAGCAGTTTAAACGCTGCAGTAGAAATTCAGACGCAGCAGCATAAAAAACAGCCGTCGTGAGGCGGAAAGCAATCTGTCCTGCAGACATACAGGGTTCAGGCACAGCCTGACACAGAAAAAAACATCTGATATTTACGTACAGGAATGAAATACGATTTGGCATACAAGAAATGGAGTTAAGAGATATGGATATTTTCGGAACCGTATTAGCAGAAAACGGAATCACGGCGGGAAGTTTTTTCCTCTGCACTATTACCTCGCTGGGAATCGGTTTTTTCATCGCTTTTATCTATACATTAAAAAACCACTACACCAAGAGTTTCCTCATAACCCTGGCTTTGCTTCCGGCAATCGTGCAGATGGTGATCATGCTCGTTAACGGCAACATCGGAGCCGGAGTCGCGGTCGCAGGTACCTTCAGCCTGGTCCGTTTCCGGTCGGCGGCGGGAAGCGGTCAGGAGATCACCAGCATCTTTCTCAGCATGGCGGTCGGACTCGCAACCGGCATGGGCTACCTGACAGTCGCCGTACTTTTCGCGGTCATCCTGGTCCTTATAAATTTCGCACTGACTGCCAGCCGCTTCGGCGAAGACAGCAAAGGAAGACAGATTCTGAAAATTACAATTCCCGAGGGACTCGATTACGAAGAACTCTTCGACGAAATCCTTAGGAATTACACCAGCAGCAGCAATCTCCGGGAAGTACGTACCACTAATATGGGCAGCCTTTACAAGCTTACCTATGAGATATCCCTCAAGCCGGAAGCATCCGTTCGGGCCATGATCGATGAAATCCGGACCCGCAACTGCAACCTCGAAATTTCCTGCGGAAGGCCGGTAACCCAGGCAGACGCACTCTGAGGCGGCACAGCAGGTGGCAAAGTGACAGGCACTTTGCTACCTGTAGTTCACAAAGGCAGAAAGGAGAATGCTATGAAATTAATATTTTTAGCACTTGCGTTATTAGTGATGTGTCTGTTCTCCAACCGATATGAAACCGAATAACAGATTCGAAAACGGGTCATCAATCCGATATCACCACTTCAGGAGGTGGTCAATATGAGAAAAAACAAGAAAAATAAGAAAAGCAGGCACAGCCTGTGGCCGGTTTTGTTCAGCACGGTACTTGCAGGATATTCGACATTTGCCCTGCTCGATACCTTCGTGATTCCCAAGAATGTCGTATCCGCGGCAGAGGTGAGTACCTACACGCAGGCAGAAACCGCTGGAGATGATACAGACACGGAATCTGCAAAAATGAAATCCGGCACATCGAAGGCAGACGGCGCAGCCGATTCCGAAACCACTTCAGAATCCGAAACAGATTCCGCTGCACCGACAGATTCCGATGCTTCGGCATCCGAAAGCACATCCTCTGACGCCGTGATCACAGATACGTCCTATACCAGCGACGACGTTCAGATCACGATCACGGAAAAAACAATCGACGATACGGAGGTTTATATAGCAGATATCCAGGTATCTGATCCATCCGTTCTTCTGACGGGCCTCGCCGACGGCAGTTTCGGCCAGAACATCAGTGAAAAAACATCCGAGATTGCAGAAGAAGTAAACGCGATTCTTGCCATCAACGGCGACTATTACGGCTTCCGCAGCAGCGGCTATGTCATGCGGAACGGCTATCTCTACCGCAGCACCAGTGCCGGCGACGATCAGGAAGACCTGGTCATCTACGAAGACGGCACCATGGAGATCATCAAAGAAGGCGATATCACAGCCGAAGAGCTGCAGCAGAATGGTGCGGTTCAGATTTTTTCCTTCGGACCGGGACTGGTAGAAAAAGGCGAAATCACGGTCGATGCAAACGATGAAGTCGACCAGGCCATGAACAGCAATCCCAGGACAGCGATCGGGCAGATTTCCGAAGGACATTACGTTATGGTCGTATCCGACGGCAGGACCAGCGAAAGCGCCGGCCTGACCCTGCAGCAGCTGGCAGAAGTCATGCAGGACCTCGGATGCACCACAGCTTACAACCTGGACGGCGGCGGATCCACGACCATGTACTTCAACGGCAGCATCGTCAACAATCCGACCAGCGGACACGGCATCAAAGAAAGGAGCGTGAGCGACATTGTATACATCGCAGAATAAAACATACCCTGTAAAAAACATTTTTGGAGAAGCCCGCAGAAAAGGTTACAGACAAGATAATTGGAGAAATAATAACCGGAGAAATGAGAAAACCTATATGAACTGGGCAGGAAACCAAAAAGAAGAAGCAGAAACCGAGAGACTCGCTGTGGAAAAAGATTATGCTGTGCAAGGAACCGCAGCTCAGAAAAAAAATATTGCGGCAGAAACAGAAAATCTGAATTGGAAGCGGAACTTTATCCTGTTTCTAGGTGGAGCCGCCTTCTGTCTGGTCTTCTCATTCATCTACCATCTCTTCTCGCACGGCGTAAGCTCTCCCTACATGACCTTCCTTTTCCTGTGGCCCATGGCGCTGGGAGCAGTACCGGCATTCCTGGCCTGGGGCGCAGAAGGTGCATTCCCGAAAGTCGTTCCGGGACCGACCGCCTGGTTCACCTGGTGTGAAGGCGTAGAAACACTGACCATGGCCAGCCTGCTGAGAGGAATCTTCGAGATTGCCGGCACGGCATCCGTATACCAGCAGTACCTCATGTATGCAGGGTGGATTTTGATCGCAGCAGGAATCGTCCTGTATCTGGCCGGGCTGATTTTCCCGGCTGGGTCTATAGGAAAGAAAAGCAGTCACAGACCCGGAGAAATTTTCCGGACGGGGCTGTAAGAAAAAATTATGGGCACAGACCCGCCAGACATCCAGGAGGCTTCTATTATGAAAGCAAGAAAGATTTCAGCTATACTAGGAACAATTGTACTTTTCGGTGCGCTTTTAGCGGGATGTGCCACGAGCACGACCGCCAGCGCAGCCTCATCCGTTTCGAATACTGCGGCGTCCGTCTCCGCGGATACGGATGACGCAGCGAATGACACATCAAAAACCATCAATGACAATGAAAATGCAGCGAACGAAACCGGAGCAGACGCTGATTCAAAGGATAGCGATTCAAAGAATGAAGATTCAAGCGATGCGATTTCGGGCGCAACGGCAGAAGGCCCCGGCGGCAAATCGGACGGGCAGGCGGCTCCGGACTTCGCGGGCGGCGCTCCCGGCATGGACGGCGTGTCAGAAGGCAGCCAGACCGGCAGCACAGCTGAGAGTGTAGGAAATGCGACAGGCGCCCTTCTCTCAGCCGATGATTTTATTTCCGACCGCGACCGGGAGCAGAGCGCCGACACCTCCGATGCGACAAAAATCACCGTCTCAGACGGGGAAGATGTCGAGATTACAGAAGAAGGCGTCTACGTGATCAGCGGCTCCGCGTCGGACGTAACGATTAAGGTCAATGCTCCTGATGCTAAGGTGCAGCTGGTGCTGGACGGCGTCTCCATCACAAATGAAGACAAACCCGCCATCTACGTTGTCGAAGCGGACAAGACCTTCATCACAACAGCAGATGGAAGTAAAAACACCCTCTCTGTTACGGGAACCTATGAAGCGGACGGCGATACTAACCTCGATGCGGTTATTTTCTGCAGGTCGGACCTGACCCTGAACGGTGAAGGAACGCTGACCATTGATTCCGCAGAAGGCAATGGTATTTCCGGCAAGGACGATCTGGTCATAACAGGCGGAACTTATGATATTACTTCCAAAGAAGATTCTATCGAAACTCACGATTCCATCACTATTTCGGATGGAACCTTTACCATTGACAGCGGAAAGGATGCCTTCCACAGCGAAGATTCCGATGATGATTCGGTTGGATCGGTCCTCATCACCGGAGGTACATTCAAAATCGACGCAGACGACGACGGCATTCAGGGTACGACGATCACAGAAATCGACGGAGGAACTTTTGATATCACAGCTGTAGAAGGCATAGAAGGAACCGTGGTTCAGATCAACGGCGGAACCTTCGACATCAGCGCTTCTGACGATGGCATCAACGCAGCCAATAAATCCACCCGGTACAGTCCCGTCATTATCTTCAACGGCGGAGATATCACCATTGCCATGGGAGAGGGCGACACGGATGCAGTAGATGCCAACGGCGAGATTTACGTGAACGACGGAACACTTAATATCACGGCGCCGACCAGTTCCTTCGACTACGACACCACCGGCCAGATCAACGGCGGCACCGTCATCGTCAACGGAGAAGAAATCACTGAAATGCCCGCGGACATGATGGGCGGTCCTATGGGACAAGGCGGTATGGGAGGCCAGGGAGGCATGGGTCCCATGGGCGGCGGTCAGAACGGTATGGGGCCTATGAGCGAAGGCCGGAACGACAATAATGGTGAGTCCAATAATGCGAATTCCGACAATAATACGGATAGCAGTAACAGCAAGCAGGGCTCCGTAGGTCGCCAGGGTGGTCCGGGCGGAATGCGGGGCGGCATGAACGGAAATTCCTCCGGTAGCAATAACAGCGGCAATTCTGACAGTAGCGGATCCGTCTGAATAGGAGCCGGGAGGAGCCAAAGCTGTTATTTTGGCTCCTGTTAAAAAATAATTTAGAGATAATCAAAGATAAGCATCTATAGATGTGGTAGGATGTTTTTATATGAATTTTTTAGCATTCTTTGCAGGTAAGCCGATACGGAGGAAGATATATGCGTCTGTTACTAGCGGAAGATGAGCGTTCCCTTTCACGCGCTCTGGTCAAAATTCTGGAACATGCCGGCTACTCAGTCGATGCCGTTTATGACGGCGAGGAAGCGCTGGACTACCTGACCAGCGGCGGCAACTACGACGGCGTGGTCCTGGACATCATGATGCCCAAGATGGACGGCCTGACCGTTCTTGCAAAAATCCGTTCCCAGGGCAATCAGATCCCGGTTCTGCTCCTGACAGCCAAATCTGAGGTCGACGATAAAGTCAAGGGACTGGATTCCGGCGCCAACGATTATCTGACCAAGCCATTTGCTCCCCCGGAGCTTCTAGCCCGTATTCGCGTCATGACACGGGCAGTTCAGGAGCAGCAGGTCGATTCTAAACTCCGCGTCGGCAACATCACGCTGGATACCTCCACCTGCGAGCTCTCCTCGCCCAAGGGAAGTTTCCGCCTGGCCGGCAAGGAATTCCAGATGATGCAGATGCTCATGGCCGGCAAGCGGCAGATCATTCCGACCGAAACCTTCATCGAGAAAATCTGGGGCTATGACACGGATGCCGAAGTCAACGTTGTCTGGGTCTACATCTCCTATCTGAGAAAAAAGCTTAAAGCCCTCGACGCGGACGTTTCCATCGTAGCCACGCGAAACACCGGATATTCGCTTGAAAAAATCGATTGACCAGCCAAAGTTACAGTGAGGTGGCAAAGTGACAGGCACTTTGCCACCTGCATGTTTGGTATGAGGGGATTCTATCACATGTTCCGTAAATTGCAGTTCCGCTTTATCCTGATTTCGATGCTTTCCATGATCGCGGTTCTGACCATAATCATCGGGTCCATCAATATCATGAATTACCACAGCGTCGTCACCAGTGCAGACCAGATTCTGACCATGCTGAAAGAGAATGGGGGAACCTTCCCTGATTTCATGGGCAAACCCGGCTTCGAGGAACAGCCGTCCGACACGCAGAAACCTGATGACGCAGAAAATTCGGCCTTAAATTCAAATAACCAGACATCTGACCCAGAAGGCCAGACAGCAGATTCAGGTACTCAGACCGGTGACCCAGAAGGCCAGACAGCAGATTCAGGTACTCAGACCGGTGACCCAGAAGGCCAGACAGCAGATTCAGGTACTCAGACCGGTAATCCAGAAGGCCAGGAGGAAAATCCGGGTACGCAGCCATTTGATTCGGAAGTTGAGATCGGAGATCATCAGTTTGGCAAAAAAGATTTCGGCCGCGATGACAGAATGTCTCCGGAAACTCCTTATGACACCCGTTACTTCAGCGTCACTTTTGCGGAAGACGGAACAGTTGCTGAGACGAACATAGACCGAATCGCAGCAGTGGATGAAACGCAGGCGGAACAACTGGCAGAAGCCGTATATAAGAGCAGCAGGACGTCCGGCTTTTCCGGAGACTACCGTTATCTGGCTTACACGGATGACGGCAGCCAGACAATCGTGCTTTTCGTAGACTGCAGCAGGTCTCTTAGCAGTTTCCGCAGCTTCTTTTTCATCAGCATCCTCGTATCAGCAATCGGAGCGGCAGCTGTTTTTGTCCTGGTCTACCTGCTCTCCAGAAGAGTAGTCCGCCCCATGCAGGAAAGCTACGACAAACAGAAGCGCTTTATCACTGATGCAGGTCATGAGCTCCGCACCCCGCTTACCATCATAGACGCAGACGTTTCCGTCCAGGAAATGGATACCGGATCCAGCGAATGGCTGGACGATATCAAAGCCCAGACAAAGCGGCTTGCCGGCCTTACCAATGACCTGGTTTATCTTTCCCGAATGGAAGAGGGCGGCAGCCAGGTGCAGATAATCGACTTCCCGGTTTCCGACGTCGTAAACGAGATTACAAATTCCTATCGCGCACGCGCTCAGGTTGAAGAAAAAGAGCTGACCAGCCAGATTACGCCCATGCTCAGCCTGTGCGGAGACGAAAAAGCCATATCGAAGCTGACCAATATTCTTCTCGACAATGCCCTGAAATATTCGTCTGAAAAAGGAAAAATCAGCCTGAACCTGACCAAACGGGGCAAAGGAATCGAACTGACGGTAACAAATTCCGTTGACAGCATCGACGAGAAAACCCTGGAGCACATGTTTGACCGCTTCTACCGGGCAGACTCTTCGCGCAACTCCCAGAAAGGCGGCTACGGGATCGGACTTTCCATCGTATCTGCCGTCGTCCAGGCCCACAAGGGCAAGGTAAGCGCAGCTGCACCGGATTCGCACACCATCCGGATCACAGTAGTACTTCCATGAACTATAGCCATTGTCCATGGATGCACAACATCATGCCCATAGTTCCACAGCATCATGAATACATGACGAGGATTTGACTAGAACCAGGCTGCCTTTGATGTGCCCTGGGTGAATTGCAAACTTAAGTTCCAGTTTGCATGACTAAACGCAACTCCGCAGAAGAATCCGTTCAGTTTTCTCTTCAAAGGTTCTGAAAAAGAACTGTTAAGGAGCCGGATTCTGCGGTAAAATACTGATTAAGTAGTAGT
>JAXJVN010000109.1:0-2379 GCA_036308545.1 Eubacterium sp. | reverse complement strand
GTCTTATATAATGATGAACGCCAATGCATCATTATAATAAGGAGGACTATGAACGAGAATGAACGTAATGACCTTCAGACAACTATAACACATGCGCTGCAGGAAATGAAAGCAGAAGCAGGTGACAGCTTTGATATCACGAAGGTCAATCTCGCGGAGCTTGAACGCCGTACGGGGATATCCCGTAAAAGGCTCCGCAAACTCAAGAAAGACGGATTTGTTGTAAAACCCCATGGGCTGTCAGGAAGAAAAAAGGAAAAGACAGTCCTGACCGGATTTGAAGGTGTTATTGACGGGCTCCTTCAAAAAGGGGTTACGAATTCATCCGTGATCAAGGAAAGACTGGATGAAAACGGATACCAGGGAAGGCTTACACAGATAAAGACATATGTTTCGTCACATATGGATCTTGTCCCCGCAAAAAGGCAGCTTGTGGCACCGCAGGGGAACCGCGGCCGTCGGTATACATCTGACCCTGGCGAATCTTTCCAGATGGACTGGGGGTTTGTTACCGTAGAGCAGGATTCCGGCAGCACCTACAGGGTGGCCTGCTTCGCAATGATCTGCCACCATTGCGGAGAGCGTTACGTGGAATTCTTTCCAAATGCGAAACAGGAAAACCTCTTTATAGGAATGCTCCATGCCTTCCTGAAAATGGGGGTGCCTGCACACGTGCTTACGGACAACATGAAGAGCGTTACGACTGGAAGGGACTGCGAAGGGCATCCCATCTGGAATAATGAGTATGCCGGGTTCATGTCTGCTGTAGGATTCGAGACCAAGCTCTGCAAGCCCCGACACCCCTTCACCAAAGGCGCTGTGGAGCGGCTGGTGAGATTTGTGAAAAATAATTTCCTCGCGGGGAGGACGTTTGGGAGCATCACAGATCTCAATTATGAAGCCTGGCGCTGGTGTGACAGGCAGAACAGCCTTTATCATGACGGCGTATACTGCATCCCGCATGAAGAACATCAGGAACGCTGCCTCTTATCAGGCGCAGTGCCGCTGGACATGGATTCGGCCGTCAGGCTTTATCTGTGGCCTGAGCGCAGGATCTCTTTTGACGGTTTCATAAACTATGAAGGCCGCAGGTTTGGTGTCCCGTACAGCTATACCGGAAAAGCCTGCCGCGTCAGCAGGCAGGAATTTACCCTGTATATATACACTCCTGACCTGAAGCGTAAGCTGGCAGAGCACAACGTCACATGGAGCCGTCGCGACAGTTTCTGCAAGGACCAGTATGCGGTGAAGCAGCCTGAGGAATTTCCGACAGCACCGGTCAGCACGGTGATCCGCCAGAGCAGCCCGCCACCGGGCGCAGATTCTTTTGACCATTTCAACTTCGATAAGGAGGTGGAGTGGTAATGGATAAAGGATCTGTATTTGAACGTATTGGGCATAGCTGCGCTGCCTTAGATATAGACTTTTCTTCAGTCGAAATGGCCACCTATGCGAATGAAAATACCTTTTCACAGGAGCAGCTTGTTGCTGTTGCAGATCTGTTCGGCTATCTCGAAGAGAAAAAACGCCAGGCTGCGATAGACTTCCTTCTTAAAACAAGCCGGCTGCCGCTCAAAGTTCCAAAAACCTTTGATTGTTTTGATTTCGGGCGTATACACGGAAAAGACTCAGAGAGTGTAAGAAACCTCTCAGCTTTAACGGAAATATACGCCAGAAAAAACATTGCGTTGATTGGTCCGCCAGGGGTCGGGAAGACGCATCTGGCCCAGGCATATGGAAGATCCTGCTGCTACCGGAGCTTCAAAACGTATTTTCTGAAGGCTTCAGAACTGAAGGCAAAGTTCGTCAATGCAAGGAAATACGGAAGGGAAGACTCAGTGATCTCTGGACTTGTAAAACCGTCATGCCTGATCATAGACGAAGTCGGAAGGTGTATATTTGACCGTGAATCCACCGGCATGTTTTTTGACCTGGTCGACAGGCGATATGAAAAGGAAGGTGCGAACTGCATGATCTTTACCAGCAATAAACAGCCAAACGACTGGCTTGAGTTCTTCCGCTGTAACGATGACCTTAAAGCGGCACTTGACCGCCTGTTTGACGACGCTAAAGTTATCACTTTTAAAGGTGAGAGCTATAGGGGCAGAAAACGGGAGATCTTCGCTGTTGAAGCAGGAGATCCCAATGCCCATACCGCAACCTGATCCACCAATTCAAATGTAATAAATGATGCATTGGCCTTTTTTATCCGACTACTAATTGGCCCTTTTTACCCGACCCTGAATGGCCCTTCTCGCCCGACGCTAACACCAGAGAGGAAATAGATATAAAACTAAAAGAAATAGAAGACGAAATTAAACAACTAAATGATGAATGGCAACGAATGCTGGCATTCTGAAATCCTATATGAGATAATTG
>JAXJVN010000108.1:0-11309 GCA_036308545.1 Eubacterium sp. | reverse complement strand
GTGCCTGTCACTTTGCCACCTACTTTGCCACCTGTTCGACTGCTGCCGGCAGGTATTTTTCTCTTTCTTTCGCGATAATATCGTCGATCAGGCTCTGGCCTTCTATCTTCATATTCTCGGTTCCCATGACGGATTCTCCGGCGTAATTGTCGAAGATGTCCTGCTTGCCCGAAAGCAGGCTGAGGATCCTCTCGTCCACGGTATCCTGGCAGAGCAGGTGATGGACAAAAACATTTCGGACCTGTCCCATGCGGTAGGCGCGGGACAAGGCCTGCTGCTCCAGAGAAGGCTTGATCTGGGGCTCGCAGAAGATGACGATGCTGGCCGCTTGGATATTGAGTCCGGTTCCGCCTGCCTGGATCTGGCTGACGAGAATGCTGCCGTCTTCGCTTTTTGTAAACTGGTCAACGATCTGCTGCCTCTGGTCCGGAGAGATGCCGCCGTGAATAACGGGCAGGCAGCGGTCCCCCAGCAGCTTTTCGACCTTGGCAATAGTATCCAGATAAAAGGAAAAAATAAGCACCTTCCGTTTTTCTTCTTTGGCCTGATCGCAGATTTCCAGCAGTCTCTTGCCCTTGGATGAAGTAGACGGATTATCCTGCAGCCAGCCTACACGCCGGACAGAGCTGAAATTTCCGGACGCAAGGGCCTGAATATAAGCCTCCTGATCTTCGTCCGTCATGGTGCACCACTGCTCTTTATCGATCAGCTCCGGCAGTTCCTTTAAGACCTCGTCACGGTTGCGTCTGAGATAAGCCGGTGCCAGCAGCTTGCGGAATTCCGGTACATTATTCATAAAGGTATATTTGCGGGCTTTTCCTCCGATTTCCGGCTGCAGCCAGCCTAAAAGCTCGCAGAATTCATCCACCTTATTCTCCAGCGGCGTTCCGGTCATGAAGACCACACGGTCCGTCATGGCGGAAATCTTCTTCACGTAAACCGTTCTCCTGGCCTTGGGATTTTTCACATAATGAGCTTCGTCCACAACCAGCATATCGTAGCGGAAATCCCCGGGCAGACGAGCCAGGAGCTCATCTACCGTTTCAAAATTTGTGATGGCGACGCCGCCGTTTTCTTTCCATTCATCTGCAGCCTCTTCCCTGGTTGATCCATGGATCATCACAGACGTCAGGGCACTCTGTTTGCCAATTTCACGCTCCCAGTTGACCAGAACGCTTGCGGGGCATACGACCAGATATTTCCCCTTCGCGATTGAACCGATTGTCGAATCGGTGCTTGAACCGGCTGTCGCGTCATCCGGCATTGCCGCCAGCCGTTCCGCTTCCAGCGAGCACATGGCAGCAAGTGCCTGGACCGTCTTGCCCAGTCCCATCTCATCTCCCAGCAGAGCCCGCTTCTGATGCAGAATATACTTGGCGCCGAAATCCTGATAGCCGCGGAGCGTCAGCTTGAGCAGCGAGGTATTAAGGGGCTGGTTGGCGATTTCCGCCGCCAGCTGTTCCGGAAAAGTACTGTTTTCGGACGTTGCGACAAAGCCGGCGTCCATTTTTTCCAGAAAAGCATAGTAAGCCGCGGCGTGTTCACTGAAGTCTTTGACCGCCGTATCCGTATCCGGATTGGCGGCCTGGCGGTAAAGCTGGAACAGGCGGCTTGAAAGCGGGCGGAGCCTCTGGTCCAGGGCATCGGTCAGGTATTCGAATGCATCCAGCGTCTGGGCCTTGTCGCTCTTCCCTGTAAAAAACCACTTGATCGAGTTCTGTGCCCGAATAGCGCTGATGGATTTTTTTACCGGATCATGGTAAAAATCGTAAAGTTCCCGGCACTGGTCAGCAATCGGGAGAACATACAGACCCGTGTAGAGGGCCTTGACCAGGTGCTGGGTGGAGCGGGTCATATTGTCCGGGTCAATCCTTACGGACATAGTCCTGGCGAGGCTGTTCTGGAAGGAGGCGACCGCCTGACAGATCATGGACGCGTTTTCCTCTCCGATACCGGGAATGCGGCGGAGTGACAGTTCGGACATGCCCGCAAGATCCGCCAGCGTCTGGTAGCCGGCTTTCCTGAGAGCCGAAATCCGGATGTTTTTGTCCGCATCCGCCAGCTTGTCAACGCTGATTTCGGACATCCTCTCCGCAGCCATCTCATTTTTGATCTTATTCAGTTCCGCCTTCAGCGGCTCTGTCGAAGAAGGAACGCTGTCGATCACCTGCTTAAGTCCGTTCAGGCAGGAATCCGCCTCGCGGACTGTAGAACGAAGGACATTAAAATCCGGTTTGTAAATCATTCTTTCGGGCATATTTTTTCATCCCTTTTTTCTGTCACTTTGGCCCCATCTGGTATTTCTTCATGTCCACTTTTCCGTCAGTTACTTCTATTCCATCCGCCCTGAGGCGGTTTGCCTGCTCGTCGGGTCCGCCAAAGGCAAAGGCGCCTGACAGCTCACCCTTCCCGTTTACGACACGGTAGCAGGGCGTGCCCTCCGGGTCCGGATTTTTATGCAGAGCGTTTCCGACTGCACGGTACATTCTGGGGTTTCCCGCCATGGCAGCAATCTGGCTGTAGGTCGCTACTTTTCCCTTTGGAATCTGCCTTACCGCCTCATAAATACGCCGGGTTGCCGAGTCCGTAGCCAGCCGATAACTCTCATCGATGTATTGCTTCAGCGTGTCCATGGAAACACTGCCATCCAAGAGCACAGAAATCCAGTTTTTTCTGTTCATGCGGCGAGCCGGAAAAATGCCGTTCTGGCCTTCCATCAGCATAATAAAATCCGGCTCTGCCTGAAGGCTGATATAGTATTCCTGCTCTGCTTCCGTCACATCCGAAAAGTCTTTCCCATCACGATCTGCTCTTCTATCCCTGCCTGACCGGCGTATCGTTTCGAGCCCAGTTCCAAACCAACTGGCTTTTCCGATGGCTGCAAACATTTTTCCGCTTTTTTCGTCTGTAAAAACCATTAGATCCGCATATCTGGGTCTGGAACTCAGGAAGGAAGTGTCACTTTGGCCAGTTCCATAAGTCTCGTGAATATAGTGAACTATTTCCTGTAAATACTTATCGCCGCTCATTTTACCTCAACACTTGCCAATGGCTCCAAGCACATCAATAAAGGAAGAATCAGCACCAGGGCCAGAAAAGACCGGACACGATCCGGGGCAATCATGCTTTTCTGGCTGATTTTCTCTGTCTTAATTCTCAAATTCCATTCTACACGAAAAGCCGGTGCATGTATCACTGCATCGGCTTTTTTACGTGTAAAATTATTTTTATGATACCGGTTTCAAAAGTCATTGCACCGACCGTGCGGAGCGGGAAGAATGACTTTTGGCACACTCATCTTTTTATATAGATCAGGCGGCAATCAGCCTGCGATCAGTTTCCCATCATAATTGCCGTATGGACAACGAAAAAATGTTTCTTCTTATGCCCTGCGTCCTGCCAGGAAGAGCCGCATGACCTGCTCTGCTGTTTCTGTCATATTTCTTCTGGCATTGTCCGCATTCATGGCTTCTTCCAGAGTGCAGATGCGGCGGAGAATAGGGAAGAAGGCATCGATGCCATGGTCGTTGCAGACATGCGCGTCTTCCTTAATGCTGCCTGCCAGTGCAACGACGGGCTTTCCGTACTTTTTGGCAATCGCTGCGACTCCTGCCGGGCCCTTGCCCATAACCGTCTGGGCATCGAGCCTTCCCTCGCCCGTAACAACCAGATCCGCGTCCTTGATATAGTCCTCCAGATGTGTCTCATCGAGGACAATCTTGATGCCGGATTCCAGAACCGCGTTGGTAAAGGTCAGGAAAGCAAAGCCAAGTCCGCCTGCTGCTCCTGTTCCCGGCGTAAGCGGGTCAGCCTTGGGGAAGGTTTTTTTCGCAATTTCCGCATAACTTCCGAGCCAGCCGTCCATCTCTTTTATCATAGAAGGATCGGCTCCTTTCTGCGGTCCGAAGATAGCAGAGCATCCCTGCTCACCGCAGAGCGGATTCGTAACGTCACAGGCAATGCGGAAGCTGCAGAGAGAGAGTTCCGGAGCGACTGCGTCAGATGTGATATGGTCAAGATCCTTCAGTCCTTTTGCCCCGGGTGCTACCTGCTTTCCTTCCGCGTCCAGCATACCGTAGCCGAGTGCCTGAAGCATTCCGATTCCGCCGTCATTTGTCGCGGATCCGCCGATTCCCATGATAAACTGCCTGCATCCCTTTTTGATCGCATCAAGGATCATCTGGCCTACACCGTAAGTCGTGGTATTAAGAGGATTCCTCTCCGCATCTGTTACCTGAGTGATTCCTGCAGCCTGAGACATCTCCATGACAGCAGTCGTGCCATCCTGGAGGATTCCGTAAACAGCTTCGACCTTCTGGCCGACCGGTCCGCTTACGACAACTTTTTGCAGCGTTCCGCCCATACCGATGGTCAGCGCTTCAACTGTGCCTTCTCCTCCATCTGCCAGAGGTCTCACTTCCACCTGCGCATCCGGATCCGCCAGCAGAAATCCCTCGCGAATTGCATCGCCTGCCTCCAGAGAGGAAAGTGAACCTTTCAGTGAATCAATCGCAATTACAGCCTTCATTCAATCTCCTTTCCTGATGATTACGATCTCCTGTTTTTTATGTTTCATTTGTTAAAATTTTACGTTGCGTTTGTTAAGTTTTTTCTTTGCCTGCAGCGCCCATCTGCATTCTTTCTTCCAAAGGATACCTAAAGCACTTCTACGCTGCTTCCGGCTTCCTGAGATTATAATGCCAGCGATAGATGGCCGTTCCGATTACAATGACATAGCCGATCGCGGATACGATATCCGGTACTTCTCCGAACATGGCGGCGCCCCATAGTGAGGCAAAAATTACCTGCGAGTAGTCAAACACCGAGATTTCTTTTGCAGGAGCGAAGCGATAGGCTGCCGTAATGGAAAACTGGCCTCCGGCTGCCAATACCCCCGCAAGCAGCAGAAGCAGCCACTGCTTCGCTGTCATCGGATGATAATCTGCGATCAGAAAAGGTGCGCTGACCATCAGAGAAAAAATCGAGAAGAAAGCCACAATAACGGTTCCTCTTTCTCCCTGATTGCCCAATTTACGCACGAAAGTATAAGCAATTCCCGCTCCCAATCCGCTGACAAGACCGACAAGGGAAGGCAGGCTGGCGATTCCGGCAGTCGGTTTCACGATAAAGGCAGCTCCGATAAAGGCAATTGCAATGGTCACCCATTCAACGGCATCCGGAATCTCTTTCAGGATAAAAATGGATACGATGATGGCAAAAAAAGGCGACATCTTATTCAGGATGTTTGCATCGGCAAGCGCGATGTGGTCAATTGCCCAGTAATTGGTTAAAAGGCCGATCGTCCCGAAAAAAGCCCGTCCGAACAAACCCGGAAAGCAGCCTTTTTTGATGCGGAACTTCTCCGGACTTCTGGCCAGAATAGCGATTGCGATACCTGCCGCGACCAGGTTCCGGAAAAAAGTTTTCTGCATGGTCGGCACATCGCCTGCCAGCCTTACAAACACAGACATCAGCGAAAAACAGAACGAATCAAAAACCACCATAAGAATGCCGATCGTATGGGGGTTCAGTTTTTTCAATGCCGCAGATCCTGTTTCTCCTGCTGACTTTGTTCCGGCTTCGGATCCTGCTTTGGCAGAAGTTTCTGTTTTTCCGACAGGCTCTATGCCTGCAGCTGATTTTTTCTCCTCTGAAATTTTTTCCTCAGATAATTTTTTCTCTTTCAATTCCAGTCTTCTTTTTTGCCTAAAACCAAACTTCATGATACACAGATTTTTCAATTTCGGTATCTTCGGAACAAAAATCTGCTACCATAAACAAAGTTAAAGTAAAAACCTGCAAAAAGTGACAGGCTTCATAAAGTGGCGTTTAGCAGCGCCCGAGCGAAGCGAGGCCACCGCCCTTGCGCCTGCCGAGTCGAAAGACGGTGCCTGTCACTTTGGCTGGTTACATGATATCGAGCGGTTCTCTTTTCTTCGGTGCCGGGCAGATGCTGTCCAGGCGGCGCAGGTCTTCATCGGTGAGGACGATATCCAGAGCGGCCGCGTTCTCTTTTGTGTGTACGAAAGAACCCGTGCGCGGAATAGGAATGACGTTTTCCTGAGCCAGAAGGAATGCCAGCATGAGCTGATAAATGGTACAGTCCTTCTCATCTGCCATTTTCCGAAGATCCGGATTTCTTAAAAGGCGGCTTCTGAGTGTCGCGCCCTGTGCCAGAGGGCAGTAAGCCATGAGTCCCTGGTGATGTGCTTTCAGCCAGGGCTGAAGGACGGTCTCAATTCCCCGGGATGCCAAATGATAGAGCACCTGGTCGACCTGACAGTGATCGCCTGCCGGAACGGACCAGAGTTCCTCCATATCCTCCAGGTCAAGATTGGAAACGCCCCAGCGGCGGATGAGCCCGCGGCGGACAAGATCTTCCATTCCTTCTGCCACCTCTTCGAGCGGAACATTTCCCATCCAGTGAAGAAGATAAAGGTCCAGATAATCGGTGCCCATACGCCTCAGCGAAGCCTCGCAGGACTTGCGGATCTGATGCCTTCCCGCATTCCAGGGATAGACCTTGGAAACAAGGAAAAGACTGCTTCGGTCGTAGGGAGCGACTGCTTCCCCAACCAGGGATTCACTCTTTCCTTCTCCGTACATCTCTGCCGTATCGATCAGGGTAAGCCCTTCCTCGATCCCGGTCCTCAAAGCTTTGATTTCATCCTCACGTTTATCCGGATGTTCTCCCAGATACCAGGTACCCTGGCCAAGTCGGGGCATCGCTCCGCCGTCCGCCAGCGTCCATATACGATTCTGTGCCATATTTTTCACTCCATTCTTCAGCATTTTCGGGTAATTCTAGTGTCTTCCCATCTGTCTTGCCGGAAAAACAATCTCCCCCCTGGTCAGTCCTGAATCTGATATTTCTTCATATAGCGCCAAAGCGTGGTCACGCTGACCCCCAGATCGGCTGCCACTGCTTTTCGATTTCCGTGGTGCAGCTCCAGCAGCTGGGCAATTCTTGCCGCTTTCGGATTTGTATAACCTGCCGCTGCCTGAGGTCCGCCTGCGGAGATATCTTTTCGGAAAGGCGCCGACGACTGAAGCAGGCCATCCAGGAAAATCTCGTCCACAGTGCGGCGGGGAGAATCTATCATGATTCTCTCGCACACATTCCGGAGCTGGGCCAGGTTGCCCGGCCATTCGTAGTCTGTCATACGCTTCTCTGCTGCCTTGGTCAAGTGGATGTAGCGTCCGTAACGCCTCTGCAGTTCACGGAAAAAGTAATCCGACCAGGACAGAATATCTTCCGGCCGCCTGCGAAGCGGCGGAATCCGAAGGATCATTACCGTCAGAACATACCACAGATCCTCTCTGAATTCTCCCTGGCGGACAAGTTCCCCCAGATCGTGCGTATCTGCCGCAATGATACGGGGAGCGGCTGTATTGGCATGCAGAATTCCGAAGCTGGAATCTGCCCTGCCGATCAGCATACGATAAAGCTGGTACTGTGCTTCGTCAGAAAGAGCAGACACTTCGTTCAAAAAAAGCACGCCCTGGGTCTTTGTTACCATCCCGTCCGGTCCGAACAGCCGCTCTGAGATTTTATCCGGATCCGGTCCGCTGCAGTTGAAATGCAAAAACGCGCTCTCCTTAAATGCGCTGGCATTGTGGATGCACTGGGCAAGTTCCTCTTTCTCTGTGCCGAATTCTCCCAGAATAAGAATGGGCAGGTTGCTGGTCTTTGAATAATGCAATGCTTCATCAGCAAGCTTGGTAATTTTTGCAGAATGCGGCACAAACGTCTCAAAAGTAAAGGGCGCCGAAAATCCCTGCCCCTTCAGCCTTCTTTGCTGCTCTTCAGCGTATCGCCTGAGCTGGTGCTCTTCTGTCAGGGACATAATAAGTCCCGTAATTTTCTCATCTACCTTTATGGGCGAGACGACCGTCCAATAGACAGACTGCCCGATCTTCAGCTGGAAGGATTCGGACTCTCTTTTTTCTTTCAGCACGCTTTCCAGCGCGTGCTCCTTCAGTTCGGGGATTACCTGACGGATTGGAACCCCTTTTACTTCTGTCTCTGTCGTCTGCAGCGACTGCTCAGCCGCGTGATTGAGGTAACGTATTTTTCCATCTGTGTCCAGATGAATCAGTCCGCTCACCGTATAATCCAGCAGCGCCCGCAGTTCAATGCCGTTCTTCTTCTCCAGGTCAAGCGCATAAGCTACATGACGCGCGACGCGGCAGGCTTCAGCTATACTCTCTGCGCCTGACGTGAGAAAAACAGACGGAATCTGTAATTCCGCGGCAACCGCACATGCTACGTCGCCGCCAATAATAACGTCAACGCCCGCTTCCTTGGCCTGTTCCACCGCTCCCGGGATTTCCTCGCGCGGTTCCACCATCCATGTTTTGAGATCGACGTCCAGGACTTCCGAAAAACCTGCCGTACTGTGGAACATATTTTCATAGCCGACGAGCCCGACGACAGGATGAGGCTTTAATACCAGAGATTTTGCCTTCATGACGAGCTGAACAATTTCCTGGCTGGTCAGCTGAATCTCTACAAGCGTGATATTGGAATTCCGTTTGATCAGGGTTGCCTGATAGCCGCGGGCCATGACGATATCCGCCCCGTCCGCAATCACTTCCTCGGTTTTGGCAAGAATATCCGAGTTGTGAACGGCATAGACACCTATGACATCCAGGTGATATTGTTCCGCCATCTGACGTGCTGTTTCGAGCATATCATCCCGAGGCAGCAAAATAGCGACATGAGCCATCGAGGATCCTCCCTTTGAAATCCGGTCCTGTGCAAGACCATCTTTTCTGAAAACAGCTTTTCAAAAAAAAATTCAGCTTTTTCAAAATCCCGGTTCTTCTATCGAGCATGGAAGATTCCACCTTCCCTGCTCGATTTTCGTACCTGCGAACAGCTCGAAGCAAAGCTTCTCGCTGTTCTTACGGGTCTCTCGTGTCCATTCATGACAGGACGATGTCCACTGAGACCCCGGTGCGACAAAAAGCTGGCAGAGTCGAAACCCTGTCAGCTTTTACCATACCATAAAAAATCACTTGAGAAGTCCCGCTTCCTTCATGGTACGAATATAGCCATCCATCGCCGGACCCTCCGGAGTCGGAAGAGACGGCAGATAAGGAACGCCTACGTCCTGTCCGCGAAGATTTGCCATGTCCTTGGCTGCAACCGGGAAGCTTCCGGCATCCATGGACAGGCGTACCGGATTCAGCTTGAACTGAGCTTCCAGGGCACCTTTGTAATCGCCGGCGGCAAACTTGTTATAAACATCTGTAATCAGCTCCGGCATGAAGTTGCCTGCTGTGCAGACGCCGCCGACAGCTCCTACGCAAAGAGATGCATACAGCAGCGTATCCTTTCCGCCGAAAACCTTGAAGCCGATGTCTCTGGTCCTGCGGATAAATTCCTCAGTCAGGGTAATATCTCCGCTTGTGTCCTTCATGCCGACAATATTGGGAACCTCGCGTGCGAGTTTCTCAACCAGATCAGCTGTCAGCGTGTACCCAACCCTGCCGGGATTGTTATAAAGAAGCATCGGGGTGTCCGGAACGCTGTCCGCAATTGCTTTGAAATGACGGAAAAGCTCTTCCTTGTTGGGCTTGAGGAACATAGGCTGCAGGACTGAAATGCCATAGGCACCTTTTTTTGCAGCCATCTGAGCCAGGCGGACGCACTTCTTCGTGCTGATACCGCCGATTCCGAAATAGACCGGCACGCGGCCCTTTGCCTGATCAAGCGCGATCTCGAGACCGCGTTCCATCTCATCCTCTTCAACCATATAGAACTCGCCGTTGCTGCCGAAGAGCAAAATGCCGGAGAGTCCGCCGTCGATGACATAATCGACCTGTTTGCGCATCTTAGCTTCGTCAATGCGCTCATCCTTGTCAATCGGAGTGATCATGGGGACAATGACGCCCTTGATAAGTTCCGTATTCATTCTATTTCCTTTCTCCGGATGATTTCAGAACCGTCCGGAGAGCCATTCTCCGGACGGTCTAAAAAAGACTATCTTTCGGATCATCACTCTCCGGACAACTTCAAGATCACTTCCCGGATTATTCCAGACCCTTGGTATCGATTCCTGCCAGCTTCTTGTAATATTTGATGATGGAGCTGTGATCGTCGCTGCCGCATCCATTGTTGTGAAGCCACTGGAAAACTTCCTGTACCTCTGCGGTCATGGGAAGCGGAGCGCCTACAGAGTGCGCGCAGTCAAGAGCGTTGTTGAGGTCTTTAATATGAAGGTCGATACGGAAGCCCGGCTTGTCGTTGCCTTCGATCATCATCGGAGCCTTGGCGTTCATAACGGTGGAACCTGCAAGACCGCCCTTGATAGCATCGAATACGAGCTGAGGATCAACGCCTGCTTTTTTTGCAAGGGTCATGGCCTCAGACAGGGCCTGGATGTTGCATGCAACGATAATCTGGTTGGCAAGCTTTGTTGTATTGCCGGCGCCGATCGGTCCACACAGAACAACAGAAGATCCCATAGCCTCGAGGATCGGTTTTACCTTATCGAAGACTTCCTGCTTGCCGCCGCACATAAAGCTTAAGGTTCCGTCGATAGCCTTGGGCTCGCCGCCGGATACCGGAGCGTCAACCATCTCGATCTCTCTCTTAGCCAGCTCTGCAGCTACTTCTTTCGAAGCGATCGGATTAATGGAACTCATGTCGACAAAGATGCTGCCAGGCTTCATATGTGCGCCTACACCGTTCTCGCCCAGCATAACTTCCTTGACCTGCGGGCTGTTGGGAACCATGGTCAGGACAACGTCGCACTGCTCGCCGATCTCAATATTCGTTCCCTGGCTTGCTCCAAGTGCAGTGACCTCATCAATGTGATCCTGATGATGGTCGTTGACAACAAGGTCATAGCCTGCCTTGACGAGGTTCTTTGCCATAGGTTTTCCCATGATTCCAAGTCCGATCATACCGATTTTCATAATGTATATTCTCCTTTCATAAACGTCTCCGGGTCCGACTGCCGGTCCGAAGAAAAAACCATTTCATTTCTGCTGACAAAGTCAGTGTAACGAAAATCGGGTCAGCAATACAATCCGCATTTGCAACGAAATTTCATTTCAATAATTGGGTCAAATGCGAAAAAAAGGCGAGATGAACCATTTATTTTCAATTTTATTTTCAAATCATTTCATTATTGAAATGTGCATCAATTTTTTGAACGTGCCGCTAAACTGTTATTTAGTGAAATGTTACGCTACGATTCGAGCAGATGCCGTACAGGGACGCTTCCGCTTTTTCCGCCTCGCAGCGGTACATAAGGGCGCAGCACCATCTAAGGATGGCGCTGCGCCCTAAGTACCGG
>JAXJVN010000107.1:0-10014 GCA_036308545.1 Eubacterium sp. | reverse complement strand
TCGCGGACATGCGCTGTACCCTTACGGAACTGACCGCAGAATATTTTACGGACCAGCTCGGGTCGGCCACGTGGCTGATTTGAGAAAGAAAATCTTGAGGTGATGGCAATGGCACTGTATGCGATTGGATGAAAGAGAACGGTGGAAGAGACCTGGGACGAAATCCGGTCTTTGATCTGCAGAAACTGCCCGTTACTTTACAGAAACAAGCAGCTCAGGTGAGTGAGCTGGTGAGCAGCCCGTTTACCAGACTGGCGGAAGAGTATGGAGCAGAAAGAGTCTATTACGGACACAGCCACGGACGGGAGCGCTTCCATGACAGCCTGCATGGAGAGGTGAACGGAATTCATTACCAGTTGATTTCCGGAGATTATCTTGATTTTGATCCGGTAAAAGTAATCTCCCTATGGGACGCCAGTATGTTCACCTGTCTGCAGATGTCGAGACAGCCAGACAGGTTGGAACACGCAGAGACTGCCATCCGGTTATCTTAAAAGTTGATGCGGCAAAAGCGTCAGAGGATGGAATCCTTTTCTACATTGGTAATGATAAAGTGTGGCTGGCGGATGAGATCCCTCCTGTTTATCTTAAAATTGACCAAGCTTATTAATAAAGTATCTGTTGTATGCGGATATCGGAACAGGAAGTATTATTGGCAGAAAATAAAAAAGTGGCAAAACTGTCGCCATTTGCAATAAAAGAAGATCTACCTTGCACTGGATGAAAAAACAGCCCTTAAAGTGTTGGATGATGCTGACAAGAAATGGCCCCCGCATTACAAGAGAGCCATGAAGTGTTGGTATGATAACTGGGATGCGCTGACGCCGATCTTTAAGTTTTCCATCAAGGTCAGAAAGGCCTTCTATACCACGAATGCTATCGAAAGTCTGAATTCCTCCTACCGTCGGATAAACCGCCAGAGGAGTGTATTCCCAAGTTCTCAGGCCCTTCTGAAAGCCCTTTATCTGGCGACCTTTGAAGCCACAAAGAAATGGACTGCCCCCGGCAATGAGGCAAAAGGACAGACCTTTGCTTCGCTGCCGGGGGCCTTTTGTTGGCTTCAGAGTTCATTTCCTCTGCGCTTCTGATAATAGATGTTCCCTATGAGGATCCCATCTTCTGCTTCCCTGAAGGTGTAGGTGCCGGCAAAGGCGTTGAATCCCGCCGGGACGTTGGAAAATCCGTCGTCATCCTGCGAAACGGTGAAAGAGATCATATTGCCGTCTTCAGAAATGTCGTACTTTCCGGTCTGCGTAAAGAGTACGTTTGACATGGACTCATAGGAGCAGGTCACATTTTTGTCATCCGAAAAGTCATAGACCATTTTTCCGTAGTCCGTTCCTGCTTCGTATTGTCCGGAAAGGTCCACCTGCCTGACGCTGCAGGCCGAGAGGAGAAGGGCGCACAGGAGGGGAATCAGCATGATGCCGGTCCGTTTTTTCATTCGAGCACCTCTTTGATTCCCTGACGGATATCTTCTCTGATCTGTCTGCTGATATTACTGGCGTTCCTGACTGCCTGCATGTTCAGCTCGTTGGCCAGGGACAGGTTTTCCATGTTGAAATCGTGAATGGCTTTCGTTTCTTCGTAGGCTTCTTTTGCAAGATCTTTCATTTCTTCCATTTTCTTTTCCTCGCTTTCTATTTCTAGTACGGCTTCTGCTATAATGGCCTCCGAGTCAGGAAACATTTTCCCGAGCTCTTTCGTCATATTTTCCGCGCTTTTTCCTGAGAGACGCAGACTTTCCGCCGCATGACGGATTACCGCTGTCCTGAATACGTCGCGGATGTCTGATCCGAACCATGATCTGAAATTCACGTGAACCAGGCCTCCTTTCACTGCGTAGGATAATATATACGATGATTTTTGTTAAACACATCGTTGCGCATCTCCTATGCTGTGTAGTATAGTGGCAGAGGGAAGACTGTTCAATCAGCAGATTTTTCGGATTTGGAAACTGTAAAACAGTTTTGTCGGATCTGTATGAAAAAGGACAAAATGATGAAAATTGATGCGAGAGTCCGCTATACGAAGATGATCATCAAAAAATGCTTCGCGGATCTCCTGACGATGAAACCTATCAGAAAGGTGACCGTCACGGACATATGCGAAGCCGCAGAGATCAACAGGGCGACATTTTACCGGTACTATGATAATCCCTATGATCTGATGGAAAAGATAGAGGATGAGCTTTCCGAAAGGTTTTTCAATGAAATTGCTCCGCTTCCGTCCTCCGACATAAAGGGGCGGCTCGTGATCATCATGCGGGAAATGAAAAAGGAACCGGATTTTTACCAGGCACTTTTTTCCGAGAACGGAGATCCATCCTATCTGAACAAGTGCCTTGTGCTTGTCTACAAGGACTCTTCTGTCTATCTGCATGAGAGATATACAGAACTCTCGCTTGAAAAACAGGAATACCTCTTTTACTTCATTGCCCTTGGGGGAGCATCCGTGATCAGCCAATGGGTGAAAAACAGGATGCGGACTTCGGTGGAAGAGACGGCGGAATTCCTGGAGCATGTGATCAGCGCGACGCTTGACAACATCTGATGAATGACGTCGTGGCAGGGCACATTTCAAGCTGATCAGGTACTCCTCGGCAATGGTGGCGTTACAGCAGGGGCATACCTTTTTTCATACTCTCCTCTGACCTCTTTTTGAATATTCATTTATGCCTTTTTTAGTCTATCTTATCTTGAAACTCTGTCAGATTATAATCAAACTCTTTGGAAAGAATCGCAGAAGAGCAGATCTCACAGAGATTTCCGATAGTACGGCATGAATCATAAGCATGATCGCCGAACTCAAGGTTGACTAGTCTTTCAGTATCGATTTCGTTGTGTTCCTTACCACACATTTTGCATTTCTTCATGGCATTGTCTCCTTCGTTATGAACCTGTATCTTTTTTGTAAGATACTCATGATATTTGTCCCGCATGTCTCTGATTTCTTCATAAAAAAGTTTGTCAAGCGGAATATTGAGGATTACGGACAGCAGGATAGCATTGTCCATGGTTGGCTTGTTAATTCCATTTTCCCAGTAGCCTACTGTTTGCCGGGAACAGGAAGCTTCAGCCAGATCATAAAAAATATCAGCAAGCCGTTCCTGGGTAAAAGCTTTTCCATTGATGAGTAATGCTTTTCGAGCATTTTTTAGTTCGTCTCCAAACATGTTTGAACCTCGCTTTCTGAGAATATCGTATTCCAGGCGAAAGGAATCTTCTACCAAGATGAAATTGCATTTGAAAAATTATATCATAGTGGGAGAAGATAAAAATAATATAGAAAGGGGCGGTAGTTTGAATCCGGAAAGACGAAAATATGTCAGCAAAAAGATGTCCTATGCACTCCGGCATAATCCGCAGAAGTATGGACTGGAACTGGCAGCGGATGGTTCGGTTGGTCTTAGAAAATTTCTGGGAGCTATGAATGAAATGCACCATTTTCAGCCCAGACTATGTGAAGCAGATATCCGAGAGATCATGGCCAATGCTGATAAACAGAGGTTCGCTATTGAAGACGGCAGGATACGTGCACTTTACGGACACTCCTTCCATATAAAGATTGAACATACGGAAGCCGTTCCTCCAGATATCCTTTATCATGGTACTTCGCATAAGGCACTGAAGTCCATCATGGAGGAAGGTCTTCTCCCTATGGGACGCCAGTATGTTCACCTGTCTGCAGATGTCGAGACAGCCAGACAGGTTGGAGCACGCAGAGACAGCCATCCGGTTATCTTAAAAGTTGATGCGGTAAAAGCTTCAGAGGGCGGGATCCTTTTCTATATTGGAAATGATAAAGTGTGGTTAGCGGACGACATTCCGCCTGTTTATCTTGAAATTGATCAAGACTGTTAATTAGCACCTATCATGTACAGACGTTGGAACAGGAAGCATTAGGAGAAAAGAAATAATGGTCAGAGAAATTGTCAGAGACGAATTCTTTCTTGGACAGAAATCCGAACCGGCTACAAAACAGGATTTGAATGTTGGACAGGATCTAATGGACACTTTGCAGGCAAATAAAGACCGCTGTGTTGGAATGGCAGCAAACATGATTGGCGTGAAAAAGCGAATCATCATTGTCAACATGGGGATCGTCAACGTGGTCATGTACAATCCTGTGATTGTGAAAAAAGATTCTCCTTTTGAAACGGAAGAAGGCTGCCTGTCTTTGGACGGTGTACGCAAAACGACCCGTTATCAGAATATTGAAGTGGAATATGTTGATAGTGGATGGAAAAAACATCGTCAGAAGTATTCCGGATGGACAGCACAGATCATCCAACACGAGGTTGATCATCTTTCCGGGAAAATTATTTAACATGAGGAATAATGATATGGCGGACAGTCTCAAGAGATTTCATACTGCACAGGAACGGGATTATGAAACAGCGCTTTCGGAGATACGCTCCGGCCATAAGCGCAGTCATTGGATCTGGTATATTTTTCCACAGATAGATGGACTTGGGCATAGTTCCACTGCACAGTATTATTCGATTCACGGAAGAACAGAGGCAGAAGCATATTGGGCGGATCCCATATTACGGCGACACCTTCTTGAGATATCCGAAGCATTACTTTCACTTCAAAGCAATGACGCCGGTGAGGTTATGGGCTACCCGGATGATTTAAAACTAAGGTCTTCGATGACACTGTTTTATGAAGTAAGCGGCAATTCAGTCTTTAAGAAGGTGCTGGATAAGTTCTATCATGGGGAAGAGGATCCCTTCACTTTGAAAGCGTTGAGCAATTAGGCTCAGGAAGGCAAAATTTTGCTTGCTATCTTGCCTTTATCTATGCAATCAATGCAAGATAAACGGAAATTGAAACCAACAAAGGTGACCCAAAAAAGTGACCCCGATTTTTGGACATTAAAAAGCCTCAGAAACCCTTTAAAATCAACGTTTCTGAGACTTTTGGAAGCGTAGCGAGAGGGAGACTCGAACTCTCGACACCGCGGGTATGAACCGCGTGCTCTAGCCAACTGAGCTATCTCGCCATATGAAATTTACGCAAGTTGTGAAGATGAACTGGGGCCTACAGGGCTCGAACCTGTGACCCTCTGCTTGTAAGGCAGATGCTCTCCCAGCTGAGCTAAGACCCCGCAGGTTCGTTGCTGCCGCAACTCGCTCCGCTATTATATAATTATTTTGCCGCTTGTGTCAACGATTTTTACAAAAAACAAAAGATGAATTATTTGCTTATTTTGATGAAAAATTCAAACAATTCACCACGCATATGAAGAAGAAAAAGGCAGAAAATGCAGATCTACCTGGGACATTGAGCAGAAATTGATGCAGAAGACAGGTTCCTCCGCCGGTAATTCCTGATGGAAAAATCATTAAGCCTATGTTATACTGTTTAATCATAAATATAATGTTCCTTAGGAGGGTAATTTCGATATGAGCAAAATGGATGAATTGATCGATGAACTGAAAAGAGACAGAAAAGCAAGGAAAGGCGGCTTTTTCGTAAAACTTCTGGCTTGCATCGGATTCGTTGCAGCTGTTGCTGGAATTGCCTACCTCATATATCGCTACCTGAAGCCAAATTATCTGGAAGATTTTGAAGACGAAGATTTTGAAGATGATGACTTCGACGACTACTTCGAGGATGAAGATGAGGAAGAGGACGAAAAAGTAGCCGAGGAAGAGAAAAAAGAGGAAGAGAAAGAGGATGCTGAAGAAGAGAAGGAAGAGGACGACGATTAAATCTTCTTTTTAAACAGATTCAGTGAACATCAGGTTATTAGAAAAGGGATATGCCGATTAAAAAGCATATCCCTTTTCTTTTGAAGCGGATTGCTCATCAGCTGGAATTCGAAGAACTAACTAGATTAAGATTAACTGACGGATTTACCGGGTATAAGTACAGCCAGGTCATTTCCATGTCTCAGATATATCTGGCGCAGTGCTGTTTGGTCATAGCTGGTATCACATGTACCTTATGCAAGTGCTGTCTGGTTACAGAAAGGATTGACATGAAACGCGGAGATTTAGGAGAGGGAATTATAAGTCATGTGGATTTTCCGAATAAAGGAATTGTTCGCGTGGACGATACAGAGGTTACCGTTAAAAATGGCATTCCGGGTCAGAAAGTCCGCTTTCGCATCAATAAGAAAAAGCAGGGACGCCTGGAAGGTCAGCTGCTGGAAGTCCTTGAAAAATCCCCATTGGAGACCCGTGATCAGGGCTGCAGCATTTTCCCTCTTTGCGGCGGCTGCACCTACCGCACCATGGCATACGAAGACCAGCTGAAGGTGAAAGAAGACCAGATCCGGGATCTTCTGACGAATGCTTTGGTAAGCGGCGGACAATTTATGACAGGGGATGCGGAAGTAAACATCAATGGCATTTATGAGGGCATAAAGGCCAGCCCTATCGAAGCGGGTTACCGCAACAAGATGGAGTATTCCTTCGGTGACAGCGAAAAGGGCGGACCTTTAACACTCGGACTTCATAAGAAAAACAGCACCTTTGATATTCTGACTGCCGGCGACTGTAAAATCGTGCATGAAGATTTCAACCGGATTCTCAGCTGTGTACTGGATTTCTGCCGGGAGATGGGCTGGCCTTATTTTCATAAGATTACCCACAAAGGATTTCTGCGTCACCTTCTGGTGAGGAGAGCAGTGACTACAGGAGAAATTCTGGTAGATCTGGTTACGACAAGCCGGATGTCGGAAACGATACCTGACGAAGCAAATCCGAAACAGCATCCTGCAGAGTTTCCACAGGATGATGATACAAAGCCGGAGCAGGGCAGAATAGAATTACAGAATCATTTACCGGACCTGTCCCTGCGCCTTCAGAAACTGGACCTCGACGGCAGGCTTGTAGGATTTCTGCATACGACCAACGATTCTGTCGCTGACGTTATAAAAGACCAGGGAACCGAAATTCTCTTCGGACGGGATTATTTTTACGAGGAAATCCTGGGCTTAAAGTTCAAAATCACGCCATTTTCCTTCTTTCAGACCAATTCGAAAGGTGCCGAAGTTCTCTATTCCACAGCCAGGGATTATCTGGGCAGCGTGAAGGACCTGACGGTTTACGATTTATACAGCGGTACCGGAACCATAGCCCAGGTTCTGGCACCGGTCGCAAAAAAAGTAGTAGGTGTGGAAATTGTAGAAGAAGCGGTGGAAGCAGCCAAGATCAATGCCGCAGGAAACGGTCTGGACAACTGCGAATTCCTTGCCGGTGACGTTCTCAAGGTTCTGGACAGCCTGACCGAAAAACCGGATGTCATTGTACTTGATCCCCCCAGGGAAGGAGTCCATCCAAAAGCATTGCCGAAAATCATCGGATATGGTGTTGAACGCATTGTCTATATCTCCTGTAAACCCACCAGCCTGGCACGAGACCTGCAGGCCTTTCTTGCAGCAGGATACCGAGTTGAGAAAGCAGCCGCTGTTGACATGTTCCCAAATACCCCAAATGTTGAGGTGGTTGCGCTTTTGGGTAGGAAGAAGGTTTAAAGTATATCATAATCTTTTGAAATTACGGGTTCCGCGAAGAAGGCCTCCTGGAGGCTCATCGCGGAATCCTGTTTTTTTCCTTCTGACGGCAGCGGATGAGGGAAAGAAGCATAAGATGCAGACGGGATGAATGCTGTGGATATCTGCCTCTCAGGGTGGTAATATAATTGTATAGTTAATTGCGATGACTGTGCAATAAGTTGCAAGGAGAAACAGGCTTTTTGACAGGGAAAACAGTCCCTGCTGACATCATCAGGAGGAAAAAATGGAGAGAAAGTATCCGCATCTAACAAGTCCCATCACCGTAGCCGGCGTGACCTTCCGCAACCGGATGTTTTCCGCGCCGATGGGCGGTAATGATATTACCAACGACGGCTGTATCGGACCCAAGTCGACCGCATTTTATGAATTGAGAGCGAAAGGGGGAGCAGGAGCAGTTACTGTATCAGAGTGCATGGTCCATCCGAAAACGGACGGCAGCCATGCTTATCACCTGGATCCTGCCATTCTGAATTCTCTTGCCTGCGCGACCTATACGGCAGATGCAATCCGCCGTCATGGAGCTATGCCATCTCTGGAACTGTCTCATTCCGGTATGTTTGCCGGAACCTATATGACCGACAAGACAAAACAGAAAACCATGAACCAGTGGGGACCGTCGGATACCGTTCGCGCGGACGGCGTTCAGGTCAAAGCGCTCACAAAAGATATGATCCAGGATATCGTGAAGTCCTACGGTGACGTTGCTGCTATGGCCAAGAGAGCCGGATTCGAAATGCTGATGATACACGGCGGCCATGGCTGGCTCATCAACCAGTTTCTTTCACCTATGTTCAATAAACGTACCGATGAGTATGGAGGATCACTGGAGAATCGCTGCCGCCTGGCCAAAGAGGTCCTGACCGCTGTCCGCAAGGCAGTCGGACCAAGGTTCCCGATTGAATTTCGTATGTCTGGTTCTGAATTTGTCGAGGAAGGCTACGGACTGGAAGAGGGAATCGAGATTGCGAAGCAGCTGGAGGACTATGTTGATATCCTGCATGTATCGGCAGGCACCTATCAGAAGACCTTCGGCATCACCCATCCGTCCATGTTCGAAGACCACGGCCGCAATGTTTTTCTGGCAGCAGAAATTAAGAAGCATGTAAAGGTACCGGTTGCAACGATTGGCGGACTGAACGACCCGGCCCAGATGGAGGAGATCATCGCCAGCGGCAAGGCGGACATTGTCTATATGGGCCGTGCTCTTCTGGCGGATCCTTTCCTGCCCAGAAAAGTCACGGAGAACCGGGACGACGAGATCGTACGCTGCCTGCGCTGTTTTACCTGTATGGCGGAGCGTGCCGCTACTTCGACCCGCCGCTGCACGGTAAATCCGCTGATCGGACGTGAGATGGAAGGAGACGAGGTTCAGCCGGCTCCGGTTAAGAAAAAGGTCCTGGTAGTAGGCGGAGGTCCGGGAGGACTTTATGCCGCTTATACCGCAGCCAGAAGAGGTCATCAGGTTATTCTCTGCGAGAAGGAAGCGGAACTTGGCGGAATTCTCAAGAGCGAGCAGGCGATACCCTTCAAGCGTGAGATGTATCTGCTTACCGGAACCTATGAGAAGTTTGCCCGTAAGGCAGGCGTTGAAATCCGCCTGAATACGGAAGTGACCAAAGAACTGGCGGATCAGATTGGCGCGGAAGCTATTATTATTGCGGCAGGTTCCACGCCGCTTGTACCGCCGATTCCGGGCCTCGATGGGGACAACGTCGTAATCGTTAACAATTATTATAAAGAGAAGGAAAAAGTAGGAGACGAGGTCGTCGTCATGGGCGGCGGTCTGGCAGGCTGCGAATGCGCCGTCCATCTGGGGCAGGAAGGAAAACATGTGGAACTTATCGAGATGCGGGATATGCTTGCTCCGGATGCCAACGTAAGACATCGCCCGCTGCTGCTGGCACAGATTGACAAGTATGTAAACGTTCATACCGGCTATAAGGCTGTTAAAGTAACCTCGGAAGGCGTCGTCTGCCAGGATTCCGAAGGAAAAGAGACGCTTGTCAAAGGCGCCAGCGTCATCTGCGCCCTTGGACAGCGTTCCAGAAGAGACGTCGTAGAAGCACTGCAGGACAGCGCTCCCTTCGTGAGAGTCATCGGCGATGCTGCCAAAGTATCGACAATTACCAATGCCGTATACTGGGGCTATCACGCAGCACTTGATATCTGAAAAAATATCCCGTCGGATGTTTTTTGATCTGCTGATGTTCGGGCAGGAAAACATCCGGCGGGTGTTTTTTTGAAAGCCGTTTTTCTGTTGCACTTTTTCGCGGAAAACGCTATAAGAAGGACAGGCAATGAAGCAGTTTGAAACCAAGGAAGTAATAAGGACAGGCAGGGTGTAAAAAATGGATCAGCAGGAAAAAAAAGGGTCAATCATTTTTGGTGTGGGGTGAACACATGAGTGTTCTCCCCGGTTAACAGTTTCAACGGACGCCGTCCTTGACATGAACCTCAGGAAACGTTGTTCGGTCTATGCCGACG
>JAXJVN010000106.1:0-10476 GCA_036308545.1 Eubacterium sp. | reverse complement strand
GATAAGGTTTTCAGATAAGCAGAAAATTGCTAATATATATATTTAATAGCATGGCAGGAAATGATCCGGCTAAAGATTTTTCTACAATCTTAAGGCATAAGGAAGTTTCCTGCCATTAGCAAAATTATGAGGTGTCAGAAATTGGACAGATTATTTACGATCATTTCACTGAAACCGGCAGATGAAGGCTTTACAAGAGTGCTTGTGAATGGAGCAGAAATAAATGCTCCGGACGGAAGCGGCTCTGAGAACATAGTGATCCGGGCAGCTGTGGATGCGAGAAACAGCGGAAAAACCGGTATTTTCGTATTTGATTATTCCGAAACGGACGCGGACCATGACCGGGCGATCGGACTTGCCAGGCTGATCTGCCGGGAAGCTTATATACCGGTTTATATGGCGGGACGGGTTAATCGACTGGAAGACATCAAGAAGATTCTCTATGCCGGCTGCGAGAAAGCGTTTGTAAATATGGCAAAGGATAACGGGACAGATCTTCTGCAAGAAGGATCCGAGCGTTTCGGAAGAAGCAGGGTTGGTTCCTATATACCGGATTTATTATTCTTTGAAAAGAATAAAGAGACGGTAGAAAAATATGCCGGTATCCTCATGGCGGATAAACATATTGCTGACAGCCTTGCAGGAAATACGGACCTGCCGATTCTTTCTGTGGAAAAGAATATGGCAGAAATGAGGGAACTGCAGACTCCGAGGGAAGAAGTTACCGCTACGATGGATTGGAGCGAATTCAAGACGGATGCCAATGGCTTGCTTCCATGCGTTGTTCAGGATTATAAGAACGGAGACGTCCTCATGGTAGCCTGGATGAACGAGGACGCTTTCAATGTCACGCTTCAAACCGGCCGCATGACTTATTGGAGCCGGTCCAGGCAGGAACTCTGGACGAAAGGCCTGACCAGCGGTCATCTTCAGTTTGTCAAGGAACTTGTGATCGACTGCGATAAGGATACGCTTCTTGCGAAGGTAGATCAGGTTGGTGCAGCCTGTCATACCGGAAACCGTTCCTGCTTTTACCGGCCGATTCTGAAGAAGCAGTACGAAGACGCGAATCCCCAGAAAGTCCTGCAGAAGGTTTTCGACGTTATTATGGACCGCAGGGCAAATCCCAGGGAAGGGTCCTATACCAACTACCTCTTTGATAAGGGTATCGATAAAATTCTCAAGAAGGTAGGGGAGGAAAGCGCCGAGATCATCATTGCGGCAAAGAATCCGGACAAGGAAGAGAGTATTTACGAGATGTGCGACTTCCTCTATCATATGATGGTCCTTATGGTGGAAAAAGGACTGACATGGGAAGATCTGACAAGAGAACTTGCAAACCGGGAATCTTGATTTTACAAAAGGATCAGATGGGACATCATTTTTTCACCGGAATGATGGCGGACACAATACAGAAAATGCTCTGCGGCAAAGAGGCTGCAGCGAAACGGAGATTTTCCTTATGATTCAGATGACAGGAACCGATCATACGCTTGCACCGGTGGAGACCCGGTCTCTCTTTTCTTTTACGAAAAGTGAACAGGCTGAGGTCATGCTGAAGCTCAAGGAAGAGCTTGGAGCCGATGGGATCGTAGTAATTAATACCTGCAACCGGACGGAATTCTGGCTGGATACGGAAAAAGACCATTCGGAGGTTTTCCACGCACTTTGCAAAGTGATGGGGGTCAAACCGAAACAATATGTGCAGTTCTTCAAGGGAAGGTCCGGCTTTCATGCAGTGAAGCACCTGTTCTACCTGTCATGCGGGCTGGAGTCTGCTATTTTGGCGGAAGACCAGATTCTGACGCAGGTGAAGCAGTCTCTGGATTTTGCCAGGGAGCTGGGAACGACAGACGGCATGCTGGAAGTCCTTTTCCGGACGGCAGTTACGGCTGCGAAAAAAGTAAAGACGGACGTCCAATTCACCCGCGCGGATTCCACAGCAATCGGACAGGCGATCAAGATCCTGAAGCAGGAAGGAAGATTCCATGAAGGCAGTAAATGCCTTGTGATCGGAAATGGTCAGTATGGAAGGCTTGCCGCTGCGGAACTTCAAAAGGCAGGCGGCGACGTTATGGTTACCGTCAGACAGTACCACAAGGGACATGTAGAAGTTCCGGACGGCTGCAAAAGGACTTATTATGACGATCGTTTTTTCCATATTCCGGACTGTGACGTAGTTGTAAGCGCGACGACCAGTCCCCATCATACGATTTCTTATGATGAATTAGAGCCGTTGGATTTGGTGAAACCGATTGCCTTTTACGACCTGGCCGTTCCGGCAGATATCGATCCCAGGATTAAAGATCTGAAAAATGTATCCCTTTACAATATTGACGATTTTCATACGGAACGGGATTCTGCAAATGACGGAGCTTTCCGGAAAGCGGATATGATCCTGCAGAAATACATGCACGACTATCAGGAATATGAGCAGACGCACGACATGATTCCGATCATCCAGACCATACAGGAAGAAGGCGTCAACGATTTTCATCAGAGAATCCGTAAAGTACTGCAGAAACTGCCGGTAGATGATCAGACACGCAGCGAACTTTCTGACGAAATCGATTCTGCTGCAGGAAGAACCATGCGCAAGCTGCTTTTTGATCTGTATGACTATATGGATGACGACGAATACCGCTCGGCAATAGAAGGAATGGAAAAAATCTATGAGTAAAAAATTTCCTGTTTTTCTGGATCTATCCGGCAGAAAGCTTGTCGTTGTCGGAGGCGGAAAAATAGCCGAACGCAGGATACAGACTCTGGCTGAGTTTTCTGATCAGATTACCTGCCTGGCGCCGGAAGCTACCGGCAAAATCAGGAATCTGGCAGAGAAAGGGAAAATAAAATGGATCCGGGAGGCATATAACAGGGAGCGGATTATGGATGCGGATATGGTGCTTGCCTGCACAGACAGTGATTCCGTCAACAGCGACATTTACGCTGCCTGTAAAGCCCTGGGCATCCTGGTTAATGTCTGCAGTGACCGAAGGAAATGTGACTTTTATTTTCCGGGGGTAGTTATAAGGGACAATGTGGTAATCGGAATTACGGCAAGCGGAGAAAACCATCACCAGGCAAAAGAAGTACGCGAGAAGATTGAGGCAGCCCTGGATTCAGATCCCGGGAGCATGAAGGAAGAGTAAGGGAGTTCGGATCCGGATTCCGCACAGTAAGGACAATAAAACCGGAATTGATAGATTAGGGATAAAAACCGGAGTTAAAAATGGAACATAGGAAAGTAGTAATCGGCAGCCGGGAAAGTCTTCTGGCTGTCGTACAGAGTAAAATGGTCATCTCCTATCTGAATCAGGAGCATCCGGAACTGGACACGGAGCTTCTGACCATGAAGACGACAGGAGATAAGATCCTGGATAGAAGATTAGACCAGATCGGCGGCAAAGGCCTGTTTGTGAAGGAACTTGACCTGGCTTTACGCGACGGAAGAAGCGACTATTCCGTTCACAGCCTGAAAGACCTGCCCATGGAAGTACCGGAAGAACTGCCGGTTGTCTGTTATTCGAAGAGAGAAGACCCAAGAGACGTCCTGGTCCTTCCAAAAGGAACGGATACTCTGGATCTGAGCAAGCCAATCGGAACTTCCTCCTTAAGAAGAATTCTGCAGCTGAAAAAAATATATCCCGATGCAGAATTTAAAAGCGTACGAGGAAACCTTCAGACCAGAATCCGCAAACTGGACGAAGGACAGTTCGGAGCTATCATCCTGGCAGCAGCCGGTATGAAGCGCATGGGGTATGAGGATCGTATCAGCAGATACTTCACTCCGGAAGAAGTTATCCCTTCCGCAGGACAGGGCATTCTGGCAATTCAGGGGAGAACGGGTGAGGACCACAGTATCTTTGACGGTTTCCGGGGAAAAGAGGGCACTGTTCAGGCCATCTGCGAACGGGCCTTTGTAAGGAGGCTAAACGGGGGCTGCACATCACCGATTGCCGCCCATGCCCTGATTGAGGATGGGCACATAAGCCTTCTGGGTTTCTATGTAGAAGAAGGAACCATGAAAGAAGCCAGAGGGGAGATGACCGGGGCGTTCGAGGATGCTGAGAAGATCGGGATTGAACTGGCGGACAAGCTCCGCGCTTTGTGAATTTGATAGAGGTTATATTACATGGATGAGAAAAAAACCGGAAAGGTATTCTTGGTCGGTGCGGGTCCCGGAGACCTTGGCCTGTTCACACTGAAGGGGAAAAAAGTCCTGGAGTCTGCTGACGTTGTGGTTTATGACGCACTGGTTGGTGACAGCATTCTGTCCCTGATTCCGGAAGAAGCAAAGAAGATTGATGTAGGAAAGAGGTCCTGCCATCACAAGATGAAGCAGGAGGATATTAATGCGGTCCTTCTGGAAGAGGCAGAGAAGGGCAATGCTGTTGTACGACTGAAGGGAGGCGATCCTTTCCTGTTCGGAAGAGGAGGAGAGGAACTGGAGCTTCTGGCTGAACATGGGATTCCTTATGAGATTGTGCCCGGCATTACGTCCCCAATTGCGGTTCCGGCATATAACGGTATTCCGGTTACACACAGGGATTTTACTTCGTCGCTGCATATTATTACCGGCCATAAGAGAGCAAACCAGAAGCTCAATATTAATTTTAAAGCCCTGGTTGAGACTGAGGGAACCCTGGTCTTTCTGATGGGGGTTTCTGCCCTTCCGGATATTATGGCAGGACTTCTGGAAGCAGGAATGGACCGGGATATGCCTGCGGCAATCCTTCAAAAGGGAACTACAGCAGGTCAGAAAAGAATCGTTGCGACCGTATCTACCCTGGAAGAGGAAGTGAAGAAGCAGGGAATCGAAACGCCGGCGATCATCGTGGTCGGAAAGGTATGCGGTCTTGCGGATACCTTTGCCTGGTATGAAAAAATGCCGCTTGCGGGATACAAGATTCTGGTTACAAGGCCAAAGGGACTGGCATCCGAAATGAGCCGGAAACTAAGAGAAGAGGGGGCGGAGGTTCTGGAAATGCCGGCGGTCCGTCTGGTTCCTATTGAGGAAAATCTGAAGCTCAAGCACGCTCTCATGAATTTAAAAAATTATCAGTGGATTGTATTTACCAGTCCATCCGGGGTCCGGATTTTCTTCGAGGAAATGGAAACGATGGAATTAGATATCCGCAGTCTTCTGGGACTTAAGTTTGCCGCTCTTGGAACAGGAACAGCAAAAGCGCTGAAAGCGAGAGGGTTTTATCCGGATCTGATGCCAAAAGTTTTTGATGGAGAGCATCTGGGTGAAGAACTTGCAGAAGCGGCGGGTCCGGATGATCGGATTCTGATCCCGCGCGCAAGAATCGGCAATAAGGAACTGGTGGAAAAACTGGCCGGACATATTGTGGATGATATTCCTACTTATGATACGGAGTACATCCGCCAGGATGTAATTGATATAAGAGAACGATTTGAGAGCGGCAGCATTGACTGTACGGCGTTCACAAGCAGTTCATCGGTCAGGGCATTTGCCGCGGCGCTGGAAGGACTGGATTTTTCCAAGGTTAAGGCAGCCTGCATCGGAAAACAGACGAAAGCGACGGCTGACAGCTTCGGCATGCAGACGGAAATGGCAGAGAATGCAAGCATGGAAAGCCTGACAGATCTGATCATCAGGATGAAAAATGAGAGTTGAGTTTTTTTCCTTTAAAATCTTTTTCACAGTCGCTATAATAAAATCCGGCTATCAGGGAAGATAAGCTTTTTTTGCAAAGGAGTGTGAGATATGGAACTTTTGAAGAGACCGAGACGACTCCGCGAAGGTGCTGTCTTAAGAAAAATGGTTCGTGAGACCAGAATTGACAAATCCTCTCTTATTTATCCAATGTTTGTAGAAGAGGGAACCGGAAAGAAAGAAGAAATTCCTTCTATGCCCGGTCAGTTCCGCTACAGCCTGGATACCATGGGCGAAAAGCTCAAGGAACTTGCTGATGCCGGCGTACCCAGCGTCATCCTTTTCGGAATTCCGGACCACAAGGATGAAGTAGGCTCCGGTGCTTATGCAGAGGACGGTATTATTCAGAAGGCTCTTCGCAAGGCAAAGGAAGAGGTTCCGGATCTATATTATATTACAGACGTCTGCATGTGTGAGTATACCTCTCACGGTCATTGCGGCGTTCTGAAAAACAATGATGTCGACAATGATCCGTCTGCTGAGCTTATGGCCAAGATCGCTTTGTCTCAGGTCCAGGCCGGATCCGATATGGTCGCTCCTTCTGACATGATGGACGGACGCGTCCTTGCGATCCGCAGGATGCTTGATAAAAACGGCTATACCATGACTCCGATCATGTCTTATGCAGTCAAATACGCTTCCGGCTTTTACGGCCCCTTCCGCAATGCGGCGGATTCTGCTCCGGCGTTTGGAGACCGCAAGACATATCAGATGGATGTTCATAACGTACGGGAAGCTTTGAAAGAAGCAAAGTCCGATATTGCCGAGGGAGCGGATATCCTGATCGTGAAACCGACCATGTCCTTCCTTGACGTACTGACAAAAGTCTATAATGAAACGGATGTTCCCATCTGCGGTTATTCAGTCAGCGGCGAATATGCTATGGTCAAGGCCGCGGCACAGAATGGATGGATTGATGAAGACAAGATCGTCGGAGAGATGGCAGTATCTGCTTACCGGGCAGGTGCATCTCTTTATATGACCTACTATGCAGAGCGGATTGCCAGACTGATTGACGAAGGACAGATTGGCTGATGGAATAAAACATTCCTGCAAGTATATTGGAAGAAAGGTAATTTCTATTATGAATCACAAAGATCGTTCCGAAGAATTGATAGAAAGAGCTGTAAAATATATTCCGGGCGGCGTTAATTCACCGGTTCGTTCCTACAGCAACGTCGGCATGCATCCGAAATTTATTCAGGGCGCAACCGGTCCCTACGTTTTTGACGTTGAAGGACATAAATATATCGATTATATCTGTTCCTGGGGACCTATGATCCTGGGACACAACAATCCGCAGGTATTAAAAAAAGTCGTGCGTGCATGTGAAGACGGTCTGTCCTTCGGCACGCCGACTGAGATTGAAGTTGATATTGCTGAATTTATCTGCAAAAGAATTCCTCACGTTGAGATGATCCGTATGGTCAACTCCGGGACGGAAGCAGTCATGAGTGCCATTCGTCTGGCACGCGGCTATACGAAGCGCGACAAGATCATTAAATTTGAAGGAAATTATCATGGTCATTCTGACGGACTTCTGGTTGCTGCCGGATCCGGTCTTATGACCCAGGGAATCCCCGGAAGCGCCGGTGTACCGGAAGGCTGTACAAAGGATACCTTGACCGCAGTATATAATGACGCAGATTCTGTAAAAAAACTGTTTGATGCCAATAAGGGCGAGATTGCCTGTGTGATCGTTGAGCCGGTAGCGGCAAACATGGGCGTGGTTACTCCCGAAGAAGGCTTCCTTCAGGCTCTTCGTGATTTATGCACAGAAAATGGAGCACTCCTTATCTTTGACGAGGTCATTACAGGCTTCCGGCTTGCCTTCGGCGGTGCTGCTGAAAAATTCAAAATCACGCCAGACCTGGTAACATATGGCAAGATTATCGGCGGCGGAATGCCTGTTGGCGCCTATGGCGGAAGAAAGGACATCATGGAAATGGTGGCTCCCTTAGGACCGGTCTATCAGGCAGGCACCCTTTCCGGCAATCCGGTCGCTATGGCTGCCGGCTTTGCACAGCTTCAGATCCTTGATGCTCACCCGGAATACTACAAAGAACTGAAGGCAAAAGGCGAGAAGCTTTACGGAGGAATGAAGAAGATCATCAGTGAGTTTGAGCTTCCGTGCACGGTAAATTACAGCGGCTCTCTGGGAACTGTTTTCTTTACAAAGGATAAGGTTCATGATTATCAGAGCGCTAAAACCTCGGATACGAAGGCATTTGCGTCCTACTTCCGCTACATGCTGGAGCATGACGTCCATGTGGCTCCGTCTCAGTTTGAAGCAATGTTTATTTCAACTGCTCATGATGACAGTATTCTGAACCGGACACTCGCGACATTCGAATCTTATGCAGATGCATACCGCAAGGGAGTTTCTGAATAATGAAGGTAGAACTCTATTCCGATGGATCCGCCCGTGGCAACCCGGAAGGACCCGGCGGTTATGGAACAATTCTTCGCTATGTAGATCCGAAGGGGCAGGTGCATGAGAAAGAATTTTCGAAAGGATATGTGCGCACTACCAATAACCGTATGGAGTTAATGGGAGCGATCACCGGGCTTGAAGCACTGAAGATGCCCTGTCAGGTGGAAGCCTACTCAGACTCTCAGTATCTGGTCAACGCATTTAATCAGCACTGGATTGACTCCTGGATGAAAAAAGGCTGGAAACGGGGAAAAAATGAACCGGTTAAGAATACGGATCTGTGGAAGCGCCTGCTTGAGGCTGCAGCGCCTCATCAGATTAAATGGATCTGGGTGAAGGGTCATGCCGGACATGAATTTAATGAACGCTGCGACAATCTGGCCACAAACGCTGCTGACGGATCGAACCTGGTTCACGACGAAGTTTTTGAAGCTGAAAACCCAAGGTAAACAGGTATTTGATATTTTGAGCAAAAGCTGTTTCAAAGGCAGTTTCTGCCGGAAGGCATTTTTGCAATATTGACATTGGAAAAAATCCTTTTTATAATCACAGAGTATGCGCACGGAAAAAATTTATCCGTATGCTGTGTAATGCGGCAGAAGAGATTTTTTGCATGTTCGTACGCACGACAATTTCATATTCAAAAGCTGTGATGAGAAAGAGTAGACCTGGGTTTCATGACCATCAGAGAACTGCCGGCAGGTGCAAGGCAGAAGGACATACCCGGTTGAATACATCTCGGAGCTCCGTACCGAACATTCTTGAATCAGTAGGCTGCGGCGTGCTGGCATACGTGAAAAGTGCCGGAGTTATGATCATGACTCCATAAGGCGCATTTCGTGAGGAATGCGTGAAATTAGGTGGTAACGCGGAAGATTCTTAGGAGGCTTTCGCCCTGATGACATTATTGGCATGGGGCGAAAGCCTCTTTTATAGTTCTTGATTTGGAGGAAAATGGAAATGGGAATCTATGAAGAACTGGTTGCCCGTGGATTGATTGCTCAGGTAACCGACGAGAAACTGATTAAAGACCTTGTAAATAATGGCAAGGCAACCTTTTACATTGGATTTGATCCCACTGCAGACAGCCTGCATGTCGGTCATTTTATGGCGCTTTGCCTGATGAAGCGGCTTCAGATGGCGGGAAACAAGCCGATTGCCCTGGTTGGCGGCGGTACCGGTATGATTGGCGATCCCTCAGGCAGAACCGATATGCGTTCTATGATGACGAATGAGATCATCGATCACAACTGTGAATGCTTCCGCAGGCAGATGGCGCGCTTCATTAGATTCGGTGATGGAAAGGATGAAGCGCTCATGGTCAACAACGCCGACTGGCTGAGAGACCTTAATTTCATGGAATTCATGAGAGAAGTCGGTGTTCATTTCAACGTGGCCAACATGCTGCGTGCAAGAGCTTATGAAAACCGTATGGCAAGGGAGGGCGGACTTACCTTCTTTGAAATGAGCTACATGCTGCTTCAGGCATATGACTTCTACAGACTGTATCAGGATTATGGCTGCAATCTGCAGTTCGGAGGAGATGATCAGTGGTCCAATATGCTGGCGGGTACGGAACTGATCCGTAAAAAACTTCAGAAAGACGCATCAGCTATGACGATTACCCTTCTTACCAAGCATGACGGAACCAAGATGGGCAAGACTGCCGGCGGTGCCGTATGGCTCGATCCCAACAAGACCTCGCCTTATGATTTCTATCAGTACTGGAGAAACGTCGACGATGCCGATGTTCTCAAATGCATCCGCATGCTTACCTTTCTTCCGCTCGAAGAAATCAGCAGGATGGACTCCTGGGAAGGCAGCAAGCTGAACGATGCCAAAGAAATCCTGGCATTTGAGCTGACAAAGCTGGTCCATGGTGAAGAAGAGGCGAAAAAGGCGGAAGCCGGAGCGAAGGCTCTGTTCGCAGGAGGTGCGGCAGCGGAAGTTCCTGCCTGCAGGCTCGAAGATGCTGATTTTGATGACAAGGACGAAATCGACCTGATCTCCGTTCTCGTAAAAGCGGAGCTTGTCACCAACCGTTCCGAAGGCCGAAGAACAATCCAGCAGGGCGGCGTCACCGTAGCAGATCAGAAAGTAACCGATATCAAAGCAGTTATCAAAAAAGCAGAGATCGGAGATGGAATCCTGATCAAGAAGGGGAAGAAGAAATTCAAGAAAATTGTGCTTTAAAACTGTTATTTAGTGAAATGTTACGCGAAGATTCGTACAAATGCCTAGCAGGGACGCTCTCGCTTTGTTCGGCTGGTAGCGGTTCTAAGGGTGCATCGTCTGCAAACAGACGCTGCGCCCTAAGAACCGACCGCCTCGCGAAACCCTGTACGGCATATTGTACGAATCT
>JAXJVN010000105.1:0-3681 GCA_036308545.1 Eubacterium sp. | reverse complement strand
TGATGGAGAACCAGAGCGTCATCCGGCAGCCGATTGTCCGGAACGGCCGACAGGCGACCGTCGGTTATGTGCCGGAAGTCTGGAAGACATGGCAGTAAAAGGGGATCGTGCGGCACGATGGATATGAGAACGGTTGAGAAAATCGAATATGGATCGGCATCGGCTGTTCGTGTTCCGCCGGATGCGATCTCAAACCTGGGCATGCCTGATAGATTCATAGCTTTTGATACGGAGACAACGGGCCTGAATCCGGATAAGGACTGTATCGTAGAGCTTGGAGCAGTCGTCTTTGAGCATGGCGTGCCGATAGAGACATTTCAGAGCTATGTGAATCCCGGCGTTTGTATTTCCGAGGAAGTTTCTGCGCTGAATCATATCACGAATGAGATGCTGCAGGCGGCGCCGACAGAAGAAATAATCTATCCGGAATTGATGAGATTCTTTGGAACTGCAGCAAAGGGAGAGACTATGATCTGCGGGCATGTGGCTGCATTCGATCTCAGCTTCTTATGCAAAACTCTTGGCCGGCTTGGTATAACTGCGAACTTCCGTTTTGTGGATACCAGACAGCTGGCGACACAGATCCCGGAGCTTACGCATCACAGCCTGGCTGCAGTGGCGGAGTATTTTAATGTGCCACACGAGCACGCGCATCAGGCCAAAGAGGATGCGCTGACCAGCGGACAGATCTTTTGTAAAATGCTTGAAAGAAACAGAAACATATAATAAAGCAGGTGAGTGTTATGGCCGAAGAGAAACTGAAAATCTTATACCTGATGCAGATGCTCCTGGAGGAGACGGACCCGGCACATCCTATGAATGCGACCCAACTCTGCGAGAGGATGCAGTCCCGTTATGAATACTCCTATAACCGGAAAACGATCTACACAGACATCAAACGCCTGCAAACGTATGGGATGAAGATCGCGCAGACAAAAGGCAGCAGCTTCGGCTACTATGTCGAGAAGCGTGATTTTGACCTGGCGGAGTTGAAGCTCCTGGTGGATGCCGTGCAGTCTTCTAAATTCATCACGAAGGAGAAATCAGAGGACCTGATCCGCAAGCTGGCCCGTCAGACCAGTAATGAAAACTCAAAGCAGCTGCAACGACAGGTATTTATATATAACCGGATCAAGGCGGATAACGATGCGATTTATTCGAATGTGGATGCCATTCACGAGGCTATACAGAACAACCGGCAGATCGGTTTCAAATACTGCGAGTGGACTGTCCGGAAGGAGCTTGTGCAGAAAAAGAACGGTGCAGAATATATTGTATCGCCCTGGGCATTGACCTGGGATGACGAAAATTACTATATGGTCGGCTATGAAGAGGCTTCCCGGAAGATCAAGCATTACCGCGTTGATAAGATGCAGGAGATCCGTGTGACGGAGGATGGTCGTCTTGGCAGAGAGAACTTCAAGGACTTTGACCTTGCTGCATTTGCCCGAAAGACCTTTGGCATGTACGGCGGCGAGGACCGGAAGATCACGTTGGAAGGAGAAAACCATCTGGTCGGTGTGGTCATTGACCGTTTCGGCACGGATGTGATGATCCATCCACATGATGAGAAGCATTTCCATGCCGGCGTGACGGTAACCGTCAGTCCGCAGTTCTTCGGATGGCTCGCCGGGATTGGTAAAGGGATCCGGATCAGCTGGCCGGAGGATGTGCGGGAGGAATATAAGCAGTATCTGCAGGGGATTGTGGAGAATGTCTGAATGACGATGCATCAAATGGATATCATAATACTGCAGCCACGAAGTGTCATTCGATGAGACGAGGGTTATGTCTTTTTACAGCATTATTGATGTGCATCCTGTTGTCAGGATGTTCAGGTTCAGAAGAAACAGCCGCTAAGAACCAGACGTGGTCTAAACATTACGTACAGATATCGGAGGATGATATGAAAACAATATATCTTGCTGGAGGCTGTTTCTGGGGAGTACAGAAATTCTTTGACCAGTTTGATGGAGTGATCACCACAGAGGTGGGATATGCCAATGGGCCCGAGGAAGCGCCCTCCTATCAGGATGTCTGCCAAAGCAGCGGACATGCGGAGACTGTGAAGATTGTTTATGATGAGAGCCGGATTACGCTGACAGACCTTCTGAATTATTACTTCATGGTGATTGATCCACTGTCGATAAATAAGCAGGGGAACGATGCGGGGATCCAGTATCGGACAGGGATATACTATACCGATGAAGAACAGTTGTCGGAGGCCCGGCAGGTTTATGCGGCGGAAGAGGAGAAGGCCGGAGCTTCGCTGGCGGTCGAGTTGGAGCCTCTTCAGAACTTTTTCACGGCTGAAGAATATCATCAGAAATATCTCGTAAAGAATCCGGGCGGATACTGCCACATTCCGCGGGCCATGTTTGAACTTGAGAAGACTGCGGATAGAAATGAAGAAATCTTCGAGACACCGGGCGAACTGAGGGCTCGCATTGGAGATCTGGCCTATGAGGTGACGCAGAATGCTGCAACAGAACGAGCCTTTACCGGAGAGTATGATGAGTTTTTTGAGAAAGGACTGTACGTAGACATTGTCAGCGGTGAGCCGCTGTTCACATCCATGGATAAATACAATTCCGGATGCGGCTGGCCCGCTTTCACAAAGCCGGTCAGTGAAGATGCCGTGAAAGAAAATACGGATACATCATATGGAATGTTGAGGACAGAAGTCCGGTCCTCCGGGGCAGATTCCCATCTGGGGCATGTGTTTACGGATGGCCCTAAGGAGACCGGGGGACTTAGGTACTGTATAAATTCGGCAGCTCTCAGATTCATTCCCTACGATGAACTGGAAGAGGAAGGATACGCTAAGTACAAAGAATTGTTTGATTAATGAGGGCTATATGGAATATGTGATTACTATACTGGATGGAGATAAGAGGAAGGTAGTCAGCCGCCACACTACTCTTCAAGAGGCTTTGGAGGCAGGGGAAATAGTTTGGACGAATGCGCCTAAAGGAGTAACTGTCAGCTGCGTCGTCGGAACGTTCAATGAAGCAGGTGAACTGGACGGGAAATATCAGCTGTATAAGAGCTGGTTCTGATCAGGAATAAAAACTGTTTTATCAGGTGGGTTAGATAGAAATGGATATTAGCAGACACATCAAAGAATTTGCCGGGAAGAATCATCGATATAAGCCCTATTCAAAAATCTGCAGGAAGATGCTTTTAGGTGGGATGCCATATTCCCTTAACTCGCAGAAGGGGTACGAGGAGTCGGAATATCTGCCTTATAATATCAGAAGCTGCGTACAGGCTTATGCCAGCACGAAAGATACAGCGATTGAATTGTTTAAGGATCTGGTACTGTATCTGGAGGCGGAAGGTGTAGATGTTCCGCAGATAGATTTTCCACCAATTCCGGTATCTAATACTTTTGAACGGCTCATGTTCATTGCAAAGTATCTGCAGGAAAAAGGAAACCGCATTTCTGAGCTCACGGATATTTTGTGGGTTAATCCAAGAACTATTGAGGATGACCTCAGCCGGCTGAGAGGGATCAACGATCCAATTCAGGTATGTGGAAAGGCATTTTATATTCCGGATAGGGAGTGCGGACGTTTTCTTGGACCTACGCCGCTAGTCCCTGAGCCTTCCTGTATTGAATCGGGCTCAGTCCTCCAAGAGATATCTTGATACGTTTTTCTGCATACCAGTGAATATATC
>JAXJVN010000104.1:0-3135 GCA_036308545.1 Eubacterium sp. | reverse complement strand
CCGGAAAGCCTGGTTTTTACAAACTGCTCTATTACAGGGAAATAATCTTTTTCCATTTTTCACTTTCCCTCCTTCCGTTCCCTGAGAAGGCGGATGATATCCGGATGATCCCTGTGTTTCAGTGAAGGAAACGCATGTAAGAGGCGGCCCTGTCCCCATAGGTTGTTTCTGCTGATTTTACCGGATAATTCATCAAAGCGCGCCTGCAGGACAGATAGTTTCTGGCGGGCCTCATCCGGTGAAAGCTGACCGGATAATTTTTCGTTCAGTCTGTCTTTCATTTCAGCCTTCCCGAGCGCAGCCTGAACCTTGGCTTCTCCCGTAAGCCGGGCAGCACTGATTGCCTGGCTGCCTACTGTTTCGCTTAACTGGTTGCTGACGAGTTTCATGCTTTCCTGTATGGAATCCAATTTCGTCAGAGTTTTATTAAAGCCACGGAGCACTAATATTGTCACAAACAGGTCTGCTGCCAGAGTGCTATAAAAGATTATCAGAACTACCCATCCGAAGGTTGATGGATCATGAACAATATGCCGACTGGCGACACATGCCTGCAGGAGCCTTACAGCCAGAAGTACGCAGACTCCCCAGATGAGGGAAAACTCCAGGCAGATGTAGCCATGAAAATTCAGAGGCTTATCGGAATAATCCCACCACCTCGCATGAAAACACTTATCCATCAGCCACCCGGCAATCAGTTCAACCAGCGTGGCAAGCAATACCCCTGAAACAAACAGGCTGAAGTCATTAAGATACAGTTCCGATTGCTGCAGATATCCGGTAAGGGAAAAAACGGCAAGCGCTCCGAACCCGTAAACCGGACATATCGGACCATTCAGGAATCCTCGGTTAACGATCCTGCCGAGGGCGGCCGCATGGAAGATAACTTCCAGAACCCATCCGCAAAAAGAATAAAAGAGGAAGTACCAGCATATTTGATAATATGTCATACCGAAAATCATCTGTACTTCCTCCTTCATAATCCGGATTACGCTTTGCGGGATTCTTTTTCCCGCAGCCGCTCCTGCCACATTTCATCTGCTTTAGGAGCCCATTTTTCTGCATAGGATTCTGTTTTGGAAGTAAGATGCTCCACGCTTTCCGGTGACTGCAGATCCGTGGACGGGGCACTGGTTTCGTTTACGATCCTGCGGATATAATGTGGATTTTCAAGCATCGGGCATGGGCGGAACATATTGTCGTTAAAAGGCATATTATCGTGGTATGCCATGAATACGGGGCTCTGCAGGCATTCAAGCAATGTCTTTTTCCGGATATTGGAGTCCGAGTAATGGATGAAAACGCAGGGATCCACATCTCCGTTGGCATTGATATGGAGATATCGCCTTCCGCCTGCAATGCAGCCGCCCACATATTCCGCGTCATTCTGAAAATCCATGGCAAATAAAGGCTTATTGGCACGCAGATAACGGATCCGCCTGCACACAAGCTCTCTCTGTTCGGGAGTGGGAAGCAGTGCGGGGACTGCATCATTTCCGATGGGCATATAATGAAAATACCAGATGAAATATGCCCCCATTTCGATCAGCTTGTCATAAAATTCCTCCGAGGTAATGGAGTCATAATTTACACTCGTATAGCATGCGGATATCCCGTATGGCAGCCTGTATTTATGCAGGATCTCCATGGCGTTGACTGCCTTTTGGTAGACGCCTGTTCCGCGCCTGCTGTCCGTGGCTTCTTCAAATCCTTCCAATGATATTGCCGGTATAAAGTTCCGTACACGGAGCATTTCTTCTGCAAATGCATCATCAATCAGGGTGCCATTCGTAAAAGAGAGGAAGACACAATCGTTGTGCTTTTCGCAGATTTGCATCAGATCTTTCCTGCGTACCAGTGGTTCTCCTCCGGTGTAGATATACATATACACCCCGAGTTCTTTTCCCTGCCTGATGATATCGTCAATTTCGTCAACTGTCAGGTTCAGGCGGTTGCCGTATTCCGCGGCCCAGCATCCGGTGCAATGCAGGTTACAGGCGCTTGTCGGATCCAGGAGGATCGCCCAGGGAATATTGCAGCCCAGCTCATTGCGGAGTTTTTCCTGTATCGGCCAGCCGATTAAAGCCGCATTGATAAAAAAATTTGTGACAAGAGTTGTCAGGACATCCTGATCCACGTCCTTAAATAAATGCAGTACGAAATCATGATACGGATGCTCTTTGTTTTCAATGACTTCCCTTATGGCTTTTCTCTGTCCTTCAAATTCATTTCCGGCAAAACGATCAGCCCAGTCCATTAGTTTCCGCATGTTCGGTTCGGGATCTTTATAAACATAACGGAAAGTCTGTTCGATGCCGAGTTTCTTTAAGCTGTTTCCCAGGTTCATGTTCAGTCCTCCTCGTGTGTTTGTATGGATTCATATCTTAATCGGCCATTCCGTGCAGGGTGGACATATCCCCATAGGATCCGTATCTCTTACCGGAAAGAATGGCTGAAAAGTATCCTACAGCCCCCAGGGAGACTCTTCCTGAAGAACCTCTTCCAGGGGATGGATCTTTGTAGGGGCGTGGACTGCAATCAACGCCGTCAGTGCATTCAATAAACCGGCAGACAGAAGAAGCAGTCCTGTTTTCCAGGCGGAAACATAATTGTATCCTGCCTTAGATGCCATCAGATAGATACTGACGCCTGCGGTAAGGATCCCGCTTCCCAGGATGATCCACCAAAATACAATGCCAAAAGATTTTGCCGGACGCGCCAGTTCGATTTTTTCCAAAGCATCTGCCAATAGGGCAGTTCCCAGTAAGACATACAGGCAATCAGCATAGCCTCTCACAAAAAGCAGGAGCAGGCTGCCCATCAATATACTGAGTCCGCCAACATATAGGCCATTGGAAAATGCAAGCAAATATAGATCCTTTAAATAATGTCCTTTGATTTCAATACAACCGTGAAGGATCAGACAGATTCCGCAAAGCGTCCATGTATGGCGAAGTACATGGGGGTTTTTTATGATGAGAAAGATGCCGAGGATACAGAAAACGGCAGATATACAGAAATAGATCGCTTTTGCTGTATAAACGGCATTTTTGTTCATTGAATGGAGTTTCTCTCTATCATTCATGAATCATACTCTTTCCAGAATAACTTCATTTCCTGTTCATATTTTTGTGG
>JAXJVN010000103.1:0-2944 GCA_036308545.1 Eubacterium sp. | reverse complement strand
GGCATAATCTGCCTGCGGTTAAAGAGCTGCACCTGCTTGACCGTCTCGTCAAACTCGGAATGCTTCTTGGGCAGGTACCATACCTGTTCGAATTCTTTCCAGTCATTGCCGTGATACCAGGCAGGTATAAAATAAAGCAAGTTTTTCCTCCCCTCTTATGACTATTATTCTACAAGACATATTACCCCAATTTTCAGCTTTACTTTATATAAAATCCTGCGGATTTCCTACAGGGAAGGCACGAATGGTATAATTGTGACACAAGTGGCAGGCTGTGCGGCCAAGGTGGAGCCAAAGGGACGGTTCTTGTGGCACAACATTAAAGTGGGCCACAAGAACCGTCCCCTTGACCACAAAAAAGCTCCGAGGCGCAGCATTGCACCCCGGAGCTTTTACCAGCCAAATTCAGCCAAAGTGACTGTCACTTTGGCAGATTACTTAACTTCTCCGAACAGTCCGTCACGATATGCATCGATGTACTCCATGCAGTACTCGTCGTTGCCGAGCAGGGCTTCAGTCGCGAAGACGACGCCAAGCAGGTCCTTGATGCAGGGATCGAAGATCGCGCTGTCAAGTCCTGCCTTCATTGCCAGAGAGGTGAAGGCCATATTGACCAGCTTTCTCTTAGGCAGGTTGAAGGAGATGTTGGATACCGCTGCTGTGATATGGATATCCGGATATTCGGAACGGATGGTGCTGATGACTTCTTCAACCATAGCAATTCCGTCTTCAGAGGTACAGAGCATCTCGATCAGCGGATCGACATGAATGCGGCTCGGAGCGATATTGTACTCTTTTGCCTTGTCCATGATGTGATGGAAAACGCGGAGACGGTCCTCAGCGGTTTTCGGGATACCGGTGTCGTCGGAGCAAAGCGCTACGACGCCCCAGTCTGTATCGGCGATAGCCGGGAACAGAATATCGATCTTGTCTCCTTCTCCGGACACAGAATTGACCAGACCCGGCTTCTTGCAGTAAGGGAATACTTCCTTCAGTACGCGCGGGCTCGGGCTGTCTACGCAGATCGGGGTATCAACTGCATCCTGGATGCAGTCGATCATCCATTTCAGAGTCTCAACTTCTTCTGCTTCCGGAACGGATGCGCAGCAGTCGATATAAGTTGCTCTTGCGTCAGCCTGAATCTTTGCGCGATGCTTAATGAATTCCGCATCCCTCTTTGCAATAGCGTCAGCAACTACCGGAATAGATCCGTTAATTTTCTCGCCAATAATAATCATTTTCTCAATAATCCTCCAAATTTAGATGTGTTTTTTATCCCGGCTGTTTTTTCAAAGACAGACGGATTCTGTTCCCCCATACCGGCTGTTATAACGACCGGATCCTTTTTCGGAGACCGGATTTATACCGGGAAGGTTTTCCAGGAAACGGCTTTATGCCGGGCGATACTTACTCAACCGGTTTGAAATCGTCCTTGCCGGCTCCGCAGATCGGGCATACCCAGTCTTCCGGGAGATCTTCAAAAGCAGTTCCGGGCTCAATTCCGTTGTCAGGATCGCCTTCAGCCGGATCATATACATATCCGCAGGGTTCGCATTCATACTTAGTCATATCTTTTTCCTCCTCTTAAGCGAATAAAATCTGATTCGCAAAAACATAAGGGCACTGCTCAACTCTCGTGCGCCCTTTCACACCTATATACAGATTATAAAGCCCGCACTCCCTTAACGCAAGGTATTTATTGGCACTTTCTACATAAGCCCTGTATTTTTTTACAAATAATTTATACAATCCTACTGGTATTCTCTCTCACAAAAGTGTCCTCTTTTCGCTATAATGAAAGAATAGGTAAAAAACTTCGTGCAAAGTTACAAGTCCTTGGGAATTTGCATCAATTCTTAATAACAGCTGTTCTGATCCGAAAGCGGTTCTTAAAGCGACTTCACTTCAACGGTAATTTACTTCAGCGGAAAAGGGAAGCAGGCTTCAGCCGAATTTATTAATGTGAAAGGAAACTTATGGAATTTCGTCCCTGCATTGATATTCACAATGGAAAAGTAAAGCAGATCATAGGAGGGTCTCTGCGCGATGCAGGAGATGCTGCCACAGACAATTTCGTATCGGAGCAGGACGGTGCTTTCTATGCCGGCCTCTATCATCGGCTTGGCCTTAAAGGCGGTCATATTATTCTTCTGAATCCTCCTTCCTCCGAGTATTACAAGGCTACTCTTGCCCAGGCTGAGCTTGCTCTCCGAACCTGGCCGGGCGGACTCATGCTGGGAGGCGGTGTAAATGAAACAAACGCAGAGCACTTCCTGGACCTTGGCGCCAGTCACGTCATCGTCACATCCTACGTTTTTCGCAACGGACATATTGACATGGACCGTTTGACGAAACTGGTCAGTCTCGTTGGTAAGGAGCATCTGGTCCTGGACCTCTCCTGCCGCATCCGGGCAGACGGAGAAGGTCTTTCGTCCTATTATGTCGTAACCGACCGCTGGCAGAAATTTACAGATATGAAGGTCACGGCAGACAATCTGAAAACGCTGACTTCCTGCTGCGACGAATTTCTCATTCACGCTGCCGATGTTGAAGGAAAAAAAGCCGGCGTTGATTCTGACCTGATCCGCATCCTGGCAGAACTCCATGATTTCCCTGTTACCTATGCAGGAGGCGTCGGATCTTATCAGGATCTGGAAACCGTCAAAACAAAAGGAAGGAATCATGTAAACGTTACAGTCGGATCAGCGTTGGACCTGTTCGGCGGAAATCTGGAATTTCAGAGGGTGCTGGATCTGTGTAACTAGTTTTTTTTCTATAGACCCGCAGGAAATTTTCCCGCGGTGTTCCATACTCACGTTCGTTATCGTGTGAAACGAGATGAAACGCGCTTCGCGGGTTTCACTCGTTATCGCGGCGGTCTCGCTTCGCTCGGTCGCTTCTAAACGGTCTCCACCGGAGACCAGAAGCGCCGAGTGGGTATGCG
>JAXJVN010000102.1:0-13005 GCA_036308545.1 Eubacterium sp. | reverse complement strand
CTCATTAAAAAAGATAAAAATCAAGCTGCACGGCTATAAAACAATATATAAAGATAAAACAGCCGCACGGCTAAAAAGTAATATATGAAAAGAAAAAAATAGCCGTACGACTTAAAATATATGTCACATTCATATATTAAGCCGTACGGCTAAAAATAGCAAGAATATCTGGGCTTTTAATAAGCAAATCAGACTTGTCATTTGCTTTTGTAAATAAAAAAAAGCTGCCGCACCGGGTGCGACAGCTTCTTTCCCTTACGATGCCTATTATAGGTGAGGAATGGTTAGAATGCTTGCCAAAACTCAAGAAGAACTAGACAAATCTTGCACGAGATAAGGTCCCCTGATTCGCAAGTGCCGGGCGCTTCTATCTCTTGAATCACGATTACAGGCGTTATTCTTACTTCTTTCTCCTTAACTCATATAAGTCGGTTCTTCTCTGATTGAAGAAGGGAAGTTCCTGCCGCATGCGGGTTACTTCATCGAGATCCAGGGCAGCGAGGGCAATTCCTTCTTTTTCATCCAGTTCGTAAAGGACCTTGCCCCAGGGGCTGACCGCCATACTGTGTCCCCAGGCGACGTAAGGACCGTCCGGATTTCTCGCAGGGGATGTGCCGATTACGAATACTTCATTTTCAATGGCGCGCCCACGGAACATGATTTCCCAGTGAGCGGGACCTGTCGTCAAGTTGAAGGCTGCCGGCACCAGGATGACCCGGGCTCCGTCCAAAGCCATGATCCTTGCAAGCTCCGGAAAACGCATATCATAGCAGACACAGAGACCCATTCGGCAGAATTTGGTATCGAAGGTGACAATCTCATTCCCCGCAGTCAGGGTGTCAGACTCGCGGAACTGCTGACCGCCCTCCACATTGATATCGAAGAGGTGCATCTTGCGGTGCCTGGCAATCTGCTTACCTTCCGGATCAAAAACGTAAGCGGTATTGTATACATGTCCTTCCGGATCGCGCTCCGGCATACTCCCTGCGGAAAGGTAAATACCAAACCGGGATGCAAGATTGCTGCAGAAGGAATAGGAAGGACCGCCTTCTTCCTCGGCATAGAGAGGAAAATTAGAGGTGACGTAGGGACAGGTGAACATTTCGCCCACGGTTACAAGGTCCAGGCCGTCTATGGATGGATCAGCTTCTGCCATCTCCATGGCACGGCAGAGCATCTCTTCCAGATGAATAAGAGTATTCTTTTTATCTTCAAATACCTGCGTCTGAAGCGCAGCGACACGAAGCTTTTTCATAATGATCTCCATTCCGCCGCCTTTAACTGACGGCACAAATAGCGGCGAAAAATTTTGCTTTTCACAATTAGCGACTGATTCTTTTTGTACATTCAATATTTGAACACTTTTATAATATGAGATAATTTCGCCTGATTCAAGCTAGTGGGAGTGTCAAGGGCATACGTTGACACGACATATTCATAAACTATATGATTTGATAGATGTGAGTTTATGAAATGCCCTGAAAGACCCGGTCGAATTTTTTGAATGGGTCAATAGGAAACAAATGCCCTGAGAGACCCGAAGGAATCTTGCGAACGTTTTTACAAAATAACAGTTTTAAGGAGTCACAAATGCCATTTAAGATTTCATGAAATCAGGCGGGAAAAATTTTCCCGCCTGAAATATTGTGGAATCTGGAATCTGCTTATTTGGGTCGCCTCACGGGCGACCGTTTTTTTCAGATGACCTGCTATACTTGCCTCACAGCAAACGAGAACAGCAAAAGAAAATTCGCCGACGATGGTTTTTAAAAAACGAAGCTGTTTCTGAAGTGTGATGAGCGGCGCAGTCATATCGAGCAGGGTGGATGCAATTCCCGCAGCTTGATTGCAGTCATCAGAAAGTGAGGTCCATATGAAAAAAGGTTTAACTGAGCTGGTTTTTATTCTTGACAGGAGCGGGTCCATGTCCGGGCTTGAGGCGGACACGATCGGCGGCTTCAACGGACTTCTGGAAAAACAGAAAAAAGAGACAGGGGAGGCGCTGGTTTCAGTCGTGCTCTTCGATGATGTGACGGAGGTCCTGTACGACCGGGTCGATATCCAAAAGGTCGAGCCTATGAATGACAGACAGTATTATGTGAGAGGCTGCACAGCCCTTCTTGACGCGATCGGCGGAGCGATTCACCACATTGGAAACGTCCACAAGTACGCGCGCGAGGAAGATGTGCCGGAAAAAACACTTTTCATCATTACGACGGATGGTATGGAGAATTCCAGCCGCTTCTACACCTATGAAACAGTGAAACAGATGGTGGAACGTCAGAAGGAAAAGTATCATTGGGAATTTCTGTTCCTGGGAGCCAACATCGATGCCGTCCGCGAGGCAGGAAGGTTCGGAATCGGGGCAGACCGTGCTGTGAATTTTGAGAACGACAGCGACGGAACAGCTCTCAACTATAAGGTCATGTCGGATGCCGTCAGCTGCGCCCGGGCAGCGGAGTCAGCAGTGGAAATGGCAGCAGCCTTTTCAGACGAAAGAATTCTGGAGCCAATACGGCGGGACTATAAGAAGAGGCACAAGAAGTGAGAGGATGCCTCGCATTGGTGCTTCGCGGACCAATGGAACATTTTTTATTATCGTAGATTCACAAAAACGAGAATGAGCGGGCGTTTGCCCGCTCAATTGAAAAAAAAGGCTGGTATGTATAAGAAGGCCCGCTCATTCTTTTATATTTTTGGCTGTTGCGGGACATTTCCACAAGGCGGATATCATCGGGAAGCAGGTATCTGGCATAGTCATACTCATCTTTTGAAACGCACATGGTGACCGGCGTGAATTCACTGATCGATGTATCATTCACCTTCAGAAGGCTTCATGCCTTCAATTTTTACTTCCTGCTTGATCGCCATAGAGCAGGCCAGGTCGCCCAGGATGTTGACGCAGGTCGCGCCCATGTCCGCCAGGGTGTTGACAGAGATGTAGACGCCCAGGATCTGCTGCAGGGGCAGTCCTGCCATGGGAGCAAGCGCCGCGAAGGCCGCGATGGCGCCACCCGGTACGCCTGGAGTTCCGATGGAAAGAAGGACATTGGATGCCAGAATCGTTACCATGGTTCCGGTGGAAAGCGGAATGCCGCAGGCCGAAGCGAAGAAAGTGATCATGAAGGACATGAGGATGGAAACGGCGTCCATATTGATCGTCGCGCCGAGCGGCAGGGTAAAGGAAGCAATTTCTTCTGGAACGTCCAGATCTTCTGTAGCACACTTCATGGAGATCGGCAGGGTCGCGTTGGAAGAGCAGGTTCCGAATGCGTGAAGGCCTGCCGGCGCCACTGCCTTGAAAAACTTCAGAGGAGAGCACTTGCCGGCAATACGGACGATGCCGCCATAGATAACTGCAGCGTAGATGAAGTAGGTGATATAGAGGGCGAGCATGACCTTGCCGAGAGAAGCCATAGTCTGCACGCCGTTCGTGTGCATAACGGTCGCAATGCAGGCAAAAACGCCGATGGGCGTGATGTACATGATCTTGCTGATGATGAAGACCGAGATTTCGTTGACACTCTTGCACCAGTCAACAAAAGACGCGGCTTTGTCTTTGAGTGCCAGGCAGGACAGACCGATGATCAGGGCAAAAACAAGCACCTGGATCATGTTGCCTTCCGTGAAGGAAGCAATGGGATTGCCGGGGATCAGATTCTCAAGCGTATCCAGCAGGCCGCCGAAGGTTACTGCCTCGACCTCAGCGTCGGTGGCAACGATTTTCACCCCTTCTCCAAGATGCAGAAGGCGGGGCAGGAAAAGACCCAAAGCGGAACCAGCCAAAGGGACAATCAGCATAAAGTAGCGCTTACTGTGTACGCAGAAGCACAACGAAATCAAAGAAGGGACTATAAGAATTCTACCATGTACAAAGGAAGGGATAGGAGGGTATAGCGTGTCTCTTTTCCCTGGGTAGTTTTTACATCTACGTTTTGTATGGACGGCGGGTTCAGGTCAAAGCGGACGGCAGATGTCAGCTTTTTCTTTTCCATAAAGGCATGAAGAGATTTCATAGACCCGGATTTTCCGGCTTTTACTTCTATGGGAAGGGCGTGATCATTTTCCTGCGCCAGGTAATCAATCTCTCCCGTCCCGGAACCGCTTTGCTGCCAATAAAAGAGTTCATCATCGTCGTGACTGTGCAGAGACAGCATCAGCTGTCCGCAGATCTGTTCTGCCATGGCACCATTATTTGCCCAGAGGATGTCATTCAGCTGAACGGCATTTACAGGTCGGATACCGAGAACATTCATAGCGAGACCGGAGTCAAGAAAAATGTTTTTGAAAATCCGGTCATTTTTTTCAGCGCCCAGCGGAACTCCGTTGCCGGAAGTGGCATAGACTCGCTTGCAGAGACCGGCTTTTTCCAGCAGTTCTACCGCTTTTTTAATGACAGGCTGCCGCTGATCTCTGTCTACAGTATTGTAAACAAATTTTCCACCGAGCTGAGCAGGAATGCTCAGCATTGTTTTTCTCAGAACTTCTGCAGGCACCCTGTTCCGGTATTTATTAAAGTCGTCCTGGAAGGACGTCAGCAGGTCTTTCTGCAGTCTGATGCATTCCCGGACATCACTCTTTTCCTTCCATTTTTTTACAGCCTCAGGCATTCCGCCGATCAGTATGTACTGACGATAGTATTCCAGATACTTTTCATGAAGTACTTTGGGAAGCTGCAGGTCCTTCCTGACCGTAAGGAGGTGTGACGCGAGGCGCTCTTCCTCCATTGCCCATAGGAACTCGGTGAAGGAAAAAGGATGAAGGTACCGGTAGGTTACCCTGCCGACAGGCATAGAATCTTCATATTCGTCAAGCGCGAATTCGAGAAGAGAGCCGGCGGCAATGACGGGCAGGGACGGACAATCCTCATAAAACCAGCGAAGCTTCGATAAAATAAAAGCACATGCCTGAATTTCATCCAGAAATAAAATGCTCTTTTCGAAATCAATCTTAACGCCAAGCATCAGCTCCAGGTTTTGAAGGATTATAGCAGGTTTGTTCGTATCAAAGAACTCTCCATATTCCGGGTTTCGTTCAAAGTTAAGCTCGATCAGCTGACGCCCGGACGTTTCGGCAAGCTGGCGGACGATATAGGTTTTTCCGGTTTGGCGTGCACCGCGGAGGATCAGCGGTTTATGGGTCTTTTCTTTCAGCCAGAGATTTAATTCTTCGGAGAGTTTGCGCTTCATTTCTTATATCCCTCCTTGCACTTTGGAAAAACAGCGAATATTAAGGGTAAACTTACCACTATTATAGCGTTTTATTTTTCAAAACACAACAAAACAACGCGCTGATTTTGATGAAATAAAGAAAAACAACACGTTAATTTTGACGAAACTGCGATAAAACAACACGTTGATTTTTACAAATTAGAAATAAAACAACGCGTTGATAATTCAAAATAGCAAGGCTATTACGTTTTCGCCTGATTGTGGTAATATCATTAACAGCGGCGCTGATTGAGCCCTTCTCTTGATGTGTATATGGGAGAAGCAGAGTACCATAAGATTCCTGCCGAAGCATTGAAAAAACTGGCAGAGCCCATGCATCTGATCCGGATTATCCCGGACGAGTTTGTTTTTACAAATTCCGACTTCAGGAAGAAGGGATACTCCAGCAGGGAGGCTTACTTAAATTAATGTAAGTGAGGATGAATATCATGCCGGGATTAGGCACACTTGTGAATGTTGCTGCAATTGCAATCGGAGGATTGATTGGAACTCTGTTTGGAAAAAAGATTCCCGAGCGAGTGTCCGATACAATTCAGACAGGAAATGCGGTAGCGGTCCTCTTTATAGGAATCGGCGGAACATTGCAGCATATGCTGGTTTTTGAGGACGGTCACGTTGCCATCGTTGCTGCCTTTGGCTTCAGAACTCTTTTCTCAAACCGGTGCCAGAAGTAGAAGCTGACCAGGGCCATGATCCCGTCGCTGAGTGCCTGGGTCCAGACCAGTCCGTACATGCCGAAGAGCCTGTCCATGAGGAGCAGGAGCGGGATGTAGAGGACCAGCTGGCGGATGAAGGCCAGCCAGAAGCCGGTCCGGTTCTCGCCCATGCCCTGGAAGGCAAAGAGCATGTGGAAGCACATGAACATGAAGGGCGTGGCGACGCAGCGCACCCGGAGGAAGGCAGCACCCAACAGGTCGGTCTCCGCGTTGTTAATGAAGAGGCGGAGGATGCCGGGCGCGGTGAATTCATAAATAACGATAGCAGCGGCAGCGACAACCAGACCTGCCAGGCGGCTCTGGCTGATGACTTTTTTCATTCTTTTGTAATTGCCGTTGGAATAGTTGTAGGCGACGAGCGGCATCATGCCCTGGGTAATGCCGACGCCGGTATTGAGCGGAATGCGTTCTGCCTTGAGCACGATTCCGACCGCGGCGAGGGCAATGTCTCCGTAAGCGGCCATCAGCTTATTGATCATAAGCTGGGAGAGATTGAAGAGTCCGTTTGACATGGCGGACGGAATGCCGCCGAGGATTGCCTCGCGGACAAGGGAAGCGGCAGGCAGTCCGTCTGCAGGAGAAAAGGTCAGGACGGTCTGCTTTCTGAGCCTTACGATCATGACGATAAAATAGACGAGCGAGCAGACGTTGGACAGGGCGGTAGCAATGCCGGCGCCGATCACCTCCATGCCGTCCGGCAGGATGACGAACATGAAAAGCGGGTCCAGTACCATGTTGAGAATGCCGCCCATGGAAATGCCGAAGCCCGCCTGCCTGGAAAAGCCGACTGCCCTGAGCAGCTGGGCCAGCGTCAGCTGGACGATGGTGGGAATGCCGCCCAGGACCACGACCAGGGTCATATACTGGCGGGTGAATTCAAAAGTTGCGTCGCTTGCGCCGAGCAGCTTCAGCAGAGGGGTCATCAGGGAAAAAACAAGCACCGACCATAAGAGGCTGATCGTCAGACTGAAATAAACCGCGAAGGCACTCATCCTGGCGGCATCCTTCTCCCGGTACTGGCCGAGCAGACGGGAAATCAGGGCACCCGAGCCGACACCCACGAAGTCGGACAGGGTATTAGACATGTTGAAGATGGGAAGGACCAGAGAAGTCGCGGCAATCATGTAGGGGTTGGCAGTTCGGCCGATGAAAAAGGTATCGGCCATGTTGTAAACGAGGACCACCATCTGGCCGATGATCGTCGGCACGCACATTTTGATCAGAGCCTGATAGACCGGCATTTTCTCAAAAAGCTCGCGGTTCTTATTCTCAGGGGAGGAGGCGTAGAGGGAAGCTTCAGAATGAGAAGCCGCAGATGAGTGATTTGAGTCAGAGTTTGAAGTGGAATTCATTTTTATTTCCTTCGGTATCTAAAAATTCTCCGGGCAGGACGCCTGAAAATTCAGGACATTTTTTTGATTTGTAACACTATAGGGCTGCGTGAAAAAAGGCAACATGTACAGTATACAACGACACAGCAAGAGGAACCAAAGTATCAGGTACTTTGATCCCTCTTGACTGTACATTTTCCTGGGAACTTCTTATAAAACATTTTTATTCGAAAGAAACCGAATCGGAAAGGACTGAATAAAAGGAAGCTTCAGCCATAGTGCCTGTCACTTTATAAAGGCTGTCACTTTGGCTGGTCCGCGATGCTGCAGTCGAAGAGGAAGGCGTAGAAGACTATGCCGAAGTGTTCGTTCGTGACGATTCTTCCGACCGTCTTTACACTCCTGGGGCTTCCATCCTTCTTCATGATCCGGTAGCTGACACACTTCTCCCAAAGGGTCTCGTCATCGGGATTTTCCACCATCTCTTTCAGATAGCTGCCGGCTTTTTCCGCATCTTCCGGGTCAACAGCAGACAGAAAATATTTTACGGCACCGGTGAAATCGTAGACGGAATCGTAGCCGAACAGCCATGCGCAGAGCGGGTTTGCAAAAAGGATTTCTCCCTTGCCGTCCGCTTTGCAGATCAGCATAGCGCCGGGCGCGTTTTCGGCAAGGTTTTTCGCATTGAATCCAAGGGAAACGCGAAGGTCGTGGTCCATATCCGGTGTATATTTCCAGAATTTCTCCTTGGAAAGCATTTTTGCATGATAGAGAGCGGAGTCTGACATTTTGCAGAGGGCAGGGAAGGACGTGGTCTGTTCCGGCCATGCCGCAAACCCGGCGGACAGGGTGTAAGTATATTTTTGCCCCTGGTAATTGACAGAATGTACCCCGTTAAAAAATTCAGAGGCGCGCTGCATGAAGGCCGTATTCGGACGCGCAATCATGAGCTGGAACTCATCACCGCCGCTTCTTGCGATGATGTCGCCATCCGGAACAAGGGTCTTAAATTCCTTTGCCAGCGCGATCAGGACCTGGTCACCGATCTCGTGACCGTAAATATCGTTGAAGAGTTTGAAATCGTTGAGATCGACAGAAATCTGAATGAAGGCAGAATTTTCCCGGATAAATTTTTGGGAATCCTGGTCATATCCTCGCCGGTTCAGGACGCCCGTGAGAGAATCCTCCCGGGCATCGTTGCGAAGGGCGAGATTGTCAGCCTGGAGAGCAGCGTTATCCCTGGTTAAGGTCTCATTGTGGGCCTGGAGGGAGTCATTGCTTGCCTGCAGGTCAGCATTGTCCTTCACAAGCGTATCATTGTGTGCCTGAAGGGTATCGTTCCTGCCCTGGAGGTCGGCGTTGTCTTTGGTTAAAGTATCGTTGTGGGCTTGCAGGGAGTCATTGCTTGCCTGCAGGTCGGCATTGTCCTTCACAAGCGTATCATTGTGTGCCTGAAGGGTATCGTTCCTGCCCTGGAGAGCGGCGTTATCTCTGGTAAGGGTATCGTTTTCTCCCTGGAGTGCGTCGTTCCTGCCTTGAAGGACAGCGTTATCTCTGGTCACTTTGCCACCTGGGACAGCGGCACATCCCGTAAGATGGTAGAGATGTCCATGACGTTTGCGTATCCGTACATGATGCCGTCGGGCCCCATGGCTGACTGCATGACTTCGATGCAGGGAATATGCGTTCCATCTTTCTTGATTAAGTGATAGAAGCAGCTGCCGACTCCCGGTTTGACGGAAAGGCGGCGGCCCAGCTCGACGAAGGAGCCCCAGTCTTCTTTTGCCATGATCTTGACGTAAATGCTTCCGACCAGGTCATGGAATTCATCCTCTTCATACCCCAGCATGCGGATCAGACTCGGGCTGCACCATTCCAGATGACCGGGACTGCTGAGATAGCAGCGGTGCATGCCGCCCGGCAGCATCTGGAGGAAGTCGGTCAGTTCTCCGATATCATAATCGCTGTGCCTGTCATTATAGCTGGCATCACTGGAACCGCCGCCCAGCTGCTGGACGGTGTCATAATGCGGACGACGGAACATTCTCAGCAGTTCTTTGTTGTCCCATAGGAGAACATAGAAGAGGTCGCCGTAGTAGGGGTCATGGATTTTTCTGCCGATATCCATGATCTCTTTTTCTTTTCCGTCACGGGTCAGAATCCGGAAAATAATGAAATCGTATCCATCATTGTCGGGATTTGCCTGCTGAAGGGAAATATCCTTTTCTGTCGTTTCTCTGTCGTCCGGATGGATCAGGGTACGGAAGCTGCGTCCGGTCAGTTTCATAAATTCCCGCATATCCTCACAGCCGAACAGTTTCAGACAGTTTTCATTGGCGTAGAGGATCTCTTCTGTCTCATCAAAGCGGTAAATGAGGACGGACGCAGGTTCGCCGGCAGCCAGATCGCTGAAGGTCAGACCCATTCCTTCCCTTGACTCCTCCTTCATGAGCTCGTTGTAAAGGGCAATATTGTGGTGCGGATCGAGTTTTGCATGGTAGAGAGCGATGTCAGCCTTATCGTACAGTTCCTGTACATCCCTGCTCATATCAGGATAGATCGCGACTCCTCCCGAGATGCTGTAGCGGTACAGAATGCTGCCGGCCCTGAATTCATGATCCCTGTTAAAAAATTCCTGAAGACGGCTGCTGAAGCCGGATGCGGGGTTCGGGAAGAAAAACTGGAATTCATCACCGCCGTTTCGTGAAACCGTTCCCTTGTCTCCAACGAATGCGACGGCCTCTTCGGCAAAGGACTTCAGAAGAATATCTCCGACAGCATGACCGTAACGGTCGTTGAAGGACTTAAATTTATTAATATCGGCATTTACGATATAAGCTTCTTTGATTGCCGCATCACTCGACAGCTGGTCCATGAAACGGTTGAAGCCTCTGCGGTTGGGAATACCGGTCAGAGGGTCCTTCAGGATTTCCTGTTCCAGAGATTTCCGCTCTTCCGCAACCATGGTGATGTCCATGGACTGGCCGGTAAGACCAACGATTTTGCCCTCGTGATAAATCGGGGCCATGCTGGTCATAATCTGGTGCTCGCAGCCTCCGGCCAGGGTGACACTGATACTGTCTCGGATCGTAATGCCGGTCTCCAGTATCTTCTGCTCTTTTTCCGCCAGGTCAGCTGCCATTGAGCCGCCGATGGCTTCTTCAAACGTCTTTCCTATGAGATTGGAAAGGTCTATCTGGTAGAAGTTAAGAAATGCGCGGTTGGCTCCGAGAAACCTCCGGCTGCTGTCCTTCCAGTAGAAGAAGGCAGATTCTGATTCCATAAAGGCAGCCCAGATATTATTCTTTGTAATCGGATTGTCACCGACGTCTCCGCCGCTGTCAGTGGACATAAAGGCATATTCCGGATTGACAGAAGTTGTGACATAAGCTTTCCGAGGTCCGTCCTTTGCAATCATCGTGTACTGCATCTTCCAGGTGAAACCGGGAGTCACGTAGTCTGCATGAGCGGATTCGCCGATATCGGAAATGCGGTTCAGGCACTCCCAGATCCTGAGAGAGTTGGAATTTTCCCGGCTGTTGGTATCGTCGTTGGACTTTTCAACATTTTCGAGCTGCGCCATATTCAGCCAGCGCTGACATGCCTGGTTCATATAGATGGAAGTGAGCTTTCCGCCCTCAACCACATGAATGGCTGTCGGGGCAGGACTTCCGGTATCTTTTTCATTGCCCGTGATGACAGAGTAGAAGGGATGAAGGACATTGATCCTGCCAATCCGTTCGTAGAATTCATGATCTGCCCGGGTCTCATGATGGTATCCTTTTTCCTTCATTACGCTCAGACACTGGTCCAGTGGAAGCGGCTTCGTAAAATAGAAGCCCTGGGCAAGGACACAGCCAATCTCACGCAGAAAATCGTACTGCTTCATTGTCTCGACACCTTCGGACAGAACCAGCATACCGGTCCTTTTTGCCATGTCGACAATGTCGGTAAGAATAGCAGGGGTCTTAGCGTTCTGGTGCCGTAAAAACTGCATATCGATTTTCAAAACGTCGAAATCAAAGTTCTGCACCGCGTTCAGGGAACTGTAGCCGGAACCGAAATCATCCAGCCAGACCTGATATCCTCCCTGATGGAATCTCCTGATATGGTCCTGGATGATTTTTTCATTGTTGATCAGGGCGGATTCCGTGATCTCAATCCTTAAAAGCCAGTGGTCCAGGCCGAAGCTGTCCATCATGCTGTTGATTTTTTCATGGAGATCCGGAAGCTCCAGATCGTGCCTGGACAGATTAACCGAAACAGGGACAAGATTTTTTTCCGGCATCACGGTCAGCAGCCAGCTGCCGGCAGACCTTTCCAATCATATACAGATCAAGCTTATAGAGAAGCCAGCTGTCTTCCAGAGGTGCTATAAAATCTGCGGGAGAGAGCATGCCGCGAACAGGATCATCCCACCTGGCAAGTGCTTCATAGGAACTGACCGCTCCGTCCAGCAGGTTAATGATGGGATGGTAATAAACCTTGATCCATTCCTTCTCCAGTGCCTGGTCGATATGGCTGGCGACATAAGATCCCTGGACAAGCTGTTTTTCCATCTCTTTATCATATCTGCGGTAATACTGATAGCGGTTATCCGAGATCCGGTCGTTTGCCAGCTTGGCTCTTCCGGCGGCAAGACTCGCGCTGATCTCTGTTCCGTCCAGACAGTAGATCCCTGCTTTGAGATCGCAGCTGATTTCTGCTTCTTTTTCCATGTAGGCATGAAGCCTTTTGACGACGCTTTCTGCATTCTCGTCCTCAATGCAGAGGTAGAAGTGGTCCGCCATGGAACGGGCAACCATGTCTGTATCAGCGAAGAAACGGATGGTTCTGCCCAGTTCTCTCAGAAGCCTGTCGCCGGCGGCATGCCCCATGGTGCCGTTAATAATCTTGAAATGACGGATATCCATAAAAATGATGGAAAACCTGCGTGTTTCAGATCCATCCCGGATCCTCTTAATCAGCGGCGTCACATAATTCCAGAAAGCGTTAATGGAAAGCACGCCTGTCAGTTCGTCATGTGTGGAGGCTTTCAGAATATAGTCCGCGTTGTGCTTGTGGCGCAGCATGATCGCGAGGAAATTTGCCTCGATTTCAAACATCTGGTTTTCCAGAGCCATATATTTCCGGTCCGGATTGACGAATGCGACAAAGCCGTACAGCTTTTTTTCCAGGATGATGGGAGAAAGGATCATCAGGTTCATCCCGGCAAGAATCAGCTCTTCCCGGCGATGCCCGGGATAAATAGCACGCAGCTGGTCCATTCCGTCGATGACGATGGTCTTGCCGCTATGAAAATCCTTGCTCCATTCAGGAGCCATATCGATACTGGTAAGGACACGGAGGGGTTCGCTGACCGGCTGGCCGTCCACTTTCCAGCAGTAGGAACAGCAGTAATTTCCGTTTTCCTCAAGACTGTAGACACAGACTGTCCTGCAGTGCAGCGTGCTGCCGACCTCCATGATGAACTTGGTGATCGACGCATCAGGATCCTTCTCAATCATGGAATCCTTCATGCAGTGGTTGACGGTCCTCATTCTTTCGATGATTTCATTGCTGGATAACATATAAGATGCCTTTAACCCCCATTGTTAAAGCATGCAAAAACGCTAATATAGGAAAATCGGACAAGCCATTCTGAGTGGAAATTCAGAGCATTATAGAAGAGAAAGAACATTTTTTGGCTTGTTTGTTCATTATATTATTATTATTATTATTATTATG
>JAXJVN010000101.1:0-2202 GCA_036308545.1 Eubacterium sp. | reverse complement strand
GGCATAGCGCGTCCCCTCCCCGATGGGTCTTTTGAACTGATCGCGGGGCATCGTCGAAAACAGGCATCCGCGATTGCCGGTCTTACTGATATGCCTATCATCGTCCGCGACATCGACCGCAACGCGGCAACCATCATCATGGTAGACAGCAACCTTCAGCGAGAAAACATCCTCCCCAGCGAGAAAGCAAAGGCTTACAAGATGAAGTTGGAGGCCATCAAAAGGCAGGCTGGCAGACCCGGAAAAAGGCGCTGTCTCAAAATGGCTTTATACAGCCATGAGAGGCAGCGCCTTGCTAAATGCAGTTTTTGGCAGCACGAAAACAACGCAGCGAAAGGCCGCGCAAAGATCTTCAGTTTTTTGGAATTATACGAAAGAATAGCTTACAAACCGGCAGGAAAAGACTTCGGAACCACAAGGCCGCTTCCCAAGCAGCCGTTTTGTATTTTATGATGTAAACGCAGGATATTCAGCGCCAGACTGAACAGCAGCCATTCGGCGGCGACTTTCACCTTCCCACGAAGCAGGAAACGCCTGAAATCAAGATCCTGCTTGATATAGGCAAAGGTGCCTTCCGCTTGAATGGAACGGTTGATCCGGAGCAGCTGACCTTTCGGCGTCGATATTTTCGCTTCCATCTCCTCACGCTGTCGGGCAAAGCGTTTCGATACATAGATTACCTTATGCCGCTCTTCCAGAGACTTCTTGCTGCCGCATGCACGAATGCATTTCTCTTTGAGCGGACATCCGGCGCAATTCGCGCATTCGTAGACAGACGTTACGATTTCCAGCCCGGATGCCGAGTGCGTTTTCCTTTGCCGTGTTTCTCTCAGACGCTTTCCGGCTGCACAGATATATGTATCGGTTTCCGGATCATATCCCATATTATCACGCCGGCTGATATCCGTTCTGTACTTCCTGTGCTTCCGGACTTCATGGTTGCCCGGCTTCACATAGAGTTCGGTTTCGGCATGTTCCTCAAACCAACAGTAGTTCTCTTCACTCTCATATCCGGAATCCACCACAACGCTGCCGATCCGTTTTTCTTCATACGTTTTTCTCAGCTGCTCCATAAATGGAATCAGGGTATGAACATCATTCCTGTCAGACGAAATATAGCTGCCGATCACAAAGCCGCTGCACGTTGCCACATTCACATTGTACCCGGGCTTTAGCTGTCCGTTCAGCATATGGTCTTCCTTCATGTGCATAAACGTGGCGTCATGATCCGTTTTGCTGTAGCTGTTCCTCTGGCCACAGATATGCAGCGCATTTGTGTACTGCTTCAGCTTTACGATCCATTGATCCACTGCTTCGCTTAGTCTCTGCAGCGGCGTTTTCCTCTTGCCTTTGCCCGAAACAAATGCAATCTTCTCTGCTCCCATCCGCTCACAAATCCGTTTGCGCAGCTTCTTCAGATGCCGGATGGCAATTCCTTCCGGAACATGAAAGCGAATTCCTGCTTCTTTCAGCTTGAGCGGAAGCTCCTCACGAATCCTCTCAAGCAGCTTGGCTGCATTTTTAGCGGTCGCCTTCTTCCATACGAAGCTGTACTTGTTCGCATTCGCTTCAATCTTGGTCCCGTCGATGAAAGCAGCTTCCAAGCTCAGAAGTCCGCTCTCATTCAACAGTAGAACAAGCTGCCGCAGAATATCCTGTCCGACTTCCCGGGTCAGGATATTCTTGCGGAAGCGATTGATGGTATTGTGGTCCGGCGCTCGCTGTCCTTCCAGCAGATAGATGAAGTGCAGGTTTTCCCGGCAGCATGCTTCCAGTGCACGACTGGATATCTGCTTGCGCATGTAGCCGTACACCATAATTTTCATAAGAATCTTCGGCGAGTACTCGATTCTCCCCAGTCGAGAGTATGCCGCGTACAATTTGCTGTAATCCATCCTTTCCATCACGGCATTGAGCAGTCTCACCGGCGCATTCTTCCCGATATTTATTTCGCAATTCAACGGCATTACCAGTTGCATTCCGTTCATCATTGAGGTATAATTTGTCTGCGGTTTTAATGTTTGCATGATAGTTACATTTTACCGCTAGCATTCAGGTTTGTACAGCCTGAATGCCTTTTTTCATAGCAAAAGGAGCTGCCTCTTAGTGAGACAGCCCCTTTGGGAATTCACTGTCAAAAGGATTTCAGATAATTTACGTCTTCACCCTTGACAATCTTCCCACTTCGGCATATAATCACGG
>JAXJVN010000100.1:0-35412 GCA_036308545.1 Eubacterium sp. | reverse complement strand
GGGGTCTTAGCTCAGCTGGGAGAGCATCTGCCTTACAAGCAGAGGGTCACAGGTTCGAGCCCTGTAGGCCCCACTTTATTCAATAAGGTTAATAAGTCCATACGATGCGCGGTTTGTTTTGAATATCCATCGCAGCCGGATTTATTCACTGATTTTTATGGATGGTTTCCCGAGTGGCCAAAGGGGACAGACTGTAAATCTGCTGCAAATTGCTTCGGTGGTTCGAATCCACCACCATCCAGTCACAACAGAGTTTAGTCGGAAATATGCCGATGTGGCTCAATTGGCAGAGCAGCTGATTTGTAATCAGCAGGTTATCGGTTCGAGTCCGATCATCGGCTTAATGTTTTTGCTTGATTGTTCTGTTGTTAATTGTATATCGCGGGGTGGAGCAGTCAGGAAGCTCGTCGGGCTCATAACCCGAAGGTCGCAGGTTCAAATCCTGCTCCCGCAACTTAACGTGCCTTGTTAGCTCAGTTGGTAGAGCAGAGGACTGAAAATCCTCGTGTCTCTGGTTCGATTCCGGAACTAGGCACTGTTTTTTGTATTTCCGGACGTTTCCCTACGTACCTGATAGACCGTTGAAATCCTTGCTCAGCAAGGCTTTCAGCGATTTTTTTGTCTCTGATCGTTCCTGGTCATTTCCCATTGAATCACCGTCCTTGAGGCAAACCTTTTTACACCAAACTCTTTACACTTTTCACCACACCTCTTTATTTCCGCGAGGCACGAGCCATGCGAACATGCTTGCATGTTCATATGGCGACGCCCGCGAGGGGCAAATACCCCACCTCTTTGGACGGGGTATTTGACTTTTCCAGTTTATAAAAAATTAATATTTGCTCATTGTACCTGACTGACCCAATTTCAAAAGAGGTCAGATTTTGGTTCGAAAAAGTCAGTAATGGCTCGTAGAGGGGTACTTAAGAGACTCAGGCAATGGAATCATGCATTCATCAGATACATTCTCCTGCAGTGAGCTTCTGAAAAGATGCGCGATGACCTCTACAAGGCCTTACGATTGTCCTCATACTCACGGACATAGCTGTTGACTGTGTCATTGCTCTTGTGGAGCTGCCGGGTAATCTTCCGGTTGGAGACATCCTTCAGATGCATGAGTATGATCTTTTGCTTTTGCTGCAAGTTAATCACTTCCTTCCGCCTCTTCTCTACTTGCTATAGAGAGAGGATACCACTTTGTTCGGAAGTGACCTAATTTTCAATGAGCCAAGTGACCTAGTTTTAGATTAGCAGATACAGCTACGATGAAGTCATCGAATTTCTGAAGGGAAAGGCCGATATTTGAGCCTAAATGACCGGTTGAGAGTTAATTATGTGGGAAGTTCACAGTAAAAAATGTACTAGAGCTGTGGCGAAGTAAGTGTGCCAAAGTGACTGTCACTTTGGCACATTATCGCACGAATATTGATAGAAATATCGCATTTTACAGGCGAATAATGAAATAAAAATCGCGTTTTACGCATGAATAATGTTGTACGAACTGAAATGTCTTGCTATTATTAAAAAAGACAGGGAGGTGATTCGCGTGAAACGCATGATCATGGAGGATTTAAAGCGCTGGAAGGACAAGAAAAGGCGGAAACCTCTTCTTCTCACAGGAGTGCGCCAATGTGGAAAAACTTATATTCTCAGGCAATTTGCGGAAGAATGCTTTGAAGATTCTGCTTACTTTAATTTTGACAGCAGTGATGCGCTGGCGTCTGTTTTTTCATATGATTTTAATATAAAAAGGATTCTTCAAGAACTTGAAATCATCAATGAGGGAAAGAAAATTACGCCTGGAAAGACACTCGTTATCTTCGATGAGGTTCAGGCATGCTCCAGAGCGATTACGTCTTTGAAGTATTTCTGTGAGAATCTGCCGGATCTGCATCTTATTGCCGCTGGTTCACTGCTCGGAGTAGCGCTTAGAGATGATGGCGTGTCATTTCCCGTAGGGAAAGTTGACCGCATGGAAATGTATCCTATGACATTTTCTGAGTTTGTCTGTACGGATGGCGGGGAAAATATTTTTAATGGGCTTGATATGACGGATTTGAAGAGAGAATTGCCAAGCCTTTATACAGTTCCCATGGAAAAATACCTTAAGAATTATTATATCGTCGGAGGAATGCCGGAGGCGGTTCAGGTGTGGGTGGAGACACACGACTACCGGCAGGTGGAAGAGGTACAGGACCAAATCCTGAAAGATTATCCGGATGATTTTGGAAAACATCTTCCCAAGGATAGGAATCCTGCGCAGATGGTTATGACTCTGCAGGCAATCTGGGATTCTGTCCCGGCTCAGATAGCGAGAGATAACAATAAATTCATATTCTCACATGTTAAAAAAGGGGCGCGTTCGAAGGATCTCGAAGATGCCCTTCAGTGGCTGATGAGTGCGGGGCTGGTCTATCGCCTGCACCTTGTGGAAGCCCCTGAGATCCCGCTGTCAGGTATGGCGGATGCTGCCTATTTCAAGGTATATATGGCGGATGTCGGACTTCTCAGAAGAAAAGCAGGGCTCAGCTACAGAACTATTCTTGAAGGAAGTGAGCTTTTTATTCGCTTTAAAGGAGCATTGGCCGAGAACTACGTGATGGAAGAATTAAAGGCAATGGGGTTTCAACCTTTTTTCTGGCGGACAAAAACAAATGCTGAAATCGATTTTGTGGTAGAAAATGATGGGATGGTCATTCCAATTGAGGTCAAATCTGCAGACAATACAAAGGCGAAAAGTCTGCATTCTTTCTGCAACAGGTATGAGCCTGAAACAGCGGTAAAGACATCCTTGAAGAATGTGGGTGATAATATGGATGGGAAGACTCAAGTGTGGAGTATTCCTCTGTATGCACTGTTTAAGCTCAGAAAATATCTTGAATCCTAAATCGAGCAGGGGGATGAAATCTCCCTGCTCGATGCTCTTTCATTAAGCGTTCAGCATGGCGATCAATCCGTCGAGCCCATCGTCATCCATGACGCCGTAGTTAACCAGGGATCTGAGCGGCATGTCCATCATCATCTGTCTCTGCATGCGCTCAGCCTGACAGAGGAAGAACTCACAGATCCAAGAATCAGCATAGCAGTAGATGAAATGTTGGAGAAGCATGTATGGTAAAAGGGATTGATCAATTTGAAGACAGTGTATCGAGTCTATCAGCAATTTTGCTGAACAACGCCTACTATCAGGCATGATTACAGGGGCGTGATGTAATAAATGGCATCTCAGTCCTGCGGCATAGCAGGCTGATCCCATTTAAGGCAAAGGCATGGCTGGATCTGAATGAACGGAGCCGGCGAGGCGAACATGTAGACTCCAGAGATCTGAAATTGTAAAAAAAGATTTCCCTTATGAAACGGAAGAAGGCTGCCTGTCTCTGGATGGAGTACGAAAAACGTCCCGCTATCAGAATATCGAGGTGGAATACCTTGACAGCGGATGGAAGAAACACAGGCAGAAATATTCCGGATGGACAGCACAGATCATTCAGCATGAGATCGATCATCTCTCAGGAAAGATTATTTAAGCAGATGAGATTAATGATTTGGCAAAGGAGGGCCTGGCTATGGACGTTGCAGAAGTACTAGAGCAGCTTCACAAAAAAGCAATAAACAATTCACGTTCCTGACCCCAACAAACGCCAATCGCGTACAGACGGCGGCCGAAGATGGTATTACTTGGACTTTCGATATCAGGCGTAAAAAGGATACGTCTGTAATCTGCGGCATTCATCGCGATTCTCGGCAGACCGAAAATATTCCTGGGAGGATCATCCGGGTGAAGGGCAAGTATTATTCCACAGTCCTCCTTAGTCGGAAGTATGGTTTTTAAAAAATAATGCAGGTTCTCCCACAGCTGTTCTTGCTTATGAAAAGCAGAGAAGATCTATTGCATTTTTTATAATCAAAGCATACCAAAACAAGGGCGTCGCATTTTGTGTCCACGACACAAAAGAACGCGCCTTTTTTAGTATGCCTGGATTTGTTAATTAAACCTGTTTCCTTGTATCTTGTTAGCAGAGAACAAAATCAATCCTTCTTATAGCAAGAGAAAGGGAAAGACATGACTAATAAAGAGAGAATACTTGCAACATTACGCGGTGAACCTACCGATACTCTTCCTTTTATTCCACGTATTGATAATTGGTTCTATGCGCAGAAGGCAAAGGGAACTCTGCCGGATAAATACAAAAATGCAACCCTGCAGGAAATGGTAGATGCCCTGGGAATTGGCTATCACTCTATTATTCCGAACTTTGGAAGATATCGTAAGGACGGATACAGGGACCTGCATGTTGGACTCGGAATCTATGATCTGGAGCTTTCTCCTTGGAGAGTGGAATTTCATAATGTAGGAATTACCTCGGAGAGAGATGACAATGGAATGCTGACCGTTGTCTACGATACCCCTAAGGGCAAGATTACGACCCGCAAGGTATATACACAGGAGATGATCAAGAACGGCGCGACCCTTCATGTCATTAAAGAACATGCAGTGAAATCCAGCGATGACTATGATGCATTGCTCTACATCTTCCAGAATGCGGAGGTTATTCCGGATTATGAGGCATACGCCAGATATAAAGAGGAAGAAATAGGGGACCGGGGCGTAGCGGTTGCACTTTCCGCTATGTGGGCATCCGCTGGCCACTACCTGATTAAGGAACTCATGGGGTATGAAGACTTTTACAGTGAATGGCTTGAGGACCCAGAGACCATGGATGAACTGGCAGAAGGACTGCAGCCATTCTGTGACAAACTGTTTGATGCAGCCCTGAACAGTCCTGCAGAGGTCATCCTGTCCGGTGCAAATTATGATTTTACCTTCACAACGCCGGATGTCATTGACCATTATGTTGTTCCGGCTCTGGAAAAGCACAGCAGGCTTGCCCATGAAAAAGGAAAGTTCATTGCGACACATACGGATGGGGATAATACCAGGCTTCTGGATCTGTACATGAAGACGGGCTTTGATATTGCGGATTCAATCTGCCCGGCACCTATGACCCGCGTTACTTTGAAAGAGACGCTGGATGCCTTCCATGGAACCAAGACAATCTGGGGTGGAATTCCCTCTATCGCAGTCCTGCAGGACAGCATGAATGACCAGGAGTTCCGTAAGATTGTTGATTCAACGATGGAAGAGATCGGCCGGGGAGACCACTTCATCGTATCCGTAGCAGATACGCTTCCACCGGCTGCTGATTTTGAACGCTTCATGTATATCAAGAAAGCCTGTGAGGAGTTTGGGCCGATTCAATAAGCCCGGACCGGACAAAAACAAGTTCAAAACCTCTCGGCCAGAAACCTGTAGATGTTCCCTGAAAAAATGCAAATATATTCGGAATGCATAAACATGAAGCGGAACAAACCGTGAAGAAAAAAATCGTAAAAAGTAATAGAAAGGGCGAGGCAATATATACGGCTCTTCTGACAATCCGGGTACCGAAGGAATATGCCATGCGCGTGCGTTTTTACAGAGCGGATGGACAAACGAGGGGGCAGGTATCATGAAAACAATGGACAGGACCAGAGAGCTGAAGCCCTTTCTTCCGGAGCCGGATGATAACGTTATCATCTGCCGCTGCGAGGAAATCACAAAAGGAGAAATTCGGAAGGCTGTTCACGACGGCATGTGGACTATGAATGAACTGAAAAGGTATACCCGCGCCTGCATGGGACTCTGCCAGGGCCAGACATGTGAACTGAATGTCAGAAGGATCGTGGCGAAAGAGCTGGGTATCCCGGCCTCTGATCTGGAAGAGATTACGGCAAGAATGCCGAACCGACCGGTAGAAATCGCGATATATGAAGAAGGGATGGCTAAGTATGAGAAGTGAAGAAACTTGTACAGATGTCATCATAGTCGGAGGCGGCGTTGTCGGAAATGCAGCGGCTTATAATCTGGCAAAAAAAGGACAAAAGGTTCTGCTTCTGGAACGAAATGAGATTGGGGACGGCGGCTCCAGCCGGAACGGAGGCGGCGTACGACAGTCCGCCAGAGAGCCGGCGGAAATGCCCCTTGCCATGTACGCAGTCAGGAATCTCTGGCCTTCTCTTTCCGAAGAGCTGGGCGTAGACACAGAGTACTGCCAGGGCGGCAATATCAAGCTGGCCAAAAAAGAAAAACACATGAAATATTACGAGGGAGTGGTCGCCTCCAACCGTGCCATGGGACTTTCCATGGAGATGCTGGACGGGAAACAGACCCATGAGATTTGTCCGATCGCGGCGCCGGATGTCATAGGCTCCTGCTACTGTCCGACAGACGGTCATGCCAACCCCTTAACGACGACGCTTGGATATTACAAGCGGGGCAGAGAGCTTGGCGTCAGGCACATTACCGGTGAGAAAGTCACATCGGTAGAAACCTGGCGGGGCAGGGCGGTCGGTGTACGGACGGATAAGGGCAGCCTGTATTCCGCCGGCAAGATTATTCTCGCATGCGGCTATGAAGCGAGAGAGCTTCTCACACCGCTCGGTATTGATATTCCCATACGGAACCAATATCAATGTCAACGGCATTGACGCCATGTATTTCATGTATTTCTGCTTTTCCCTTTATATGGGCTCTTATCTTTCCGAGCTGATCCGCGGCTGTATCGCAGGTGTAGATGCCGGCCAGATGGAAGCCTGCTATTCTGTCGGTATGAGTACCTTCCAGGGCATGATGCGGGTCGTGCTGCCTCAGGCTATGATCAGCGCGCTGCCTAACCTGGGCAATCAGTTTATTGGCGTTATCAAGGATGCGTCCCTTGCCTTCGCGGTTTCTATTCCTGAGATTCTGGGACAGGCAAAAATCCTTGCCGGACGAAGCTCCAAGTTCCTGGAAGCTTATCTGGACGCGGCAGCGATTTACTTCATTATCTGCCTGCTTCTTCAGTTCCTGTTAGCATGGCTGGAGAGAAGAACCAGAAAGTTCGCGACAAGATAAATATCCGTAAACATGGGAACAGAAAACCGGAATATGGAACCGTCATATGGAACCGGAGCATGAGTCCAACGGTGCAGAAAATCCTTACATAAAGGGGGACAGGGAAAATGTATACAATCACAATAACGAGACAGTTCGGAAGTCTGGGACGTCCGATCGCGAAGAGAGCGGCAGAACTTCTTAATATAAACTATTACGACAGAGACATTGTAGAATCAACGGCGAAGGAACTGGGTCAGTCCGTAACAGAAATCAGCAATCAGGAGGAGAACGCGGTCTCCAATCCCTTCTATCATATGCTGTATCCTCTGGGAAATTCCATAACAGAGAAGCAGGATGAGATTTTCCGCGTGCAGTCAAAGATTATCGAGAAGGTTTCGTCCACGGAATCATGCATCATCGTCGGACGATGCGCGGATTACGTTCTCAGAAACAATAAAAATGTACTCAACATTTTTATCTACGCTTCCTATGAGCAGAGGCTCCGCTACTGCGTAGATTATCTGAAAATGGACCTGACTACGGCAAAAAAGATGATTGATAAGGTCGACCGGGCCAGAGACCGCTATCACAAACGCTACGCAGGATACGCACCTTCGGATTACCGGCAGAGGGACCTTCTCATCAACAGCGGAACCTACGGCATCGAAGGCAGTGCCCGGCTGATTGCTGCTTCCGTTCAGGACCGTTTTCTTATGAATGAAGAACAGCTTCAGGCTTACGAAAAAGAAGAAAAAGAGAAAAATCAGGCACAGAATGCTGTCGTGCAGGCGGCAGAAGCAGAGCCAGAACAAAAATAAGCAGACAATTTTTAAGAAGGTTCCGCATCCTGTGGCAGAATGCGGAACCTTCTATTTACGCGAGCAGCGTTCGCCGAACGGGTATGCTCGCATACCCACTCGGCGCTTCTGGTCTCCAGTGGAGACCGTTTAGAAGCGACCGAGCCAAGCGAGACCGCCGCGATAACGAGTGAAACCCGCGAAGCGCGTTTCATCTCGTTAGAATCTTAAGGTCTGATTTATGCAATTACTGCAATTGGCTTCGCTTAAGGATTTCTATCTAAGAGAACACCGGACTGTGGCGAAACTTTAGTGACAGGAAAATGACCTTCCAGGAGTAAAGAAGGCAGATAAACGTTGAAAAATGAACAGGAAAACACAATAACGACAGGAAATATATGGAAGCAGCTGCTTCTTTTCTTTTTCCCGATTCTGATCGGAAATGTTTTTCAGCTGCTTTACAATACGTCGGATGCTGTCATTGTAGGGCGCTATCTGGGGGACGACGCGCTTGCAGGCGTCGGCGGTTCAGCAAGTATCATTTTTACTCTGTTTATCAATTTTTTTACCGGGCTGTCTACCGGTGTTACCGTTGCCATTGCTCAATACTATGGAGCGGGAGAGCAGGGAACTGCGGAAGAAGCCCTGCATACAGCATACGTGTTCGCCTTGCTGTTCGGCGTTTTTACAGGATGCGCGGGAATCCTGACTGCTCCTGTTTTTCTTAGGATTCTTCGAACACCGCAAGCTTTGCTTTCCATGTCTGCTGTCTATCTCAGGATGCTGTTTGCCGGTATACTTTTTACGCTTATCTATAATATGGGATCAGCCATACTTCGTGCCATCGGAGATTCCAAAAGGCCGCTTTTTATCCTTATGTGCTGCTGTGCTGCGAATATTGTGCTGGATCTTGCCTTCGTGGGAGTCCTGCGCCTGGGAGTATTCGGTGTCGGCCTGGCGACTGCGCTTTGCCAGGGAGGGGCTGCTGCGGCTGTCACTTACCTTCTTGCCAGACGGACACCAAAGCTGACTCTTTCTGTTCGAAAGCTGCACCTGTCAGGCTTTATGCTTTCAAAAATCCTTAAGGTCGGTCTTCCTATTGCCCTTTCAGGGTGTCTGTACACATTCACAAATATGTTCGTTCAGTCCGCAGTAAACAGCATGGGCGTAAACACAGTAGCTGCATGGACAGCTTACAGTAAGCTGGACAGCTTCTGGTGGATGATCGATCAGGCGTTTACGATTTCGATTACGACTTTTGTGGGCCAGAACTATGGTGCCGAAAAACCGAAGCGAATCCACAGGGCAGTCAGAGAAGTTTATTTTATCGAGACATTTTTTGCACTGGCAATTGGCGGAATGATTGCCGCTTTTTCGGCAGAGCTCATCGGCCTGTTCTCAAGCAGCGCGGAAGTTGTGCGTCTGGGCTCCGTCATGGCGAGAGGAATAGCACCGTTTTTCTGGATTTACGTATTTTACAATGTGTTTGCATCAACGCTTCGTGCTGAAAATCATGTGATGTTTGTAACGGTCATGAACTTTCTGTGTATCTGTGTGTTCCGCTTTCTGTACGTCGGAATTGTCAGCGCGAACAGAGATATAGCTCAGCTTGTGGCCTGCTATCCGGTAAGCTGGTTTATGACATCTGTGATCATCGGAATTTTTTATTTCATCACACAGCCGAAGATTGACCGGAAGCTTATTCAATAATCTGTACCTGCAGCTCATAAGGACAATGCTTATAGGTATTGAGATTGTCTTCGTATTCATAGGCTGCCGCAACAGGCGCAATGATATGTTTTTTTGTAAGCTCTATGAGTTCCCTCAGGTCTAGCGTGTCCATTTCGTAGAGAAGGAAGCTGGAACAGAAATAGTTGCCCTCCGGCAGGACCATGATCCAGGCATCAGAAGTCTCATCTCCACCTTTCCCGCTTTTTTTCTGAGAAGACTTTTTTAAACCAGGCAGAGAAACAGGCATATTCTCGCCAGGCCTTGAACGGTCGCTGTCAGGTGCTTCAGAGATGGGGATGAAGTAACCGGTAGGCTTCCATTCCTTCCGAAGAATAGATTCTGTTGAAAGGATATAGCCGTACTGCCTGTGGAAGGTATATCCCCTGGAAAGCAGGGCGGTACGGATCTTTGCCAGACGGATTTCATTGGACTCAATGGATTCCTCCGGACTGTATTTCGTGACGAGCAGTTCCCGCTCTCTGCAGCTCTTAATGTGGGGAGAATCATGCTTCAGAATCTGTTCGGAATGGCGGAAATAATCGATGTACCAGCGGAGGTCCCGGCGGCTTCTTTCCAAATCTGCTATCTGCTTTGTAATTTCATTTTCACGTTCTTCCATGATCTGAAGCATATGATCGATATTGTCACTGTCGCTCAGGACCTGTTCGATCTCTGCGAGAGACAGGTTCAGGGTCCGGAGATATTTAATCCGGTCAATGATATGGAACTGGCTGAAGGTGAAATATCGGTAGCCGGTCTCCGGGTTAATATAAGCCGGCTGCAGAAGAGGACTGTTTGAATAATTGCGCAGCGTCTGCACAGACAGGCCCATGATTTCCGCGGTCTCTCCGATGGAATATAATTTTTCGGGCATGTTTTAAGTCACCCCTTTCTCTGACTTCATACTCAGCTGGATTATAGCACAGTAGGAGAAATGTAAATGTAAAGGAAGCAATCCTTATCGCATATAAAATTCAATCAATAGCCTTTGCGCCTGTCTACCACGTGGTTCAGAGGTCTTCCATGCAGATAATTGTCCAGGTTGCCAAGGGCGATCCGGAAGATATTGGCTTCGTTTTCCGGCACGTCGTTGTTCCCGGAAATGTGCGGCGTAATGAAGACATTGTCCAGCCCCCAGAGGGGATGGTCCGCCGGAAGAGGTTCGGGATCAGTCACATCCAGAACGGCGCCGCTGATGCGCTTTTCTCTTAAGGCCGCTGTAAGGGCATCGGTATCAACCGTGGCGCCCCTTCCGGCATTGACGAGGACGCAACGCTGTGGAAGAAGACGCATCCTTTCCTCACTTAGAAATCCCCTTGTTTGATTGGTGAGAGGAAGCATGAGGACAAGCATGTCGGCTTCCGGAAGGTGGGCATTCAACTGATCGGTGGGATAAACGCAAGTATAAGCGGAGGGATATTTTGTCGTTCCGGAGGCGGAAAATCCTGTCACATGGCAGCCAAGTGCCTGGAGTTTTTCAGCAAGACTGCTCCCGAGATTGCCGCAGCCCGCGACGAGGACGTTTTCTCCCGAGAGTATGCGGGGATGGGAGAGACTTTTCCAGATGCGGCTTTGCTGTTGGACATAGTACTGGTCCAAGTGCTTATATAGCATGAGAATCATACCCAGCATATGCTCAGCGATGACTGTTCCATAGGCGCCGGAGGCGTTTGTAAGGATGACCTCTGCGGGCAGGGAAGCGAGGCGCACCACATCGTCTGCCCCTGCGTTGTAGAGCTGATACCATTTCAGGTTCCTGCATAATGGCAGTTTGTCATTCGGAATATTGCCGAGGATAATTTCCGCAGCTGCCAGATCCTCGTCCCAAAGATGCATTTTATCGGTAAAAACAATTTTTTCCTGACCGGCTGCGTCTAGAAGCTGTTGCTTCTGCAGGTCGGTTACCGGTATGGTTGTGAGAATCATGGCGTCTCCTTTCTGCCGCTGCAAATGATGCGGCGTCATAAATAAACAGATAAGATCGTTACCTGTTTCAGGAACGGCAAAGAGTATAAGTCAGAGTGATGCTGCCCCGGTGATACGGATTGTTAAATAATATAAACTATATCACATTTGAATGGTACACTATTTGCGAAAAAACAGAGGCTGATTCGGAAAATGTTTTTCCAAAATACATTTTCAAAGTTTATTGGCACATCGTTTACAAAAATATGAGAAAAAACCAATCCGATGTTGGATTTTTTTAAAGGAAAGTCTGGAAGGAGGATATGAAAATGGAAAATGAAAAGCTGACGCTGCAGGACGTGCTGGAGGCCGCAAAGAGGATCCGTCCCTATGTGAGGAGGACGCCGCTTCTTCGGGAACAATCTATGGATGAGACATTGGACTGCCAGGTATATGTGAAGCCGGAAATGCTGCAGGTTTCGGGTTCCTTCAAGATGCGTGGCGCTTCAAATAAGATTCTTTCTCTTTCGGAAGAGGAACGAAAATGCGGGATTATCACCAGCTCATCCGGAAATCACGGAAGGGCCTGTGCCCTGCTGGGACAGATGACAGGGACCAGGGTTGCGGTCGTCCTGCCGGAAGATACACCCAGCCGAAAAATAGAGGTGATCCGTTCCCTTGGAGCGGAAGTTATCCTGGGGCCGCGGGAATATCCTGTCCGCTGGCAGCTGGTAGAGCAGCAGGTAGCCGAACATGGCTATATTATTGTTCATGCTTATGAGGACTATAAGGTCATGGCCGGTCAGGGGACGATCGGACTGGAAATCCTGGAGGATCTTCCCTATATCGATACCATTATTGTTCCCATAGGAGGGGGAGGCCTTATATCCGGCATTTCCACGGTGCTGAAGACGCTCCGTCCGGAGGTAAGGATCATCGGCGTACAGGCTGAGAACAGCGACCCTTATGTGGAAAGCAGAAAAGCCGGCCATCCGGTCGTAATTGACTGCCGGCCAACTATAGCGGATGGCCTTACCGGCCGCCGTCCCGGCGTAAATCCTTATCCCATTATTGACAAAAATGTGGATGAGCTTGTCGCTGTTCCGGAAGATGCCATTGCGGGGGCAGTCCGCCTTACAGCAGACCGGGCCAATCTCATCGCGGAACCCTCGTCCTGCGTCGGAATAGCCGCTCTTCTGTCCGGAAGAGTGCAGGTCCGCCCGGATGAACGGGTGGCTTTCGTGTTGACATCAGGAAACTGGGATAATGAACTGATCGGCAGGATCCTGCTGGGGGAAACTGTTGAAGGCGTGCTGTGAAGAGGTTTTTTGTAACAGTCTTTTGATGAAGCAGCTTCAGTCAGTATTCTATCAGGTAAGCGGTGTATTTGAATTCCAATAATTTTTCGTATTGACTCTATAATCATTATAGATATTAAAGTAATAACAAACAAATAGTTATGCACATAATTGTGCAGAAGATTCAATGGCTGATACAAGGGCGTATATCCGATTCGGATATGCGCCCTTTCTATCTGTTTAGAAAGAGAGGGATAACCATGAAAAAGGAACTTACTGCTGCTGCCGGGATCGTACTTTCTGTAGCGATGCTTGCCGGATGCGGGTCCGCATCTTCATCTTCTTCGGGATCTACTACAGCATCATCTGCGTCGGAATCTTCCGCTGTATCATCAGCATCGTCTCCGGTCTCGGAAGCGTCATCGTCTTCTGAAGCATCGTCCTCAACAGGGACATCGGAGTCCGTATCCTCTGGCTCCAATGGCGATGTCATGCACGTAGTGGTAGCAGGCACACCCACATATCCGCCCTATACATATCAGGATGAGGACGGGAATGAGACGGGCTTTGATATTGAGGTCCTGAAGGCAATTGACGAAATCGCTCCGGAAATTGAAGTAGAAGCACAGTTTTATCAGTGGGATGCTCTTATGCCCGCATTGGATGCAGGCAGGATTGACATCGCCTGCAATCAGCTGAGCAAAACGCCGGAACGGGAAGATATGTATATTTTTGAACAGACCCCGCTGGATATGAACGGCAGTTCTATTATCACTACCAGTGACCATTCCGACTGGAACAGCTGGGAAGATCTGAAGGGCGCTACAGTAGAGTTGATTACGGGTTCCTCTCAGGCAACGATGGCAGAGAACTATCTGCAGGAAAATCCCGGCGCCTTTGAGACTATTTATTCAGAAAACAGTTTGGCTCAGGTTCTGGAGGATCTGGTAAACGGTCGTGCAGACGCTACATTTGAGGATGCTTCTGTCGCCAGAACAAAGGCGAAGGATGCCGGTTTCGCAGACCAGATTTATGCATCAGATAAGATTATGAATGCAGATCCGGCTTACTATCTCTTTGCCAAGACTGACAAGGGACAGAAACTGGCGGACATCGTAGACAAATATCTGCCGCAGCTTTACTATGATGGTACGCTTTCAAAACTGGCAGAGCAGTTCATCGGTTCCGATGCCATTATTAAGGCCCTTCCGGAGAGCGGTTATTACACGGAGAGTACGCTGGAGGAATACCAGGCTGCCCATGGAAACTAAGGAGTCAGATCGACGATTTATATTTATGATACAGAGCAGGGAAGGTTAACTGCTAACAATTATGTACCTCTGTCGGATGAAGTGATGCAGGACATCTATGAATCGCTGCTATAAGAACTGTGACGGAAGATTTGGAACAAAAGTGCGAGGAAGCAAAGTGCGGTGGAAAAGTGCCAGGTATACCCTGGCACTTTTCCACGCCGGTGGTCAGCCCCGTCAAAATGCCGCTGTCGTATGGGTAAAAAGTGTGCTAGTATAAAAATTATAGTTTTTGAATTAAAAAGAACACCCTTAGATTTTTAGGACGTTATCTTGCAGTACTGAGGGCGATAGTGCAGTACTGAGGGCGATACCCCTAAGAAGAGTTCAGCAGATATACGATACGGAAGCGGAGGGATGAAAATGAACGGTGCACAGGCGATGGTGGAATGCCTGAAAGCGGAAGGAATCACGAAGATTTTCGGGATTCCCGGCGTGGCGATCGCGCCCTTCTATGAGGCTTTGTATAATCAGAATACGATCGAACACATTCTAGTGCGGCAGGAGCAGGCAGCAGGACATGCAGCCAGCGGCTATGCACGGATTTCCAGGCGGCCGGCGGTCTGCGTGACGTCCTCCGGTCCCGGTGCGACCAATGTCATCACTGCCCTTGCAACGGCCTATGCGGACAGCATACCGGTAATCGCCATTACCGGCCAGGTGAACAGTGCGCTTCTGGGCCGCGATGTCTTTCAGGAAGCGGACATGCGAGGCGCCACAGAGTCTTTCGTCAAATACAGCTACCTTGTAAAGGATGCTAATGAAATCCCCCGCATTTTCAAGGAAGCATTCTATATTGCAAATACCGGACGCAAGGGACCGGTGCTCATCGATATCCCATGCGACGTGCAGGCTGCAGAGATGAAGGGAGCTTTCCATTACCCAGAGGAGGTGTCCATTCGCGGCTACAAGCCCAGCACAAGGGGGAATGGCCAGCAGATGACCAAGGTTGTGGACGCGATCAACCGGGCAAAAAAACCGCTGATCTGCGCGGGCGGCGGCGTAATCCTGGGAAACGGAGAAGCTCTGGTGCGTGAATTCTGTGAGAAAAACCGGATTCCGCTCGTATCTACCATGATGGGCATCGGTGTCATGCCGAAAGCGCATCCGCTTTATTTCGGCATGCTGGGCAGCAACGGCAAGCCTTATGCCAATCAGGCTGTTGCTGCTTCTGATCTGCTTATTATTGTCGGCGCTCGTATTGCGGACCGGGCTGTACCGAAACCGGCAAATCTGGAGAAACAGGTCAACATCATCCATATCGACATTGATTCGGCCGAGATCGGCAAAAACCTTGGACCGACAATCCCTCTGGTAGGAGATGTCCGGAATATTTTCCGCAATCTTCTGGAGGCAAATATCCATCTTGATACAGAGAAATGGATCGAGAACCTGGAGGAGATGAAGGTCAGCACGGTAGATCACCGCACCTTCAGTGACAGACTGGTCAACCCCAACTATATGGTGCAGACCCTTTCCTCCAAAATGGATGACGACGGTATTTATATCGCTGATGTGGGGCAGAACCAGCTCTGGTCGGCAGACAACTATATTATGAAAAACGGCCGCTTCCTTACTACAGGCGGCATGGGAACCATGGGCTATTCCATCCCTGCTGCGGTCGGTGCCAAGATGGCAGAACCGGACAAGCAGGTCGTGGCAGTGTGCGGCGACGGTGCTTTTCAGATGTCAATGTTTGAACTGGCTACTATCGCGGTCAACAAGATTCCTCTGAAGATCCTGGTCAGCCGCAACCAGTACCTGGGCCTTGTACGGGAACACCAGGAAAAAGTGTATCATGGCCATTATTCCGGCGTAAGGCTCTATGATTATCCGCATTACGATAAGCTGGCAGAGGCTTACGATATGGACTATTTCTATTCGGACAGCAATGAAACGCTGCCGGATGTACTGGATCAGTTCCTGGCATGCCCGAAAGCCTGCATTATGGTCTGTGAAATCGATGCGGCAAATAATACGAAGTAAGGATAACAAATAACACGGGTGAGGATAACAAATTGAAGGGTATTTTTTCAGTGCTTGTGGAAAATAAGGATGGCGTTCTTTCCGGCATCGCCGGCCTTTTTGCCCGCAGAGGCTACAATATTCACTCCCTTGCAGTGGGAGAAACAGAACAGCATGACGTGTCTTCCATGACGATCGTATCCAACGGAGATGCCCGGACAATAGATCAGATTGAAAAACATCTGAATAAAAAAGTTGATGTCATAAAAGTACGCAGGCTGGAAGAAGCGAGATGCGTAGAGATGGAAATGATGCTCATTAAAGTTGCCTATTCCCAGACAAACCGGGCGTCTCTCATCGAACTCTGTAGCGTCATCGGGGCAAAAATCGTGCACGTATCGGCGAAGAACATGATGATTGAGCTCCATGCAGCCCCGGATACGATTGAGGAATTCATCGATCTGGTCCGCAGCTACGGCATTCTGGAGGTCCAGAGGACCGGAACCATTGCCATGAGCAAAGGATAATAGCCTGTCACGGGGACGTTTCCTCCGGTTCGTCGATCAGATCCTCCGGGAGTATCTCCATCATCTGTTCGCGGGTCGGATCCTTCAGCCCTGCTACGCGGCGTGCCTGGTTTGTTACGATGGTCTCGAAGAGATTGCGGACATCGCGGGCATTTGCAAAATTGTCGATTGAGGCCAGGCGGCGGGCAGCCAGAAGTTCCCGCACGTGCTTCAGGGTATCTTCGGATATCGTGTAATCATACTTCGTGCAATCGAGCTTGAAGATATCGATCAGCTCGTCCATGGTATAATCCGGAAACTCGAAATACTTGTTAAAACGGCTCTTCAGACCCGGATTGGAATTGATGAATTTTTCCATCGGTTCCGTGTATCCGGCGACGATGACCACAAGTTCCTCCCTATGATCTTCCATGGCCTTCAGAAGCGTGTCAATTGCCTCCTGGCCGAAAGCGTCGTCCTTCTGAGAGAGCGCGTAAGCTTCGTCGATGAAGAGGATGCCGCCTAGGGCTTTGCTGATCAGCCCCTGGGTCTTAATGGCAGTCTGACCGACATATCCGGCGACCAGACCGGAGCGGTCCGTCTCAACCAGCTGACCCGTTGGCAGAACGCCGATGTTTTTATAAATCTTTGCGAGAATGCGCGCGACCGTAGTCTTGCCGGTGCCGGGATTGCCGGTAAATACCAGATGCATGGAAATCGGCACGGACTTCATTCCGGCATCTTTTCTTGCCTTTTGAACCTTGGCAAAGTCTGCCAGCTCCCGTACATCTTTTTTAATCTGTTCCAGTCCGATCAGCTTGTCCAGCGTAACCATCGGATCTTCTTCCGGCTCCTTTTGGGCGGTAGCTTCTGCTGTTCCGGTCGCCGCTGTTTCTTCCTCGGAGGACTTGTCATTGTTATCAGCGGTCGCCGCCGTTCCACTCACGGCAGCGTTCCGGTCCAGCTTTGTGCCACCGTAGAAATCATCGTAAATGTTGCTGAGCAGATTGCGTTTCGTCTGCATGACTTCATCAATCAGTTTACTGGTCTTGTCATCTTTTTCGGACATGTGAATCTCCATTCCGACGCCTTTGGCAGGCGACACAAATTTTCCATGCAAGATTTCGGCAGGCGTAAAGGACAAAAGGCGCCTGTCCGGACAAATAGCATCCGGATAAAAGCTTCTGTCCGAATAAAAAGGAATCCGTACAAAAGGCGTCTACAAAAGGCGTCTGTCCAGTCGGATACTTCTAATATAACCTCAAAAATTGAATAAGCAAAGAAATTTAGTGCAGCTTGATAAAGTTCGTAAAAATTTTTTTGCAATCCGCTGAAAAAAGAATAGAATAATTTATATGCAAAGGCGCAGTGAGATGTATTCTCCTGCGCTTTTTTTCTGCTTCATCGGGCAGTGAGCTGAATGAAGTGAGCTATCGGGCAGTGAGCCGAATGAAGGGAGACATTCGCGAAGCGTGTTTCGGTTCGTTAGCTGCGGGCAGCGGGTCGACTGGACGCAGTTGCTCTGCAAAATGTATTTCGACTCGTCTGTAGTGAGGAGGGAGTTTATGAAATGCTTTCATGGCAGTATTTTAACGGTCGATAAGGAAAATTCCGTGCATCATTATCTGGTTGAGGATGCCGGTCGGATCCTGTTTGTAGGGGATGAACTGCCTGCGGAATATGCGGACGTTCACATGATTGAACTGAAAGACAGGGCGCTGGTTCCTGCTTTTGTAGATACCCATCAGCATTTTGCTTCTTTTTCAACCTTCCATTCCGGTCTGAATGTGATGGATGCCGGATCAAATCAGGAGATTCAGGAAATGATGCGGGCTTTTGTAAAAAACCATCCGGGCAGAAAGACCATCATTGCCTTTGGTGCTTCTCCTTATTCCGTGCGTGACGGCAGGCTGATCAGCCGGGAAGAGCTGGATGCGGTATGTCCGGACCGTGACGTCTTTTTTGTCAAATACGACGGCCACGCCTGCGTGGTAAACTCCAGTCTTCTGAAGAAGGTGGATAAAGATGTGAAGGGGCTCAGAGGCTATCACCCTGATACCGGTGAGATGAACCAGGAAGCTTTTTTTAAGGTTTCGGATTTTATCACCGGCTCCATCAACATTATCGACCTTTTCAAAAACATGCAGAAGGCAGCGGATTTTGAGGCTTCGAAAGGAATTGGCTGCATCCATACGGTGAGCGGCGTGGGCTTTACCGGCAACCTTGATATTACCTTTGAAAAAATTTTTGCAAAGTCCCTGACAAACGGAATGCAGGTGCGAGTTTTTCCCCAATCCATGGATACAAAGGTGGCGACAGGCAGAGGGCTGCCCAGGATCGGCGGCTGCTTTGCCTGCGCGCTGGACGGCTGCTTCGGCTCTCACGACGCTTCCATGAACGAGCCGTATGTGGATGAGGCCGGCGGAAGCGGGGTCCTGTATTATTCGGACGAAGTGGTGACAGAGTTCTGTAAGAAGGCCAACCGGGCAGGCCTGCAGATCGAGATGCATGCCATTGGAGACAAGGCCTTCGACCAGGCTTGCCAGGCAATCAAAGCGGCGCTAGATGATTTTCCAAGGGAAGACCATCGGCACGGAATTATCCACGACTGCCTGCCAACAAAAGAGGGTCTGGCAATCTGCAGGGACTATCATATCCAGATGCCGGTGCAGAGTGCCTTCATAGACTGGAAACAGGAGCCGGACGAATATCTGACGAAAATCATGGGGGCCGAACGGGTTTCACGCCTGAACCCGCTTCGTACCTTCCTTGAAAATGGGATTGCCGTATCCTTCGGTTCCGACGCGCCCTGCACTTCGCCGGATCCGATCATGTGGATGGACCGGGCGGTGAATAACAAGAATAAGGAGCAGGCAATATCCATACAGGACGCCCTGCGCATGTGTACCTACAATGGCTATTATGTGTCATTCGACGAGAAAGAACGAGGCAGCCTGGAAGAAGGAAAAATTGCAGATTTCTGCGTGCTGTCGCAGAATCCCTATGACATTCCCAAAGAAGAAATCAGCAGCCTCAAGGTGGAGCGTCTCTACCTGGCAGGCCGGCAGTACCGCTCCTGTCAAAGCAATGTCGCCGGAGCAGTACTTCACGGGCTGACATCGAAAAATAAGTTCTGACACCTATAGGCCTATAAGATGCTGGTCTGCCATGGAGAAGAGCTTTCCGGTTTGCCAGACGTTTAAAATATTGTGCGACTCGTCGGAAAATCCGTCTCCGTGGCAGCTTCTGGGAGAATTTTAATAGACATGATGAAGTTATCCGTACATATAAAAAGCGGCTTTTATTCCTTCTCCTCGATCCGGGAAGTAATGGGGAAGGCTTCGGATTTCCGCTCCGGCGACCGTCTCGACGGTACAGCGGCGGCGGACGGGGCTGAGCGTATCGCGGCAAAGAGGATTCTGGCAGAGCTGACCGTGGCTGACATTACGGAACATCCTGCCCTGCCTTATGAAGAGGACGAGGTCACCAGGATCATCCTGGATGATCTGGACTCTGCCGCATATGCCGCAATAAAAGATATGACCATAGGCGAGCTGCGGGACTGGCTTCTTTCGGAAAAAACATCCGGAGCACAGATGCTTTCCGCCGGCCGCGGAATGACATCCGAGGTCATTGCAGCCGTTTCCAAGCTGATGGACAATCTGGACCTGATTTCCGCTGGCGCAAAGATGCACATTGAAGCAAGATGTAACACGACGATTGGTGGAAAAAACGTTCTGGCAAGTCGTCTGCAGCCAAACCATCCTGTGGACAGTCCTGCCGGTATCACGGCATCTGTTCTGGAGGGGCTGTCCTATGGTGTGGGAGATGCTGTGATCGGTGTAAATCCGGCGATCGACAGCCCGGAAGATACGGCGAATATCTGGAATACACTGGGGGATATCCGTGACCGTCTCGGCATTCCGACTCAGACCTGCGTTTTAAGTCATGTCACAACTCAGATGAAAGCTTTCGAAAGCGGGGCAAGGGCAGACCTTTGCTTTCAATCCATAGCAGGAACGGAAAAAGCTTTGGACGCCTTTGGCGTCACGCCGGCAATGCTTTCGGAAGCAGAAGAGATGTTCCGGGGAGGGACGGCAGCAGGTCCGAACGTTATGTATTTTGAGACCGGACAGGGAAGTGAGCTTTCTTCAGGAGCCAATTTCGGCTGGGACCAGCAGACCATGGAATGCCGCTGCTATGGGCTTGCACGGCATTATCATCCCTTTCTTGTGAATACGGTTGTCGGTTTTATGGGACCTGAATATCTTTACGATGCCCACCAGCTCCTCCGTGCAGGACTGGAGGATGTTTTTTGCGGCCACCTGCACGGCCTGCCCATGGGCTGTGACGTCTGTTACACCAACCATATGCCCACGGACCAGAATGATATAGAAAATCTGGCGGTGCTCCTGACTGGTGCCGGCTGCCATTATTTCATGGGTCTGCCCCAGGGGGATGACTGCATGCTGATGTACCAGTCGACCGGCTATCATGACGTGGCAGCGCTTCGGACGACTCTGGGAAAAAAGCCAATTCCGGAGTTTGGTGCCTGGCTGGAAGAAAGAGGAATTCTGGAGAATGACAAGCCAGGTCCGGAATTCGGAAATCCGGAAATTTTTGAAAGTAATGCAGCTTGTGAATTCGAAAAACCGAAAGTTTCAGGCAGCAGTAGAACTCATGGATTCGAAAAACAGGCAGCAATGGGAAGCAATATATCTTATATGAGAAAAAGCACCCCTGCCCGGGTGGGCATAGGGCATGTCGGAAACCGATATACGACAGCCTCTTTACTGGACTTCTGGGAAGATCAGGCAGCAGCTGCGGATTCTGTGAAGAAGGAAGTGGAAGCAGAAACCGTGGACAGGTTAGGTGTTTTTGAAGTTTCCACTCTGTGCCGGGACAAGTACCAGATGCTGACACGCCCTGATCTGGGAAGGATTTTTTCCAAGGAAACACAAGAACTCATTTCCCAAAAGTGTCCTCACCACGTAGATGTCCAGATCTATTTCGGAGACGGACTCTGCAGCCCGGCGGTTTCTGCCAACATCCCCGACCTTTTTCCTGCAATCAAAGCGGCCCTGGAGGCGGAAGGGTATACAGTCGGGAGACCTTTCTTCGTACGCTACTGCCGGGTCAATACAGCCCGGACCATAGGCCAGCTGCTTGACGCCCGCCTGACATGCGTTCTCATCGGAGAGCGTCCGGGTCTTTTAACCAATGAAAGCATGTCCGCTTATATGGCCTTAAACGCGCGCCCGGATATGTCAGAATCGGATTATCGCGTCATCAGCAACATCAGTCGGGTCGGCATGCCGCCGGTAGAAGCAGCTGCAGTAATTGCGGAAATGATGATAGAAATGCTGCGATAGGCGAGATAGGTGTCAGGTGCTGTGAATAAAAGTTCACAGCACCTGACGCCTTTGGACACCTTTGGACTCTGTTGGACATAATTACGGAGATATATCGTGATGGTTTCTGAGACAATGCTGCTGAGTGCAGGAATTGATATAGGCACAACAACGACGCAGGTTGTTTTCAGCCGCCTGCGTCTGCAGGAAAATGCTGCTTTTGGCCGGGTTCCTGCGCTTACGATCACGGACCGGACCATCATCTACGAAAGTCCCGTGCATCTGACTCCTCTGACCGCAGGGGAATCTGAAGCGGGGGAATCTGCGGCAGAGGATTCAGCAGCAGAAAACTCGATTGATGCGGAAGCTGTGGCAGCCTTGGTGAAGGAGGATTTTCGGCAAGCGGGCGTCCTGCCGGAAGAGGTAGAGACCGGTGCTGTCATTATAACAGGAGAGAGCGCCCGCAAACGCAACGCAGGTCAGGTCATTCATGCCATTTCCGCTCTTGCAGGAGATTTCGTGGCAACAGAAGCCGGCCCCGACCTGGAAAGCATACTTGCCGGCCGCGGCGCAGGCGCGGACCATTTCAGTGAGACGACCGGAAAAACAGTCTTAAATATTGATATTGGAGGAGGGACCAGCAACCTGTGCCTGTTTCAGGATGGTCGTCCGATTGCCTGCAGTGCTTGCAACATTGGTGCCAGGTCTTCAGGGATTTGGATAGTACAGCCTGGTGGGGAAAATAGCATCCGGCTTGCAGGTACTTCTGTCAGTTCTACAGGAAAAAACACTGGGGAAAATGAAATTTGGGATTCTGCAAAAATGTCAGAATCTGCCTTATCAGATATCTCTATACTTGTATCGGCAGAAGAAGTATGCAGACGGCTTGCAGCGGCCCTTGCCTCCATTGCCGGACTGACTCCGATGACAGACTTTGCCAGAAAACTGCTTCTCCCTGATGAAGGGCCGATTCCAACACGTGCGGATCTCATCTCCTTTTCCGGAGGCGTAGCCGCCTGCATGCTCGAAGATCAGAAGGAGATGTATAAAAATCCATTCCCTTATGGAGATCTGGGCCTGCTCCTGGCAAGAGCAATCCAAAAGAATCCGTATTTCGCATCAGTGGAAACAGTCTGCGGCGAAGAGACAGTCCGCGCGACGGTGACAGGAGCAGCTTCCTTCAGTATGGAAATTTCCGGTAATACGGTTTTTTGCAGAGACATTTCTTTCCCTATGAAAAACGTACCGGTTTTTTCTATTGCTTATGATGGCGAGGCATCTCTGCAGATACTTTCTTCTGAACTGAAGCGTATCAGCAAGTTCGCGGATCAGATGCAGATAGATCTTTTTGCAATTGCCATAAAAGGCATATTCGTGCCATGCTTCCAAGAGGTTGAGAAAATGGCAGATGCAATCATGGCAGCTTTTGCAGCAAGGAGAACGGATAAAGATGTGCTGCGAAAGAAACCGGTTCTCGTTTTAATGGAGAGTGACTTCGCGAAAGCCCTGGGTCTGTCCCTGAAACGCAGAAAAAAGACCGGACCTATTCTCTGCTTGGATGGAATTGCAGCGGAGGACGGATCCTATATCGATATCGGAGCACCGCTGGCAGGCGGCCTCGCCTATCCGGTAACAGTAAAAACATTAATATTCCGATAGACTATTATAAGAGAGGGGCTGTCGCACGAGCACTAGTTTTTAGTGAGAAATGGTGTCAGGTGCTGTGAACAAAAGTTCACAGCACCTGACACCATTAGCTCGGCTTTAACCTTTTATTTTGCCTTCTTTTACGATCCGGATCATGATGTCGGCTATACCTGGGTCGAACTGGCTGCCTTTGCAGCGTTCGAGCTCGGAGAGCACTTTTTCGATGTCAAGATGCTCACGGTAGACACGGTTTGATGTCATGGCATCGAAGGCATCGGCTACCCCAATGATCCTGCCATAGAGGGGGATTTCTTCTCCCTTGAGGCCGTGGGTGTAGCCTTTTCCGTCGTAGCGTTCGTGGTGGTACTGGGCGCCCTCTACGACGTGGTCGAGGCCGGTGAAGTTTGACAGGATTTCTGCGCCGTAGTCGACGTGTTTCTTGCAGTTGGCGCCGGATTGATTTTTCAGTTTTTTAACGGAATAATCCGTTCCGTCACGGCTGATCAGATCGATTCCGTTGTTGGTGACCGCGTAAATCCTGCCGGTTTCCGGGCTGATGCTGATCCTGCGGACGGTGTCGGACGTCAGACCGTCTGCCATGGTGAGGTTTTTTTCAATTTTCCCATCCCGGATGAAGCTGATGCCGTCGCCCTCTGTTCCGGCGAGCAGGGTTCCGTTGTCTTCTTCCGTAAGACACATAACGGGCGCGCTGCCGGTCTGGCGGACAAGCGTATCCTCCACTGTGCCGTCGGATGCAAGGAAAGAAAGTCCGTCATTGCCGCAGATAGCGATGCGGCTATCCGACAGTTCAACGGCCATTCGGGTCTGGTCGCCGAAGAGACCGGTTCCCTCGGAATAACGGGTTTTGGTCTTGTCGGGATTTACCGCAATAACGCCGTCGCCGTAAGTGCAGATCCAGAGACACCCTTTAGAATCAGTCAGCAGGCACTGGATCGGCACGTCCTTGACATATTCCGTCAGGCTGTCCCGGATGGACTGTCCCGTGTCGGGATCGATGCACACGAGTCCCTTATCGGTACCGAAGAAGAGGATGCCGTTCCATTCGGCTTCGGTATTGACAACCGTCTGCTCGAGGCCGGCCGTCCTTTTTCAGCACGGCGAGAACCTGGCCGTTCTGCACAACGGAAATGCCGTTGTCGTTGGAGCCCACCCACAGATTGTCATCCGCATCGGCATACAGGGCATTGACCGCATGCACGGAACCCAGGTCCACATGTTCCATGTCCTGACCGTCGAAGCTGTAAAGACCGTCGTAGGTTCCAATCCAGAGCTTTACATCGCCGGTATCGGCAATGGAAGTCGTTTTCTCACAGTGCAGAGAACTGACGATATCATAAATCTGCCGCTGGTACTGGTCGTAACTGACAGTGACCTTGCCGGATGAATTGGTTCTTGATGAATCATCAGATACAGATGAACTAGCTGCGGGCGAATCAACAGTTAACGAACCGGTTACGGACGAACCAGCTGCGGGAGATGCAGAGGAATCAGCTGAAGAAGTATAGAATTCAGCTGAAATTGAGGATACAGTTTCCGCATCTGCGTCGGCAGGAGGCAGAAGAAGGGTGCAGGCAATCAGCGCGCCAAGAAATGCTGCAGCTTTTTTTCTCATAAGCCACTTCCTTATAAAACCATGTCAGGAACAGGAAAGAACATGAAATATTATATCTATCATAAATCCGGAAGAAGATCTCTGCAATTACGAAAAGAAGCTGAGCAGATTTATGGAATATCAGGCATGGATGTTCGAAAAATCGGATTTATTTGTTCTGCAAGGTTCGATTTTCAATCCGATGAATATGAAAAACAAAGTGATAGGAAGGGAAGAAGAATGGCAGCGATTGGAAGAATGATTTGATCATCTGTATCAGACGCTTTTCTCTAATAGTGAGAACTATATAAAAATGGTGCCAAGTAAAAATGGTGCCGGGCGGAGTAGATATAACTAACAACCCTTAATTGACGCGAAATACTTGGTGGCGCCAGGCGGGGTAGACAATGCCAATCTATCGGGGTTAACCCGACTGGCACATATTGCGCCAAGCTTTCGAATCTTTTAAAAAGGGAAGTGTAAAAAGGAAATTATAAAAAAGATATTCAGAAGAGAAACATTGGTAAACGATATACAGGAATTCAAATAAGAACTATATATGAATCCTCAAAATGCCGACAGTTTGACATAGAGTCAACTGCCGGCATTTTTATTTACGCGAGCAGCGAGCCGAACGGGTATGCTCGCATACCCACTCGGCGAACGCCGCGATAACGAGTGAAACCCGCGAAGCGCGTTTCATCTCGTTTACACGAGCAGTGAACCGAACATTATTCCCCGTGGCTGCACATGAAATGGTTCCGGTAAACCGACAGGACAGTGACAGCTTAGTCCGGCATCAGTACAATAATCGCAGAAAACATCACTGTCAGCTGACCTTAAGAAAAACGCAAAGCAGGAAAAAGGGAAAAAATGCGCAAAGAAGACCTTCAGAAAATCATTGATCATTATGCCGGCATTTACTTCGGCTGCGACGGAGCAGACAAGATTGAATATGCCGAGAAGGCAGATATAGGCCGAAATCCGGCGGTCAGTCTGAAATCACCATCCTTTTAGAATATATACATACCCTTTTTTGGGTGCGCCCTCGCTTTTCGCGGGGTTGTTTTTCGTGCAGCAAGGCGAACGAAGCACGTTTCGCCTTGCTGCTTTTCTCTTTGAAAGGAGAACGTTCATGAATGACAAATTGACCGAAATCAATTATGAGGTAGAAGACCTGGACCTCTGCTATCCGGAAGAGGATGACAGCTTCGCACAAGCGGATGAGGTGTGCAATGATCCTTATGCCGCGCTTGCGGTCTCGATGGACCGTTTTGGCAGAATCGACCTTCCGTTTATGAGCCGCATCTGTGGAATGACAGTGCAGGAGCTGATTTCGGAGCTTGCCGGCACAGCCATGTGGCAGGATCCCAAGATCTACGATGCGTCCCATTCGGATGAAGAAGGCTGGCTCATCGCTTCCCAGTATCTGTCCGGCAATCTGGTCCGGCTTCTTGATACTGCCGAGGAAATGGAGGAAAAATATCCCGGCCGTTTCCGGGAAAATATCCACATGATCCGTTCCAGGGTTCCGGAGATCCCGGAAATAAAGGACATCTATGTGTCCCTGGGTTCAAATTGGGTCCCGGCAGAGTTTTATCAGGATTTTATCGGGGACCTTCTGACCATCCCGCCTGAACAGATCCGGCTCAGTTATAACTCCTATACGGGGAAGTGGCTTATCGCAGAGAAAGGGCGCTTTAAGCACGCGTTTAAGAATAGGATTGCCTACGGCCTTATTGAGATGCCGGCGCTTAATATCATCGAGAATACGATGAACGCCCTGCCGGTAACCGTCCGCTATCCGGTACCCGGAAAGAAGGATAAATACACGGTTAACCGCGAGATGACCCTTGCTGCCCAGGAAAAACAGCGCGCCATTATCGAGAAGTTCGACCAGTTTGTCCGGTCCGATCCGGAAAAAGCGGACCGGCTGCGCGCGTGCTTCGCGGAGGCGTATGAATATACGACCACGCGCTATGACGGAAGCTTCCTGAAGCTCAAGGATCTGGCGCCTTCTCAGCAGCTTTATCCTTTCCAGAAGGATGCGATTGCCAGGATCCTGCTTTCCAGGACTGTGCTTCTGGCCCACCATGTCGGGTCAGGAAAAACTTACGAGATGGTCGTAAGTGCCCATGAACTGAACAGAATCGGCCTTTCTTCGCATACGCTGATCGTCGTTCCAAATAACGTTCTGGACGGCGCGGTCAGCATCCACAAAAAGCTTTATCCCGACGACTCCATTCTGGTAATCCGGCCGAAGGATTTTACTCCGGATAAACGGGACGCAGCAGTGGAAGCCCTCCGCAGCGGCGGATATACGGCAGCGTATATGGCCTATTCTTCCTTCGACATGATCGGGCTTTCCCGAAAGTACCGGGAAGAAGAACTGGAGGCTAGAATCCGCGACCTGACAAAGGACATGAATAAAATGCAGCCTGGGCTCAAGCAGAAGCAAGTTAAGCAGGAACTGGACCGCACCCAGCGTGAGCTTAAAAGGTTCCGCGAAAAAGAAGAAAAGGACCCGCAGGTCTGCTTCGAGACGCTTAACATCGATGCACTTATGGTCGATGAAGCGCAGAATTACAAGAATATCACAATCCCGGGCAGTATCAGCGGATTCTCGGCCATCGCATCCAAGGGCTCCGCAAAATCCGATGGGATGCTGCGCAAGGTGCACTATACCTTGAAGAACGGGGGACGGGTTGTTTTTGCAACGGGAACCCCGATCACGAACAGCCTGTCCGACATTTTCGTCCTTCAGACCTATCTTCAGCAGGAAGAACTGAAGCTGTGCGGCATTGACCGCTTTGCTCAGTGGGCAAACACATTTGCGGAACGGAGCGAAAGCTTCGAAATCGATGTGGACGCCGCCAATTTCCGCAATAAGACAAGGTTCTCGCACTTCCGCAATTTGCCGGAACTGATCTCCATGTTCTCTCTGGTTACGGATTTCCATGAGCCGAAAGCGGGGACGGAAAACCTTCCCGTTTTTGACGGCCATACGGACATCGTCGTGAAAAAATCCAAAGCTCTATCGTACTATCTCGACGATATCGTCGCGAGGACAGAACGAATCCGGGCCCATGCGGTCAATTCAACAGAGGACATCCTCCTGAAAGTCACGTCAGACGGACGAAAGGCGGCTTTGGACCTCCGTCTGGCGGTCAAGGACGTCCGTAAGGGCGATCTTGGAGCGGAAACGAAGGTTTCCAGATGTGCTGCCGAAGTAAAACGGATCTACGACCGGTATCCGGATGGAACGCAGGTTATTTTCTGCGATTTCGTCAGCGTCCAGCAGTACCTGGCTGCGGAACTTGTAAAGGCAGGCATTCCGGAATCACAGTTCATGTGCATCCATGCCTCCCTGTCCCGTGCCAAACGCGATAAAGCCGTCCGCGACCTGAACGAAGGAAAGATCCGCATTCTCTGCGGCAGCACCCAGACTTTGGGTACCGGCGTCAATATCCAGAACTATCTAGTGGCGGCACATCATCTGGACGTGCCGTGGCGTCCGTCTGACCTCAAGCAGAGGGAAGGCCGGATCATCCGCCAGGGCAACCGGAATCCGAAAGTGTTCATTTACCGCTATATCACTGCGGGCTCCTTCGACGCCTACATGTGGCAGCTGATCGAGAACAAGCAGCGCTTCATCAGCGACCTCCTGTCCGGCAGCATTGACCCCAATCACAGGTCTGAAGAAGACATCGACGAGGTCGTTCTATCCTATTCGGAAATCAAGGCCCTTGCCATCGGCAATCCACTGGTCAAGGAACGCGTGAATGCCTTCAATCACCTGAACCGGCTGCAGATTGCCCGTTCCGGGCGCAATAAGGAACTTCAGGCGGTCCGGGACCTGATTTGCACGCTTCCCAAAAAGGTTGACACGGTAAAGCGGCAGATCGCCCTGATCGAACAGGACATTTCCTATGTAAATGCGCAGCGGTCTGCTCTGCCCGGCGGCAAGCCTCTTTCGACAGAGAATGCGTTTTTCTTTGGAGTAGTCCTTCTGGCGGAGCTTTCTGAGAACGCCGGCAGAACAAAAGAACAGCAGTTCAGCCACTACCTGGGCTATGATGTCTGGCTCCCTGCCGGCATGAAGGCGGATAAGCCCTATGTGCTTCTTCGAAGAGCGGGCAGCCCTCGTTCCTATCCGGTTGAAATGGGTGACAAAGCCGCCGGCTGCGTGACCAGAATCGACAATGCGCTTGCCAAAATCCCGGACGAGAAGGTCCGGATGGAAAAGCGGCTTCACGACTTGGAACAGCAGCTCTCACAAGCCAGGGCCGACCTTGAAAAGGGCAATCCCTTTGACCGTCAGGTGGAAACGGCTGCCGAAAAGCTTGCAGCCATCGACGAACGGCTGAAGAACGGAAATGCCGGACTGATGGAGGACCGGCTGCGCGAAGAGGAAGAAGAACGCAGGCGGCAGCAGAGAGAACAGCAGAAACGGGTGGTGCAGGTCACGCCGGGCCGCTGCTACTTCGACGAGGAGCGCCAGTGCTATATCGGCAATCTGGGTGGGACGGTTATGTCCCTGAATAAAGTCTGGTCCGGCCATGCCTTCACGGAACAAGAAGCAGAATTCCTGTTTCGGGGCTTTATTGTCGTCATTGACTGCGTCAGCAGGAACGGCATGGCATTCAGCACTGCGGGCAAACTCATGACCGGAGTCCCGACGCCGAACGGCAGTACATGCAATCGGTTCGTGCCAATCTTCGACCAGTACTTCGCGTGAACAAATGCCGGGTGCGGAGCAGCCAGCCAAAGTACCAGTCAAAGTGACAGCCACTTTGGCTGGCTGTCACTTTGACGCCTATTGGAATAACTACTACCCCTGAATTATCAAAAAGGAGCAAAAAAACTATGACGGAAAGAAATATTCCGGAAATCTCCACAGACGAGATTATCCATACCTTATCCGATTATTACACCGCAGCGGTTTCCGGCGGTACCAGCCTGAAAAAACTGTTTACCGCATTTTTATGGGGACCGCCCGGAGTGGGCAAGTCGGACGCCGTTCGTGAGATTGCGGAGGCGGTCCGGCTTCAGACCGGGAAGAAATCGGTGGTTACCGAAGTTCGGCTTCTGCTCTTTTCGCCCATCGACCTTCGCGGCGTCCCGGTTCCGGACAAAGCCCATGAGTTCACCAATTGGCTCCGCCCCAGAATTTTCGACCTTGACCCGTCAGATGACGTTGTGAATTTCCTGTTCCTGGACGAGCTGACTGCCGCTGCGCCGGCTGTACAGGCTGCCGCCTATCAGGTGACCCTGGACCGCAGGATCGGCGAGCACGAGCTTCCGGACAACTGCATCGTCATCGGCGCAGGAAACCGGGTCACCGACAACAGCGTTTCCTTCCATATGCCGGCGGCTCTGGCTAACCGAATGAAACACTTTGACATTGGGGTCAGTTTTGCCGGATGGCGGCGCTGGGCGGTTTCTCACGAAATTAATCCCTATGTCCTGGGCTATCTTTCCTATGATAATACCCGCCTCTTTAGCGAAGACCGGATCGCCACGGATGCAGCCTTCCCGACTCCCAGAAGCTGGGAAGCTGTCAGCCGTGATCTGAACATCATGGGCAAAGCGCCCTGGGAGATCCATACGCTCATCAGCGCTTCCATCGGCACGGATTCCGCAATCGAGTTTGAGGCCTGGGCCAAAATTTTCCAGTCACTCCCTGCAATGGCGGACATTTTCCGTGGAAAAACAGTGACCCTGCCCAGAAAACCGGACGTCCTCTACGCCATGATTTCCGCCATGACAGGCTATATCACGGAAAACCGTGAGAAACTGTCCATCGAGGAACTTGGCCATGGCATCCGCTTTGCAGGCAGATTCCCGGCTGACTATGGCGCCCTGTTCTATCGGAATCTGCAGGATATTCCGGGCCTCTCCGGCAAGCTTGTCCGCACTCCCGGTTTCCATGAATGGACCGAGCGGATCCGCGCGTATATGTAAAGGGGTACTGCATATGAAAACAACAGTAAAAAAAGCATCAGCGAAGCCGTACACTGCATCAGCGGAACGCAGTGTGGATTCAGTGAGTTTCAATATGGCAGCACAGGACCACGCTGCAGCAGCGAATCATGCAGATCAGCTGCGCAGGCGTGAGATCATCGGCCGCCTGGTCCGGGTCCGCGCAGGACTCCTCGGAAAATATCCCTTTTTCGGCCGCCTGGCTCTCCACATGAACTTTGGACTTGCTGAATGCGAGACGGCGTTCACAGACATGGAGCGGATCGTTTTTGACCCGAAATTCATGAGCCGGCTGTCGGATGAAGAGCTGGCTTTTGTTCTCATGCACGAAATCATGCACTGCGTCCTCAAGCATTGCGTCAGAGGAAACGGGCTCGATCAGGAAGCCTATAACATTGCATGTGATATCGTAGTGAATTCTATCCTTCTGGAAACTATGCAGAGGGAGGAGTTTTCCGTAGACGGAGAGCCCGCCATGCACCTTGCGCCGGATGGGACAGAAGGCAGAAAGCATACGGCGGAAGAAGTTTACCGCATGCTCATGCAAAATGCCCAGTGCACGTCTGAAGACTCCGGGAACGGACTGGTCCATTTGAATGGGAAAGCCGGTTCCGGCCCTGATTCCGATAAGACCGGTAAATCTAAGGGCCGGAAATCGGATGAGAAGGGCAGAAATTCGGATGCTAATGTCAGGAATTCGGACGAAGACGGCAAGAACGGGGATGACGATTCCGAAAATTCCGGGAAAACCCTGGACAATCACTCGATTTGGAAAAACATCTCTCCGGAGAACGCAAGCCGTTTGAAGGATGAATGGGGCAGCCGGGTAAAAAGCGTGATCCGGGACGGACACCTGGCAGGCAGCGAGCTGTCTGACGCGCTCCGCCGGATGGTTTTTTCCGACGATGATCCGTCTCGGATCCGCTGGGCGGAAATCCTCAGGGAGTTCGTCATCCTTTCCAGTACGCATTATGATTATGACTTCCTGCCTCCGGACAGGCGCTTCCTGTACATGGACGCGGTTCTTCCCTCTTTTACTCCTGTGGAAGAGGCGACCGTAAAAAATATCTGGTTCTGCCTGGACGCTTCCGGTTCCGTATCCGATGAGACGCTGGGCTCCCTTTTTCATGAAATCCGGTGTGCAGTTCGTCAGGTTCCGCACTTGACCGGCCGGCTTTCCTGGTTCGATGTCAAGGTTACAGAACCGGTGGCATTTGAGAAGCTGGAGGACCTGAACGGGGTGAAACCCGTCGGAGGAGGAGGCACGTCCTATTCCTGCATCTTCAGGCATCTGAAAAAAATGAAAAAAAAGCCGTCCGCCATCCTAATCCTGACAGACGGATATGCCGGCTTTCCGCCGGAAGAGGCTGCCTCCGGGATCCCGGTCCTGTGGATCATGACCACGGACTGCAAAGCCCCCTGGGGAAAGACAATCCGGTTACCTGACAAGTAAACCGGAAAGGCAGGCATTCCGGAATCACAGTCCATGTGCATCCATGCCTCCCTGCCCCTGGCCAAGCGCGATAAAGCCATTCGTGACCTGAACGACGGGAAGATCCGCGTTCTCTGCGGCAGCACCCAGACCTTGGGTACCGGCGTCAATATCCAGGCTCTTTGGCTCCTGGTTTAATTTCCTAAAAGGTACATACATACCCCAAAATTTATCTGAAGAAACGCATCATCGACCTGCTGTAAACCGGCAGAGAAAGGACATTGCACCATGATGACAAAGAAATGCTACGACTACATCAAGGTCAACACAGAAAACATGGAAACCATTGAGAACCTCCTGGACTCCTTCCTTGGAAATGCAGCCAAAGGCATCGTCCCCCAGCCGGAAAATGCCAATGCGGCATGCCGGGAAATCCGCAAAATCGTTGACCGGTTCCTGGAAAGTTTCCGGGACACAGACCCTGCCTGGATCCTCGAAGGAGCAGAGGCAGGAAACATACCGGCGACCGCCTCTGCCACTCCCACAGAATCGGCAGAGGCTCCCGCTCCTACAGAGCCGTTGAAAGCTTACACTTCTGCAAAGCAGGCAGAGGAGGAAATCCTGGCAGAGTACGAGTCTGAAGAGTACGAGTCTGAAGAGTACGAGTCTGCAGCCCCGCCAAAAATCTCGCTCGCGGAAAGACTGCGGACTCTTGACAATAGCAGTCATCCAATCTGTCAATTGGCAAAACTGAATTACGAAGACGTGGCAGACTGTTACGACAGCTACGAAGACTATTTACGAGAAAAGATGGGGGATGCCTGGCATTCCTTCGACGAGGAAGAGTGGGGCCCCGACGAGGAAGAGTGGGACCTCGACGAGGAAGAGTGGGGCCCCGACGAGGAAGAGTGGGGCCCCGACCAGGAAGACTGGGATGACACCGGCTGGGATGGCGACGAAGATCCCGATGCCGATAATGGCATTCTGCCGGAGGATAAAACCCCAGGCGAACAGACCAAGCCTAAAAACTAATACCATGACGCTTTTCTGCGGAGTCAAAGTGCCATGTACTTTGGCTCTTTTTTACGCGAGCTGTGAGCCGAACGGACATGCTAGCATGTCCACTCGGCGAGCGCCGCGATAACGAGCGAAACTCGCGAAGCGTGTTTCGACTCGTTTAAGTTTCTAAAAGAGTATAGTACCTATCCTCTTTTTTCTCATACACACTTTTTCACGAGTATGTGAAACGAAAAAACAGATCTCCTCATCAGGAGCCTCAGCGGCAACACGCTGGAAATTTGCAGCATCCAACCTTACACTTTCTAACTTTATCTAATTTTACGCCTTAATCAAAAGGAGGGCACTCTCATGACAAACTTCGACAGCAATTCCACTAACAGCTCTGTCAGCAATTCCATCAACGGCATCAACGGCTCCACCCGCACTCCCTTCAGTCGCAATAAGGCGGTCAGCAGACCGAAAGCCGGCATGGTCCCGGAAGGTGACGTCCGTATTTTTGCAGACGGCATCTTCATGAGCAACGACTCATGGAAAACCGGCCTCAATGCGAACGACTGCATCATCGGACCGTCCGGCTCGGGCAAGACCAGGTACTACGTCAAGCCCAACATCATGCAGTGCAATGAGAGCATCATTGTCACGGACACCAAAGGCGACCTTTGCGAGGAGACCAGGCAGCTCCTGGAGCAGAACGGCTACCGCGTCCTCTTCCTGAACCTGCAGGACATGGCTGCACCCGGGTCCGCCGGCTACAATCCGCTCGCTTACATCCGCAGAGACGCGCGTGGCCGCTACGACGAGCAGGACATACTGCGCATCGCCCACGTGCTCGCACCAATCGAAGACCCTCGTCAGCCCTTCTGGGACATGGCAGCAAGGCAGTACCTGGCCATGCTCATCGCCTACGTCCTGGAAGCCCTGCCCGACAAGGAACATTCGTTAGGCCAGGTGGTCGAACTCATGGGGCAAATGGGCCGGGAATACGGGTCGCATACTGCTCTGGACGAGCTGATGCTCGAATGGTGCAGAAAGAATCCCGGCAGCTTTGCAGCAAGACAGTACAACATGGTTGTCGGAGGACAGAGGGCCGACAGAATGGTCAGTTCCATTTGTGGAATCATGAGTGAGAAGCTGTCCACCTTCGTATCCGACAAAGCCCTGTGCCTCTACAGACGCCGGAATCAGATCCGGTTCGAAGAAATCGGCAGGCGGAAGACAGCAGTCTTCCTGACTGTGAGCGACACGGACCGTTCCATGGACAAAATGGCCTGCATGTTCTACGCGCAGGCTATCCAGGCCCTGTGCCGCGAGGCGGACAGCCGTCCGGACCACAGACTGAAAGTCCCGGTGCGTCTAATCCTCGACGACTTTGCGACCAATGCCGTAATTCCGGACTTCGACAACATCATCTCTGTCATCCGGTCACGCAGCATCCGAACCTCCATCGTCCTGCAGAGCATCACGCAGCTGGACAAAATGTACCAGCCCAGCGGCGCCCGGACCATCATCAACAACTGCGACAACCTTCTCTACCTAGGAGGCCAGGACCCTGAGACAGTCAAGTTCATTGCCTTCCGCGCGGACCTTCCGGACGAGGAGGTCATGGGCATGCCCATCGACCGGGTCTGTGTCCTGACCAGAGGCCAGAAGGGGCGGATTTCGAAGCATTACCCGCTGACCGCCCACCCTGCTTACTACCTTCTGAAAGAGGCTTCGCAGCAGCCGGCGGCTGATGCCTGACCTCGGTATCCGCCCTGGCCACTGGATGCCTGGCGGCATCGGGGGCTGGAATCCAAGGAGCCAAAGTGACAGGCACTTTGGCTCCTTTTTAATTTACGCGAGCAGCGAGCCGAACGGGTATGCTCGCATACCCACTCGGCGCTTCTGGTCTCCGGTGGAGACCGTTTAGAAGCGACCGAGCGAAGCGAGACCGCCGCGAT
>JAXJVN010000099.1:0-13719 GCA_036308545.1 Eubacterium sp. | reverse complement strand
GAATTATACTACGCGTGCTATTCCTGAAATGCATAGGCAGATCAGGGCGACATGTTCCTGTGCTCCAGAATACATCGAACCATGATCACTCACGATTTCTGAGAATCAGTTGTATATCGATCTTGCCCTGTACTTTCAGTATAGCGGAGAAGCGCCCCAGTTTCATTCCTACCTGTGAAAATATATTTCATTGGTGATCACTCTGGCCGCCCGACGAAGCAAGGACTACTTCGAGCATAAAGTGCCGATTATCGGGGAGTATTTCTCCTTCATTTTGGTATCAATTACCGCGTACTGCTCCTCTGTGATCAGGCGGCTTCTTAGCAACGACTGGAACATGTTCATGGTCGCCTGATAGAGGGCTTCTCGCCTGAACTGATCATCTGTCATGGCGATCACCTCCAAACCGGTCCTTGATGTAGCACTCATGGGAGCAGTACTTCCTGTGATTGTTGCCATAGGCCGTAAAGGGCTTACCGCAGCATGCGCAGGTGAAGGAGTAGATTGCTGTTTCTCTCCGGTGCACAGCCTCTGGGTGATGGTTCCACCAGGACTGGCAACATTCGTCACTACAGAAGGAAATATGCTTGTGCTTTGGAAGCTGCTTAATTGGCTTGCCACAATTTCTGCAGAAAGAGGTATTCTCATCGTTTTCCACAGGTGTAGATTCTCCATTTACCGAGAGCTTTTTCCTTCTGCAGTAGGAGCTGACCTGGGCCTTTGATAATCCCAGGAGCTTTGCAATCTGACCGTAGCTATTTCCAGAGCTTCGAAGCTCAGTAATTTGTTTTCTCTGTTCACTTGTCACCTTAATCACCTCCAATAGGAACTGGAGGTTTCTGGGAAAAATGCGCGGAATTTCTTAAAATGTTTCTGCATTAGACCGACCTCCTGGTTCTCAATGGAGGTGAGGGTGTCGGATTGACGAAATGATTCGTATGGATTTGAGAGAGAATCTGTGATAGGATAACGAAGAAATAAATATCCTCTGCCGCCGGGCAGAAAACTGTGCATCGGTTCCGTATCGTTAGGCCTTAGAAGATACGGGGTGACCGATGTATTTTCTTTGTTCCAGGAGGTAGAAAATGGAATGGATCATGTTGCTCCTTGCCGGAGCATCAGAAATTACATGGGCAATGTCCATGAAGCTGTCAGAAGGATTTTCGAAGGTTGTTCCGACGATCATCACGGTTGTCTTTTATATCGCCAGCGCAGTATTTCTCTCGATTGCACTGAAGAAACTCCCGCTCGGTACAGCTTATGCGTTATGGACCGGGATGGGAATTATAGGAACCACTTTATGCGGGGTGCTTCTGTTTAAAGAAATCCTCAGTCCGGCGCAGATCATCTGCATCGTGATGATTGTTGCAGGTATTGCTGGACTTAAGATTCTGGGAAACTAAAAAAAGCCCTGCCGCAGATATTTTCTGCAAGCAGGGCTCATATTATTTCACCCGGATTTTCTGACCAGGATAAATGATGTTCGGATTCTTGATGCTCGGATTGAGCTTAAGAAGTGCTGCCAAGGTGAGCCCATGCTTTGCTGCAATGCCGGAGAGTGTATCTCCGGAGACAACAGAGTAGTAGACCTTCGTCTGCTTGGGAGCAGAGGAGGAGACCAGCTCGTTTACCCTCTTCTGGACAGCATCGTAGGAAAGGCCAAGAGCCTCGATGGCCTTCCGACGCTGATCGCCATTACCAAACTCGCCTGCGATGACCTTCTTCGCTGCCTCCTCGATGGTCAGAGCAGATGTTGGCTGTGGTTCCGGATTTTTCGTCGATGCCTTATACCCATTGAACCCACCATTCATGATGATGATTGGAAAGTCCTGGTATGCATAGTCGAGATCAACACGTCCGCTGATTCCTGGCACCGTGCCATTTGAACTGTACTGCCAAATACCGCAGGAGCCTGCGAAGCTGCAGGAGCTTGCCCACTGCGCACACCAGAAGGAGTAGCGCTTCCGGATCTCTTCCTTCACAACAGCTCGGACATAGGAAGAGGATGTGTAAAAGCCAGCGAAGTATCCTGCTGCTTCGAGCTTGCTGCAGAAGGTCTTGATGAGACCGGAACAGAAATCCATGAAAGAGAATCAGAGATTGGAGTTTAAAGAAACAATCACGAATACGTTTCTGAAAACAGTAAGCGCATTTGCTAATTATGGCGGAGGAGAGATTATATTTGGCATTCGTGACGATGGCAGTTACGCTCCGATTGAAGATCCTGAGCAGAAGAAACTGGATATTGAAAATAAAGTCAATGACAGCATAGTACCGCAGCCGGATTATAAACTGACAGTAACGGATAATGGGAGAACGATTACGCTTCGTGTTTTTTCGGGACTTCGAAAGCCATATATGTATAAATCCAAAGCGTATAAAAGAAACGATACTGCGACGATAGAAGTAGATCAGCTTGAATTGACGAGACTGATTATGGAAGGAAATAATATCAGTTATGAGTCGCTCCCGGCAAAATCCCAATCCCTGACCTTTAATATACTTGAAGGGTATCTGAAAAATCAGCCGGGAATTAAGAAGCTGTCCATAGATGTAATGAAATCGCTTGGTTTGTACACAGATAAGGATGGATATAATAAAGCGGCGGAAATTTTGGCGGATAATAATGAATGCCCCGGCATGAATCTTGTAAAATTCGGAGAAGATATAAATACGATCAGGAAAAGAATGACCATAGAACACAGGTCTATTCTTTCGGAAATTGAAGAAGCTGTAAAAGTCTATGAAGACTACTATGTTTTTGAAACAATTTCGGGAACAATAAGAGAACAAACAGAATCAGTTCCACGTGAAGCTTTCAGGGAAGCACTTGCAAACGCTGTCATGCATAGGGCATGGGATATCCCTGCTGCAATATCTGTTTTTATGTACAGTGACAGAATTGAAATTACATCTCCTGGGGGACTTGTACCTGGGCTGTCACCGGAAGAATATCTTCGTGGGGGGATATCTATCCCGCGCAACAGACTGATTGCGGATGTGATGCTCAGAATTGGAATGATTGAAAAAATAGGTACCGGAATTCTGAGGATCAAAAGCGCCTATCAGAACAACCTTGTAAAGCCGCTCTTTGAAATTTTTGAAAACTCAATAAAAGTTACTCTTCCGATTGTTGATGTAAACGGCTTATCAGAAGATGAACAGATTATTTATAAGGTTATTTCAAGAACAAACCCTTTGTCCACGGGCGAAATTACGGAAAAAGTGCCATTTAGCAAATCAAAAGTGCTTACTCTCCTGAAAAAGATGCGAGACAAGAATATTGTATATTCAGAAGGCAGTGGAAGAGGAACAAAATATTACCGTTAATGGGCCAGAAGTGCCTGGCACTTCTGGCCCGCTAAGGAACTCAGGCGCGTGCCAAATGCTAGTACATTTGGCACAGACTTTGGCATGGAAGAAGGAAAGATACCTTGACACATGATTTTACGAGCGGCGGGATCCTGAAGCCCATGGTCCGCTTTACGATTCCGCTCATCCTGGCAAATTATCTGCAGCTTACCTACAATGCGGTGGACAGCATCATTGTAGGACGCTTCCTGGGGGAAGGCGCACTGGCTGCAGTGGGCACCACCAATCCCCTCATGACCCTTCTCATCATGTTCCTTCGCGGTACATCACTCGGCGCGGGGGTTCTGATCGGCAGCCTCTTCGGCGCCAGGAAATATGACCTTCTGAAGAAGCAGATCAGTACGGCTATGATAGCCGGCTGTGCCTTTGCCCTTCTTCTGTCGGTATTTATCGCCGGCTTTGCCAGACAGATTCTTATACTCATACAGGTGGATCCTGAAATTCTGGACATGGCGGCTTCCTATCTCAAGATCATTGCCTTCGGTCTGATTTTCACCTTCGGCTACAATTATCTTTCGTCGACCATGCAGGCCTTAGGAGATGGCAGAACTCCTCTCCTCTTTCTTGCAATCAGTGCCTCGGTCAATATCGCCGGAGACCTGCTTTTCGTTGTGAAAATGGGAATGGGTGTTCACGGCGCGGCAGCCGCGACCGTCCTTGCGGAGGCCATGTCCTGCTTTCTCTGTCTCTTCTATATACACAGGCATGTTCCTCTTCTGGATATGGGAAGAGAGTGGTTCTCTTTCGACATCACATTGCTTGCAAAAACGCTTAAGTACGGAGTCGTTTCCGCGGTGCAGCAGGCGACCGTGCAGCTTGGCATCATCGGGGTGCAGGGCGTGGTAAACAGCCTGGGCATGAATGTAACCGCAGCATTCTCGGCGGCGAACCGGATCGATGACTTTGCCCTGATTCCCGGAAGAAGCATAGCCAATGCCATGACCAGCGCCATAGCCCAGAACTGGGGAGCGGGAAACAGAAAGCGGATCCGCAGCACCTTTGCCTGCGGCATTCTCATCGATGCTCTGTACGGATTTTTTTCCGGAATCCTTCTCTGGCTGTTTGCGGAGAACTTTATGGGCCTCTTCACATCCTCAGCGGACGTCATCCGGGAAGGGATGGTTTACCTTACCCTCATTGCTCCCATGTACGCGCTGCCGTCCTGCACAAACTGCGTGCAGGGATATTTTCGGGGAACAGGAGACCTCAAGATCACTCTTGTCAGCTCAATTGTCAACATGGGCCTGCGGTTCGGTACCAGTTTGTACCTGATCCTGGTCCGCCGTATGGGCATTGCCGCAATTCCCTGGTCCTGCCTGGCAGGATGGCTGGGAATGCTGGCATTCGAACTGCCCTTTATGGTTCGACGCAGCAATAAATAGCTATGGCCAGAAGTGCCTGGCACTTCTGGCAATTTGAGGTAACTGTATGTCAGATATGACCGAAATGGAAAAACTATACCGGGTCGTCCGTAAACTCCGGGCGGAGGACGGCTGCCCCTGGGACCGCGTCCAGACACATGAGAGTCTGAAACCGGAAGTGATTGAAGAGGCTGCGGAAGTGGTCAGCGGCATCAACATTCTTGCTGCCACCGGCGACAGCCGCAATCTGCAGGAAGAACTGGGCGATCTCCTTCTGCAGGTCGTCATGCACAGCGTGATCGCAGAGGAAGAAGGCCTCTTTTCGCTGGAGGACGTTGCAAAAACAGTCAGCGAGAAGATGATCCGCAGGCATCCGCATGTCTTTGCAAAAAAGAAAGACGGTTTGGACGATGACAAAGACCGGCGCAAGAGCTGGGAAGAGATCAAAGCGCAGGAACATGCCGGCCGTGAATGGGAGAAGGACTACCTGCCGGAAGCATTTCGCGAATCGCAGGATCTTATAAAGCGGGCAATGGAGAGAAAAGGAATCGAGGAGCCAAAGTGACTAATGCAAATATCGGAATGCAAGATACAAATTGTGTTTCGCTTCATTGTAAAGATTGGTGAATGGTTTGCGTTGAACGACTCGACACAACTCGATAATGATTTGTCGAGTGCTCGATAAAATAAATGTCGAGGACTCGACAAAAATGCGCTTGCCTGCTATTATCAGGAACGATTCAGACGCAGCTTGCGGATGCACTTGCTTACATACGCAATTATGTATGCCAGCAGAAAATAATAAAATATGATGACAGGACGGAGGCAGACCGGGTCAAATCCACTGCGCTTTCAAATGGACTCGGAGCGCTCCTGGCTTTCGGTCACAATTCCGGTACATCCGGCGTTTGCAGAACCGAAAAAAGAAGATATGAAGGCTGCCTATAGCGTGCAAGTTCTTAAAGCAATCGGACCTGACCGTCTAACATTGACAGAGATTGCAAACCGTATGGGATATAAGGGCATTACAAAAAAGATGCGTGAGGCGGTAAAAGCAATGACAGAACGCGGTATGTTGAGACAGGAAGTTGATATAGCAGGATCCGTCCGTTACTCTGCAGTCAGATGAGAGATAACAAATAGAAGGGAATAACAAATCATGGAGCATAAGAAGGACAATGAAAATTTTTCCGGGGAGTCCGGATTAACTTCCGGCGAACCCGAAAAAATCGGAAAACCAAAAAAATCGAAACTGAAAATTATTGTACCGATCGTGCTTCTGATCGTTTTTCTGCTTTATACAGGAAAGACTATCCTGGACTCTTACCAAGATACGTCGGATGATGACCTGGCTTATCAGGATGCTGCGTCTGCTGAAACGGAGAGCACATTGGATGAGAGCGTCTCAGATGGGAACACTTCTGACCAGGTGCAGGATGCTTCAACTGAGAGCACTTCTGACCAGGCGCAGGATGTTTTGGATGAGGGAGCTTCTGAGGATAAGCTGGCATCGGACCTGGCATACTGCGAATCGCATGGACTGAAGGTACAGGAGATCCCGGGCGGACTGATCCAGTGCCTCGGGGACAGTGATGAGCTGATAGCCGGTACGGTGCAGGAAATTGATGACCGGCTGGGACCGGCAGTTACCTATGATGATATCAGGCAGGATATAAAGGACTCTTCTGAACTGAAGGAGGAATATAAGAACTGGCTTCTGGAAGGCATAGACAATCTGGAAACAGCGGGACTCCATATGGATCTGCGCATCTTAAACTATAATTTCAAGCGCTTAAAGGTCCAGGAATTGTCAAGAAGCGAGATACAGGAAAAAGCAGGATTCGAAAATACGGTCGCGATGTATAACATGAAGGATGGAACGGTTTATATTTCAAATGATTCAGATCCGGAGGTGCAGGCGAGAAAAAAGAAGGCTGTGATTCATGAAATTCTTGGACATGGAATGACGGACATCACATTTTCCGACAAGAGCGTACGGACGACCAAGCTGTTTATCGTCAGTGTATCGGATGATGCTTCAAAAAAAATCAGCAATGCAGTACTTGGACAGGCTGTCGCGGAAGGCATTGCCGATACCATTGCAAAATACGCTTTTCATAATGAGTATGATATCAGCTATGATGGGGAAGTATTTCAACTGGAGTGCATACGCAATCTTTTAGACATTGATTTCAGCGACCTTGTTGATGGCGGAACGACAGAGCTTGTCAGGATACTGGGAGAAAAAGGCTTTGCAAGACCGCAGGACTATGTTCTCAATATGGATCAGGAGCATATCGCACACAGTAAAAATCAGGAAACCTATGACGGTGTGACCGTCGGGCAGAATACAAAGGCTTTCTTCCTTGAATACGCAGAAATCTGTTTAAAAGAAGGAAAATCAAAAGAAGACATCAAGAATGAAATCAATTCCGTATTTGAAAAAAGCTCCTTTGATAAAGTCGTCGTAAACTCCATTCTCAAGATGGACACCTGCAATGTAGAAGACTTAAAAAATGAGATTCTGACAGAAATCGATGCGATGTAAACATGAGGTGGCAAAGTGACAGGCACTTTGCCACCTCAGCTGCGACGATCGGGGTGCGAATAGAGATGAGGTGGCAAGGTGACAGGCACTTTGCCACCTCAGATGTGACAGTCAGGGTGCGAATAGAGATCAGAGAATAGATATGAAAAAAACAGTATTTATTATTGCAGCAATCCTTGCGGCACTGACTGCAGCCGCCGCCGTTGTCATTCCGAAGATGCTTCCGCCTGTTCCGGAAATGGAAGCAGTTTCGACAGCCAGTGCCTATGGCCAGCAGGATCAGCAGAAAAAAAGATCTCCCGGGGAGGAAGTGCTTTCTTCTTCATCCCAGCCAGCCCAGTCATTGCAGGCAGAGGAGCCTCTGGATCTTATTCGGAACAGCGCGCCGAAAATTCCCAGTGATTCTTATCTTGATGCGGAAGAAGTGGCTGCGGTGACCGGTCAGCAGGTCCTGAAACGCTCACCATTCTTGATCGGAGAAAATCGGATTTATGCTCCCAAATATATTTACCGGGCTACAGACTACAGCAGCGATGCTGACAGCAGCTCCTCCGTCCGGACAAATGGCGAGAGCGGATCGGATGGCACCAACCCGGAAGACGAGAATTCCGCCGACATCATTGATGCCAACACCCAGGTAGACTTGGGCCTCTGGAACCATGACATCCAGGCACTCTACAGCTATGCCCCGAACTTTTCGGACCAGACCATGCTTTTCGCTCCCGGGAGTGCGGGCTGCTCCTCGCTGACCGAAAGCGGAGGCACCCTTTATTTCTATGGAAATGTCCTTGACGACATTGGGAGCGAAGGACCGGTCGGCATTTACCGGGTTCCCTCCGACGGCAGCAGTCCGGCGGAACTGTTAATAGAAGGAAAAAACATCTACCCCCTTCTTGTCCAGGCTGGCTGGCTTTTTTATCAGAACGGGAACGAACTCCGCGCCTATAGTGATGCGGAAGATATTTCCTGCTGCCGGGTGCCGGATGAAAAAGGTGCCGTCCGCTATATGGCCGCCTTTAACGGCTACCTTCTTTACCTTTCTGTGGGGGAAGATTCCGCCCGCCCGCATGCGGGACTTGCGGCAATTGGGACGGATTCGGGCCTTTACAAGACATGGGAGTGCGACCTGGATACGTCAGGTAAAAACAGCATGCCTACAGGTTTTACATTCGATGGGAAGATTTTGCACTATTTTGACCCAATAAGAGGTATTATAAACAGAGCGCCGGGCGAAGAAGGCCAGCGCCTTTCCAAGATAGGCGTGGGACCCTGCTTTGCTGTAAACCAGGCATTGCTATACAGCGGGCGTGATGGAATTTACATGGCTTTCATGGACGGCGGAATCAAAGACGGTGGAAACGAAGACGGTGGAAACGAAGACGGCGGAAACGAAGACGGCGGAAACAAAGACGGTGGAAACGAAGAGCAGATCATAGCAGCGGAGAAGCCTTTCATCCAGGCAGTCGGAATGGGCAAAATCCTTTACTTTGAAGGAATAAAGTCCACACGCTATCATCTGCTGGACCTGGGACAGGAACAGAACCCGGATTCAGCAGCCAGTGAGTCGACCGACCAAACAGCAGACCAATCCGCCGTTCAATCTGTGATTCAGATGTCTGATCAGGATATCACCGCATATATCGCACCCTGAAAGGACGGTATTCTTCTGTAACGCATATTCCGCTTATCGGAGCTTCGGCTGGAAAATTATGCTGTGACACCCATGAACAGGGCGCTGTGAGTTACATCCACTCATGCGAAAAAAGCACGAAGAAAGGATTTTTTTAAAACATGAGAAAAACGAAGATTATCTGTACGATCGGACCTGCAAGCGAAAGTGAAGAAGTTTTGACCCAGATGGTCCAGGCCGGCATGAATGTCGCCCGCCTGAACTTCTCCCACGGCACCCACGAGGAGCATCTGGAGAAGATTAAGAGAATCCGCAAGGTAAGGGAAGAATTAAGGCAGCCCATCGCCATCATGCTGGATACCAAGGGACCGGAATACCGGATCGGTGTTTTTAAAGAGCACCAGGTAGAGCTGGAAGAAGGTCAGGAGTTTACCTTCACGACCGAAGACATCGAGGGTGACGCGACGAGGGTATCCGTCAGCTACAAGGGCATGGCAGATGAGATGAAGGCCGGTGATCGCATTCTGGTCAATAACGGACTGGTCGTCTGCGAAGTTACCAGCGTGGAGGGAAGCGATGTCCATACCGTCGTTCAGGCAGGCGGCAAGCTTTCCGACCGCAAGAGCATGAACTTCCCCGGAAAGCTGCTCAAGATGGATTTCCTGTCTGAACAGGACAAGGCAGACCTGCTCTTCGGCATCGAAAACGACGTGGACTATGTGGCAGCTTCTTTTGTCTCTACCCAGGAGGACGCCCAGAGCATGCGTGATTTCCTGGATGCCAACGGCGGCAGGAATATCGACATCATTGCCAAGATTGAGAACCGCGCCGGCGTAGAGAATATCGAAGAAATCTCCAAAGTCGTAGACGGCATCATGGTTGCAAGAGGCGACCTGGGTGTCGAGATTCCTTTTATGGAAGTACCGTCTGTACAGAAGACTATCGTTTCAAAGTGCCGGCTTCTGGGCAAGCGCGTCATCATTGCGACCGAAATGCTGGAGTCTATGATCACCAAGGTCCGTCCGACCAGGGCAGAAATTTCCGACGTAGCCAATGCGGTTTACGACGGAGCTTCCGCCATCATGCTGTCCGGAGAATCCGCAGCAGGCGCGTACCCGGTTGAAGCCGTCCGCACCATGTCGGAAATCGCGGAATTCACGGAGAAGCATACCGATTATGAACACCGCTTCAAAACCATGAATTTCCGCATCAAAAACAACCTGGACGCCATTTCTCATTCCGCCTGCTCCATGGCCATCGACGTCGGTGCCAAATGCATCGTCGTCAACTCCATCAGCGGACTTTCCGCCAGAATGGTCAGCCGTTTCCGTTGCCCCATCGACATCATCGGCATGACCACCAGCCAGAAGACCTACCGCAAGCTGGCTCTCTCCTGGGGTGTGCATCCGGTCCTCTCTGAGGAATATGACTCCCAGGAAGTCCTGCTTTTCCATGCAGTCCAGGAATCCTGCAAGATCCTTGGACTCAAGGTGGGCGACAACGTCATCCTGACCGGCGGTCCGGTCGGAAGAAACGGCGGAACCAACATGATCAAGCTCGAGACCATCCGCAAAATCTACAAATAAGGTGGCAAAGTGACAGGCACCATGCCACCAGGTGGCAAAGTGACAGGCACTTTGCCACCTTCTGCCGCCTTCGGTTCTGCGCCGGGAATGAAGAAAGGAGCCCGCGAAAACTTGCGTTGACAGGCCTTCGCGTGCTCTTTCTTTTTTTTCGTACACTGAAAAAGCAGGACGCCGGGCGCTTTCACTTTGCTCCCTTTTCCGCCTTATTTTCTTGTAAAAATCAGGAAGAGCGTTCCTAAAAAGAAGAAGATGCTTCCCATGAAGCCGAAAATTAATGACAGGCCCCATCCGACGATCTTCTCCGGGTTTTTGGCGCTGATACGGATGTTCTTCACATCACCTGCCTTCGGATCATCTCCGTACGATTCATTCGGCGTGATTGTGTAGGTTTCTCCCTTGTATGAATATCGATAAACCGGATAGTAGCTTGTAACTTCATCCAGGTCATCATCCAGACTCGTTCTTGAAACGACGTCAATAACTTCTGCCGTAACCGGGACCGCCTTCGAATAGTTGATCTCATTCACGATTGCCACGATCAGAAAGACTGCTCCGATAACTGCAAAAACTCCTCCCACCAGGCGGAACATCCAGCTGTCTATGGCCTTTGGTGCACTGCTGCCTCCGCTGCCTGAATCATTTCCATAACAGTTTGCCGCATTATTTTCATTTCCGCTGCGGTCCCATCCTTCTCCTAAGGTATTTCGCTGCGTCATCGCAATATTTTCCACCCTTCCGAACCTGCTGAGAATTTTTATGTATTTATAGATTTTTTACAGATGAGAGAAGTATAACTTTCAAATGTAAAGAGTCTGCCCCTGGTTATGTAAAAAAATAAGATGGCAATGTACCTTTCACCCTGCCGCCGCCCTCGCCAGAAGAACCGTCCCCATGGCCGCACACTTTCCATCCGGCAGAATCGGGCAAAAAACGTTTCCAACAAAGCTTTGCCTGCGGTTTTTCTGTTGTTTCATGTTGATTTACAAAAATCAATGTGTTGATTTGTGTAAGTTTTCCCTGCATTTTTATGGACAAGTCAACATACGGGCGCTATAATGATTTCAAGAATGCAATCGTGGCAGACTGTCCGAATCCGGAGATTGCCTTTTAAGCTCCCTATGAGTTTACGCTGAATTTTTTCAGAGTCTCATCAGAGCTTTTCCGGCGCATTTTCCGGGAACATTATTCGGCAGCAGACTCTGACGTTATGCAAGGACCCTGAGGGTTCGATAAAAGAGGTTTATTATGAAGAGAAGCAAGCGTTTTGAAGCACTTGACCAGCGGAAGGTCAACCTGGACGGCTACATGAACGAGTGGCCGGAGATGGGCTTCGTGGCTATGAAGAGCCCTTACGATCCCAAGCCCTCGATCCGCATCGTGGACGGCAAGGTCGTCGAACTGGACGGCAAGAAGCGGGAAGACTTCGACTTCATCGACCAGTTCATCGCGGATTATGCGATTGACCTGGACCGCGCTGAGAAGTCCATGGCGGTTCCTTCTGTTGATATTGCGAAAATGATCGTCGACATCCACGTTTCCAGGAAGGAAGTGCTGGAAGTCGTATCCGGCATTACGCCCGCTAAGATCTGCGAGGTTCTGAACGAGCTCAATGTCGTCGAGCTCATGATGGGCATGCAGAAAATCCGCGCCAGAAAGGTTCCGGGCAACCAGGCCCATATCACCAACCTCAAGGACGATCCGGTCCAGATCGCGGCAGACGCAGCCGAGGGCGCGCTCAGAGGTTTTTCCGAGGAAGAGACGACCATGGGTGTTGCCAGATATGCGCCGCTTGACGCTATGGGCCTTCTGATCGGTGCCCAGGTCGGACGCCGGGGCGTTACGACCCAGTGCTCCGCTGAGGAAGCGACCGAGCTGGAGCTGGGTATCCGCGGTCTGACTACTTATGCCGAGACCCTTTCCGTCTATGGCACAGAGAAAGTATTCATCGACGGAGACGATACGCCTTATTCCAAGGCTTTCCTCAATTCCGCCTATGCGTCCCGAGGACTTAAGGTCCGCTTCACGTCAGGCTCCGGTTCCGAAGTCCTCATGGGCTCCAGTGAGAAAAAATCCATGCTCTATCTTGAAGCCAGATGCCTTTACGTCACCAAGGGCGCCGGCAGCCAGGGAACCCAGAACGGTTCTGTTTCCTGCATCGGCATCCCGGGCGCCGTACCGGCCGGTATCCGCGAGGTTATGAGCGAAAACCTGCTGGCATGCCTCTTAGGACTGGAATGCGCGTCCTCCAACGACCAGAGTTTCTCCAATTCCGATATGAGACGTACAGCCAGGACCATGCTGCAGTTCCTGCCGGGAACGGATTTCATCTTCTCCGGCTATGCAGCAGAACCTAACTATGACAACATGTTCGCGGGCTCAAATTTCGATGCCCACGACTTCGACGATTACAATGTTTTTCAAAGAGACATGCAGGTTGACGGCGGCCTCCGCCCGGTAAAGGAAGAGGACGTCATCGCCGTGAGAAATAAAGCGGCGCGTGCTATGCAGGCGGTCTTCCGCCAGCTGGGACTCTGCGAGGTTACTGACGAGCAGGTAGAAGCCATCACCTACGCTGACGGCAGCCACGACACTCTGGACCGCGACATCACCGCCGATCTGGCAGCAGCCGAGGAGGTCATGAAGCGCGGAATCACCGGCATCGACGTCGTCCGGGCTCTTGAAGAGACCGGCTTCCACGATGTAGCGGAAAGCGTCCTCAACATGCTCAAGCAGCGGGTCATCGGCGACTATATGCAGACATCCGCCATCCTGGACAAAAACTTCAAGGTCCTCTCCGGCGTCAACACCCCCAACGACTATCAGGGTCCCGGAACGGGCTACCGCGTATCCGGCGAACGCTGGGAAGAGATCAAGAGAATACCGCATATCATTAACCCCAAAGACATATGAGTGTATAAGCTCTTGCCGGCAAAGGACTTCGGTGCAAAGCGAAGCCTTGCACAAGAAGGACTTTGTCAGGCAAGGCAACAGACATGAGCATGGAGCACTGCTGAGCAGGGCGAAAATGCGAATGGCTGTAGGATTTCGAGAGCTCCGAAGGAACGGAGAAATCCGTAGCTTATACACGAAGATATGGACAGTGGCAGCGCACGTCGAAAGCTTGCTTTCGTAAGCACTTTGACATTGGACAGGATAACAGACATGAGGATGGAGCTCTGCAAAAGCAGAGCGAAAATCCGAATGGCTGTAGCACAGTGAAAG
>JAXJVN010000098.1:0-7236 GCA_036308545.1 Eubacterium sp. | reverse complement strand
GGTCTATTTGGAACAATTGTTCTCCCAGACCCGGCGGATTTTTTCATCCGGGTCTATTTATAAAAAGTGTTATTATATACCCACAAGAATTATCTGAATGGGTCTACAGGAGAATTTTGATGAGGTTTCCGCATTTTCTGCCGCAAAATGGCATGCTGGGTTTTATCGCCCCTTCTTTCGGGGCGGCGATGGAGCCTTACCGCAGTGCTTATGATAATGCCAAGAAGAAGTTTGCCGCTTTAGGGCTTCGTTATAAAGAAGGCCCGAATGTTTACGCGGATCAGGGGATTGGCATCAGCAATAGGCCGAAGCTTTGCGGCGAGGAATTGAACAGCATGATGACGGACCCTGAGGTGGATGCTGTGATTACGACAGGCGGCGGTGAGCTGATGTGTGAGGTCATTCCTTATATGGACTTTGACCGCATCCGCAAGGCGGAGCCCAAGTGGTATATGGGTTATTCGGATAACACCAATTATACCTTCCTGTCCGCGACGTTGGCAGATACGGCTGCAGTCTACGGTCCCTGCGCGCCAGCTTTTGGTATGAAACCATGGCATCCGGCTATTCAGGACGCACTTGATCTGCTCATGGGAAAAACAGACTTTTCACATTCATATAGAAAGTGGGAAAGCGAATCGCTGAAGACGCCGGAGAAACCTCTGGAGCCCTATCATGTAACGGAAGAAAATCATTTCCGCTATTTTCTTCCGGAAGCTGAAAAGTTTTCTCGGCAAAGCGTAGAACGAAAGGATTCCCATGGTGCTTCCGAAAACTCACTCAGACAGGAAAAAGCAGATTTTTCCGGACGCCTGTTAGGCGGCTGTGTGGATTCTCTGGTTACTATCCTGGGAACCCGTTTTGATAAGGTTCAGGAATTTAATGAGAAATATGGTCAGGAGGGCATTATCTGGTTTCTGGAATGCTGCGATCTGAACGTGCTCGGCATGAGACGGGCCTTCTGGCAGATGAAGGAAGCCGGGTGGTTTCAATGCGCCAGCGGCTTCCTGATCGGAAGACCCTATCACATGAATGAGCCAATCATGGGGCTGGACCAGTATGACGCGGTGACAAAAGTGCTTGAGGACCTGAAGGTTCCGGTTATTATGGATCTGGACATCGGGCACAGACCGCCTATGATGCCTCTGATTACGGGGGCGAAGGCATCAGTAAAAGCAGAAAAGAATGATGTGAGAGTTAACTATATTTTTGAATAGAAAGTTTTTCGATATGAAAGTATGCCTGTGAATCATCTTTCCTGTAAAGCAAAGAAAGGTTCGCAGGCTTTCTTTATTCTATCAGTAAAGTTTTTTTACTTCATTGAAATTTTTTATATGAAAATTATAATGAAACTGTTAGATAAAGAAGCGGACTGATTCCTGACATTTTTTTTCTTATGCCTGCAAGGGTATTAAAGAGATACCTGAATGGTAATGAATCCGATATAAAAAAAAAGTTTTTACAAGGAAGAATAAAATGATTTTAGCAGTAGACGTAGGAAATACAAATATTGTCCTTGGCATTGTTGACCGGAAGAAGATTTACTGGAGCGAACGGGTTTCGACGATCATTACCAAGACAGAAGCAGAATATGCGATTGATATCAAGATGATGCTTGATATTCACAAAACAGACCTGGCCAGCCTGGATGGGGCGATTGTCAGCTGCGTGGTTCCGCAGATCCAGAATGTGATCCGCAAAGCAATTGAAATGATTCTGAAAAGAAAAGTGCTGGTCATAGGCCCCGGTGTAAAAACAGGACTCAATATCAAGATTGATGATCCGGCAAGCCTGGGCGCGGATATTGTGGCGGATTCCGTTGCGGCCATGTCTTACGGCACGTATCCGATTGCCGTGATTGATATGGGTACAGCGACAACCATCACCGTCATCAATAAGAAAAAAGAATATATAGGCGGACTGATCATCCCTGGCGTTATGGTTTCCCTGGATGCGCTTGCTTCCAATGCAGCTCAGCTCTTTGCAATCAGTATCGACACGCCCAAGCGTCTGATCGCAACGACGGCATCAGAATCCATGCTGAGCGGCATTCTCTATTCGAACGCATCTGCAATCGATGGAATTTTGGACAGGATAGAAGAGGAACTGGGAGAAAAACCCGCTGCCGTAGCAACAGGCGGACTAACCAAGCGGATTATTCCGCTCTGCAGGCACGAGATCATCATTGATGACAACCTGCTTCTGAAAGGGCTGCAGATTATCTACGACAAGAACCGGAAAAATCAGTGATGTAATTTTATTCAGCACATGTATAAATACCGAACGCGTTGAAAAGTTTTTTGACCGTGTCAAATGAATATTTCTTGCAAAAGGCAGATTTACGAAACAATGGGTCGTAAACCTGCCTTATTTCGTGGTATACTCCATTAGGGCTAACTAATCCGATTGGACAAAATAATCCGGAAGGACTAACGCCATATATAGAGCGGCCGGAACATCGAGAAATGATAGGTCGATCAAAAATGGAACCGGTCAGAAGCCAATCAGAGTGTTGAGCCCATGGAATTTTTTTATATCAAATTTTGAGGCAAGAATTTATGAATCTTGATAAACTTTCGGTTGGTAAAAGCGCAAAGGTATTGACGGTTGGCGGAGAAGGCGCGCTCCGTCAGCATTTCCTGGATATGGGCGTCATTCCGGGCGAGTACGTTACGGTTACCAAGCTGGCACCGATGGGCGATCCCATGCAGTTCACGATCCATGGCTACGAACTGACCATGCGTCTGGCTGACGCGGCGAAAATTGAAATTAATGAGGTTCCCGCTTCGGAAGTTCCTGCTTATACGGCGGAGAACCTGGAAAAAATCTATCAGGGCAAGAGACTGGAAGAACAGTCGGAGTTAGAAAAAGAAGAAGGAAGCCGACGCGAGGAAGAGGCGAAGCGAAAGGATGCCAGCCTTCACCCGGGATTTGGTGAAGAGGGCAAATATCACAATAAGAAGAATGAGCATCCGCTTCCGGAGGACACCACGCTGACCTTCGCCCTGGCCGGCAATCAGAACTCCGGAAAAACAACCCTGTTCAACCAGCTGACCGGCGCCAACCAGCATGTCGGAAACTTTCCGGGCGTCACGGTTGACCGCAAGGACGGCGTGATCCGCGGTCACAAGGACACTCTGGTCACTGACCTTCCCGGCATTTATTCCATGTCTCCTTATTCCAGTGAGGAGATCGTCACCCGGAATTTCATCCTGGATGAAAAACCAAAAGGCCTGATCAACATCGTCGACGCGACCAATATCGAACGGAACCTGTACCTGACCCTGCAGCTGATCGAGCTGGACGTTCCCATGGTCGTTGCCCTGAATATGATGGACGAAGTACGTGAAAACGGCGGGACTATTCTGGTCAACCGTCTGGAGAAGCTGCTCGGCGTTCCGGTCGTTCCCATTTCCGCAGCAAAAAACGAAGGCGTAGACGAGCTGATCAGCCATCTGATCCACGTCGCCCATTATCAGGAAAAACCTGTTGTCCAGGATTTCTGCGGAGAAAACGATCACGGCGGCGCGGTCCACCGTGCCATCCATTCGGTCATGCATCTGATCCAGGACCACGCTGAGAGGCTGGAGATTCCGGTACGCTTTGCTGCCTGCAAGCTGATTGAGGGCGATGATCTGATTGCGGAGAGGCTGGAACTGGAACAGAATGAAAAAGAGACCATAGAGCATATCATCAAACAGATGGAAGAGGAACGCGGACTTGATCGCGCGGCTGCCATCGCGGATATGCGCTTTGATTTTATCCAGCGCGTCTGTGCGCAGACTATCGTAAAACCCAAAGAAAGTATTGAGCATAAAAGAAGCCGTCAGATTGACCGTATCCTGACCGGAAAGTTAACAGCCATTCCTTGCTTTGTCGGCATCATGGCCTTGGTTTTCTATCTGACTTTTAATGTGATCGGAGCCGCCCTGCAGAACCTGCTTCAGGCAGGAATCGATGCCCTGGCCGGCGCAGTAGATGCCTGGATGACAGCAGCTCATGTCAATCAGGTCATTCATTCCCTGGTCATTGATGCAGTCTTCAACGGCGTCGGCACCGTGCTCAGTTTCATGCCCATCATCGTCATCATGTTTTTCTTCCTGTCTATCCTCGAAGATTCAGGCTATATCGCCCGCGTTGCCTTTTTCATGGACAAACTGCTCCGTAAGATCGGCCTGTCAGGCAGAAGTATCGTTCCTATGCTGATTGGCTTTGGCTGTTCCGTTCCGGCAGTCATGGCTACCAGAACCCTGCCGTCCAAAAGGGACAGAAGAATGACCGTCCTTTTAATCCCGTTCATGAGCTGCTCTGCAAAGCTGCCCATCTATGGATTCCTGACGGCGGCTTTTTTTCCGGGAAAGGGCGGACTCATTATGGTCCTTCTGTATTTCATCGGAATGATTGTCGGCATTCTGACCGCTCTTGTCCTCAAAAAGACCGGCTTCAAGGGCGAGGCAGTACCTTTTGTCATGGAACTGCCCAATTACCGCCTGCCCGGTGCCAAGAGTGTTCTGATCCTGATGTGGGAGAAGACTAAGGACTTTATTCAGAGAGCTTTCTCCGTCATTTTCATCGCGACCCTGATTGTATGGTTCCTGCAGAGCTTTGACCTGCATCTCAACATGACCGCGGATCCGCAGAATTCCATCCTGGCGATTGTCGCTGCCTTTATCTCGCCGATTTTCAAGCCGCTCGGCTTCGCGGACTGGCGCGTCACGACAGCCCTGGTCGCAGGCTTTATGGCAAAGGAGAGCGTCGTAGCGACATTGAACGTCCTGGTTGGCGGACAGCAGGCTGTAGCATCCCTGCTCACGCCGCTCGCAGGATTCTGTCTGCTTATATTCTGCCTGCTCTATACGCCGTGCGTCGCTGCTGTCAGCGCCATCAAGCGGGAAATGGGTACAAAGACCACGATATTTGTCGTCATCTTCCAGATTGCCGTAGCCTGGTCAGTCGCCTTTGTCTTCCACCTGGCGGGAAGCCTCTTAGGCTTTGTATAAAACCTATGCGGTCGGCCATGGGGGACGGTTCGGCCATGGCTGCCGGAACCGTCCCCATGGCTGCCAAATTCGGGTCTCAAGATCACTGTCAAGTGTTAAATTGCGAAAAAAATCGTGACGAAAATCGTTGATATTTTCGGAACATACAGCCCCTGCAGAAGATTGAAAAGCGAAAATATCTATTATATAATTCAAGTAAGCAAAGCATTTACGTAAGCTTTACCGGCAATTTAAACTCTACCTGGGATGTTCGATGCCCTGTATTATTTGAACCTACATTTTGATATAAACAGGGATTCCTATATCGCGTTGCGGCTGTCACGCCTCCATAGTCGAGGATCACAAATGTAACGTTGCGGTTGCCCACCTGGCTTGCGCTGGGAGTCAAAACAACAGGAACGGCACCCCGGGCTTTTGAAGGCACTTCCGATTTTGGAAGTGCCTTTTCTATTGCCTGTCAAAGGGACGGGCAGCATAAAGTGCCGGTCACTTTGGCTATCTTTGGCCGGCGCAGAAACAGAACTTCTTCTTATGCCTTTGTTCAACGGCAATTTCCTTGATTAAAGCACAAAAGACACACGGAGTACTCTGAAAAGCTTATAGTCATTGACTTTTTTTGAGCAGGAGTCCGTCCTTTTTACCTATTAATCTTGACATATTAGACAAATTGAACGATTATTATTAAGTATGTTTTTAGGTTAACCAAACTTTATATGGTTTCATATATGATCAGCGGGCCGGTGGCTTTTAGGTGACCCGCCGAAAGGAGATTTTTCTATGAGTGACGGTAGCATGAAAGAGAAGCTGCAGGAGATCGTCGCGCGTGCCACAAAGGAGATTGAATCTTCCGAGAACGGTGACAGGCTCAACGAGATCCGCGTACAGATGCTGGGCAAGAAAGGCGAGCTCAAGGAGCTTATGAAAGGCATGAAGAATGTCGCTCCGGAGGACCGCCCCAAGGTCGGCCAGATGGTCAATGAGGCAAGAGACCGCATTACCGAGAAGCTGGAAGAGGCAAAAAAAGCCCACGAGCAGAAGGCCATGGAGCTGAAGATCGCCCGTGAGGCAATCGACGTTACCCTCCCTGCAAAAAAAGCCGAGATTGGTCACCGTCATCCCAATACCATCGCACTGGAAGAGCTGGAGCGTATTTTCGTAGGAATGGGCTATGAGGTCGTCGAAGGACCGGAAATCGAGTACGACGACTACAACTTTACAAAGCTCAACATTCCGCCCAACCATCCGGCAAAGGATGAGCAGGATACTTTCTATATCAATAAGGACATCGTCCTTCGTACCCAGACCTCTCCGGTACAGGCCCGCGTCATGGAACAGGGAAAGCTTCCTATCCGTATGATTTCTCCGGGACGTGTCTTCCGTGCGGATGAAGTCGACGCTACTCATTCTCCATCCTTCCATCAGGTTGAAGGTCTTGTCGTAGACAAAAACATCACCTTCTCTGATCTTAAAGGAACGCTGGAGCAGTTTGCCAAGGAAATGTTCGGACCGGAGACCAAGACCAAGTTCCGTCCCCATCACTTCCCATTCACTGAGCCTTCGGCTGAAATGGACGTATCCTGCTTCAAATGCGGCGGCAAAGGATGCCGCTTCTGCAAGGGAGAAGGCTGGATTGAAATTCTGGGCTGCGGAATGGTCCATCCGCACGTATTTGAAATGTGCGGGATCGATCCCGACAAATACACAGGATTCGCCTTCGGCGTAGGCCTTGAGCGTATCGCCCTCCTCAAATACGAAATCGACGACATGCGCCTGCTCTACGAGAATGACGAGAGATTTTTACGTCAGTTCTAACGATAAGGAGATTACCAATGAACACCTCACTTTCATGGATTAGAAAATATGTCCCGGATCTGGACGTGGCAGCCAAGGATTACTGCGACGCCATGACCCTTTCCGGAACAAAAGTAGAAAATTTCAAGCTGCTTGACGCGGATCTGGACAAGATCGTTGTCGGACAGATTAAGTCGATGGAAAAACATCCCGACGCGGATCATCTGCAGATCTGTCAGGTTGATATCGGCAGCGAGGTTACCCAGATTGTAACCGGCGCTCCCAATGCCCATGTCGGCATGCTGACTCCGGTCGTTCTTCCCGGCGGAAGAGTAGCGGGCGGCCACGACGGCAAGATGGTCGAAGGCGGCATTGAGATCAAGGACGGCATGCTGCGCGGCGTACCCTCCCACGGCATGATGTGCTCCATCGAAGAGATGGGCTC
>JAXJVN010000097.1:0-14860 GCA_036308545.1 Eubacterium sp. | reverse complement strand
AGAAGGATAAACTGATGGAACCTGCTCCTTCAGGAGGTGTTCCGGAACTGAGAGAGGCAATTGCAGACCATCTTGCGTCATTTCGGGGGATGGCTGTTTCGCCGGATCGGATTATCATAGGAGCCGGGGCAGAATATTTGTATGGGATGATCATAAAGCTCCTGGGCGATAAAAAAATCTATGCGATAGAGAACCCCGGATACCGAAAGCTTGCTAAAATATATGAGAGTTCGGGAGCGAATGTCGCTGCCATACGCATGGACCATGACGGGATTCTCATTGACGAGCTGAAACGTACGGGAGCCGCTGCAGCACATGTAAGCCCGACCCATCATTTTCCAACCGGCATCACTATGCCGATTTCCAGGAGATATGAGCTTCTGGCATGGGCAAATGAATCACCCGAGCACTATATCATCGAGGATGATTTTGACAGTGAATTCCGTCTGTCCGGCAGTCCGATTCCGTCTCTGCAGTCGCTGGATGCATGCGGCAAGGTCATTTATATGAATACGTTTTCCAAATCTCTGGCACCGACGATCCGAATAGGCTATATGGTTCTTCCATGGAAACTGGTAGACCAATATTACAGTAAATTAGGATTTTATTCCTGCACCGTTTCAAACTTTGAACAGTATACGCTTGCAGCCTTTATTCGGGAAGGGTATTTCGAGAAGCATATCAACCGGACCAGGCTTTATTATGTACGGAAACGGAGGCAGGTACTCGATCTCATCCGGGGATATTTTGGAGAACGCTGCAGGATATTGGAAAATAAGGCAGGCCTGCACTTCCTTCTGCAGCTTGATACGGACCGGGAGGATGATACAGTTAAGAATGTTTTGAAGGAAAAAGGAATCAAAATCCGGGCTCTCTCAGATTATTATATGGGAGAAGAGAAACCGAGCAGGCACATATTCCTGATTCATTATTCGGATATGAACCCGGAAAAACTGAAGGAGGCAATGCCGGTGCTTGCATCTGCTCTTTCAGGAGACTGTAGTATGCTTAAGAAAAAGCGTGGAAAAATGAAAAGCAGCACGGCTGAATAAACGGAGGAAATCGAGAATGAAGATGAAACCCTGGGAAGTCCAGTACATGTACCAGATTGACAGAAAAGAACGGGCCAGGCTCCTGAAAGAGGGAATCAAGGAAGAGGGCATGACGCCGGAGAATGTGCTAAGGCAGAAGCTTTTTGAAGCCCGGTATAAGACCGGAAAGGAAGGCGATATCGATACCTTTATCGGCGGATGGATGAAGCTTTATTTCATGAGAAATGCCACGAAGGGACTGTTCGTAAAGCGCAAAGTCGAAAAACAGAAGCAAGAAATCATGGAAGACTGGCAGTTCAGCCTTGCAGAGCAATATGGTGAAGCGGGCGAGAAAATCCTCTACCAGGAACTCTTCAATGCGGCCAAAGTCTACCTGTCCCTTTGCCGCAAGGACAAGAATTACGGTTCTGTTTTTATTGGAATGGGACATATGAAAGAAGACAAACTTGTAGAAAAAATTGCCAGTGATATCTATCTTATGGCTTATAAAATCCCGAAAGAAACCGATACGGTCCGCGACTTTGAAGTTTTTACCAGGGCAGCGAGGGATGCCTTCCTTTCCGAATATGACGGGCAGCGGGACCTCCTTCTGTCCATGATCCAGGAAGGAAAATAAGCCGAGGAACCCTTATACAGCACCTTTGGAAACGTTTCCGTCGAATTATACAAAAAATGTCTCTCCCAGATTTAAAAAATATCAAAAAGTATTGACATAGATAGGTAAATATAGGATAATTGCAAGTATCGAAACGTTTCACTCATTCATGGATTGGTGAAATGTGACAAAAGGATGACCGGTTAAGGAGGGGTACGGGCTTTGACCGGTATTTCCGGCGTCAGGAATTAAACTTATTGGGAGGGAGAAAAATTGGAAAAACTGAAAGAAAATCCAATCATCAAGAAAATCGGGTTGAACAGAGTCATCCTGATTGGTGTACTCATCTTGATGTACGTCGTCTTCTGCATCGTTATTAAAGGTTTCGCTGCAGCAGGTACGAGCCACATCCTGGGTGCGCTGAACTACGTATATTTCCTGGGCTTCCTGTCTTTGGGAGTAACATTCGTAATCGCAACAGGCGGTATCGATTTCTCAATCGGACCGGTTATGTTCTGCTGCGCACTGGTCGGAGGCTATTGCCTGAACTCTTATAAATGGAGCCTCGGTGCGGCAATCGTCATTGCAATTCTCGTTGGACTTTGCTTCGGTATCTTCAACGGATATATGGTAGCCTACCAGAATATTCCTCCATTCATTATTTCGATGGCTTCCATGAACATCGGAAAAGGAATTGGCGCTGTATTTACCAAGACACAGTCCCAGAGCTGGCCGCTTTCCACAGACCCGACCTACGGCTGGTTCCGGAACATTGTATCCTTCAACGGATTCCCGGTCGGACTTGTAATTTTCCTGATTGCTGCTCTCATCTGCGGCATCGTTCTTTACAACACGAAAGCCGGACGTTACATTCTCTGCCTCGGATCCAACGAAGAGGCTGTCCGTCTGTCCGGTGTCAATACCAAGAAGTGGAAGATGCTTGCGTATGTAATCTGCGGACTCCTGACCGGAATTGCAGCCATCTTCTTCGTAGCAGCATATACGACGGTTCAGCCGGGTTACGGCGACCAGTACAACAACGAAGCGATCGCCGGCTGCGTAATGGGCGGTACTTCCATGGTCGGCGGACTTGCTTCTATTCTGGGCACCGTCATCGGTGTCGCAATCATTTCCATGCTTCAGGAAGGCATTCTTGCATTCGGACTTGGAAAAGATGTTCAGCTGATCATCACCGGTGTCATCGTTATTGTTGCTGTTTACGCAGATGTATCTGCGAGACGCAGAAAGAACTAAGGGAAAGGAGAAGAGAATGGGCGAAGTTATTTTGACAATGAAAGGCATCGACAAATCTTTTCCCGGCGTACATGCGCTTGACCATGTCGACTTCGAAGTAAAACGCGGAGAAGTTCACGCACTTATGGGAGAAAACGGTGCCGGTAAATCCACACTGATGAAGGTTTTGACCGGTATCTACAAGAAGGATTCCGGAACTATTACCTATGAAGGCAAGGAAGTAGAATTTAAGAATACCCGCGAGGCTCAGGATGCAGGCGTCGTCATCGTGCATCAGGAACTGAATGAGATCGGTGACCTTACGGTTGCTCAGAATATCTTCATTGGACGTGAGCCGAAGAAGGGAATCAAGATCGATGATAAGAAGATGATCGAGGATTCCAAGAAACTCTTTGACGAACTGAAGATTGAGATTGATCCGAAGGCAAAGATGAAAGATCTTACTGTAGGCAAGCAGCAGATGTGCGAGATCGCAAAGGCAATTTCCCACAACGCTAAGGTCATCATTTTCGATGAGCCTTCTGCAGCCCTTACAGAAAAAGAGATCGCAGACCTGTTCGTCATCATCCGTGACCTGAGAAAGCAGAATCTGGGTATTGTCTATATTTCTCATCGTATGGATGAAATCAAGGTCATCACAGACCGTGTCACGGTTATGAGGGATGGTCAGTATGTCGGAACCTTGATTACGAATGAATGCACCAAGGAAGACATCATTAACATGATGGTCGGCCGTGTTATTTACGAGGAACCAAAGACACACAGCATGTGCCCGCCGGATGCTCCGGTTGTTCTGAAAGTAGAACATCTCAATGCCGGCAAGATGGTCCAGGATGTAAGCTTCGAGCTTCACAAAGGCGAAGTACTTGGTTTCTCCGGACTGATGGGTGCAGGACGTACTGAGACCGCGCGCGCAATCTTTGGAGCAGATCCAAAGCAGAGCGGCAAGATTTCCATTATGGGCAAAGACGGTCAGCTGCATGAAGTGACCATCAATTCTCCGCTGGATGCAGTAAAGGCAGGCATCGGCTACCTTTCCGAGGACAGACGCCGTTACGGTGTCGTTGTTCAGAAGACGATTGCCGAGAATACCACGCTGACCTGCCTGGAAGACTTTACGCATGGTCCTTTCATTAATAAAATTAAAGAGGGCAAGGCGGCAAAGAAATTCGTTGAAGATCTGGCAACAAAGACTCCAAGCGTTAACCAGCTGGTTATGAACCTGTCCGGCGGTAATCAGCAGAAGGTTGTCATTGCTAAGTGGCTTTGCAAGAACAGTGATATCCTGATCTTCGATGAGCCGACAAGAGGTATCGACGTCGGTGCGAAGAACGAGATTTACAAGCTGATGAATAAACTGGCATCAGAAGGAAAGTCCATCATCATGATTTCTTCTGAAATGACTGAAATTCTCCGTATGAGTGACCGTATCGTGGTTATGTGCGAAGGCAAAAAGACCGGCGAGATCCGGATTGAAGAAGCTACGCAGGAGTTGATCATGGATAAGGCTACTCGGGATATTGCATAAGGGGGAGAACGGACATGACGAAGAAAAAATCATTATTAAACGATCAGAGATTTATCGCACTTCTTGTTGCACTGGCTCTGACTGTAATTTATATCATTTTCAGTAAAGAGTTCCGCAAATACTCTACTTTGCTGAGTATGTTCGATTTCTCTTACTATGATATCCTGATGGCATTTGGCGTTACCTTCCCACTGATTACAGGCGGTGTAGACCTGTCTATCGGTACCGGCATGGTCTGCTACGCGCTGATCGGAGGCTCTCTGATCCGTAACCAGAATGTTCCGGTTATTGTAGCAATGCTTGTATGCGTCCTGATCGGATGCCTGATCGGTCTCCTGAATGGAGTTCTGGTCGGGGTTATGGGCCTGGCTCCCTTCATCGCAACCCTGTCTACCTGTATGATCACACGTGGTATCGGATCCATGTACAGTGCTATTCCCTGGCCTACCCTGAAACAGCCGGGCGGCTGGTTCCACTCCATTTTCAAATGGCAGTTCGGTTCCGGGAGAGGAGCTTTCAAGTTCCCGTTCGGAATGGTTCTGATGGTCATCCTGATGTTTGTCATGGAATTTGTCCTGAACCATACCAAGTTCGGACGTTACACGATCGCAATTGGATCTAATAAAGAGGCAACTGCTCTTTCCGGCATTAACGTTAAATTCTACCATGTTATGGTTTATGTTGTATGCGGCCTTTTCACAGGACTTGCAGCTATCGCTTATGCAGCAGTAACGCCTACTGTTCAGCCGGGTACAGGAGCCGGACTTGAAATGGATGGTATCGGCGGCGTATTCGTAGGCGGCGTTTCTGCTACCGGCGGTTATGGCTCTATTATCGGAAGCTTTATCGGAACCATGGTTATCGTCCTTCTGAAGACCGGTCTTCCTTACATCGGTCTGCAGGCTAACTGGCAGCAGATCATCACCGGTGCAGTTCTGATCATCGCCGTAATGATCGATATCGTAAAGAAGAGAAAAGCAGTCAAATGATCTTATCTGAAAATCAGAAAGATTAATAATTATTCAAATTCACCAGAATAATGAATGTATATTTGGAAGAATAAACAGAAATACATTATTCGTTCAAGAACCGTTTACATTTTGTTCAAAAAATGTTACGATTCCACTATCTCAAATATGCCAGCTCCGAATGAGGTGTTTCGGAGCTGCATAGATAAAAAACTGTTTAAGTTTTTACAAGGAGGAAAAGAAATTGAAACAGAAAGTCGTATCATTAGTCATGGCAGCAGCTATGGCAGGCACACTCCTCGCAGGTTGCGGTGGCTCCGCATCCAGTTCTGCAGCAGCAAGCTCTGCAGCATCCAGCGCAGCAGCAAGCTCTGCAGCAGCTTCCAGTGCAGCTGAAGAAGAAGCAGCAAGCTCTGCAGCATCCAGCGCAGCTGAGGAAGAAGTAGCAGCATCCAGCGCAGCAGCAGAAGAGACCGCATCCAGCAGTGCAGCAGCTGCTGATGACGGAACCGCACAGTTCGACGGACTTACCGCTAATGAAGCTTATGAATTCCCGATGATTGTTAAGTCCTTCCAGTCTACCTACTGGGGCGCAGCTATCAAGGGTATGGACAAAGCTGCTGCAGAGCTTGGCGTTACCTACAAGGCACAGGGCCCGAACTCCGAGTCTGATATCGCTGACCAGGTCAACATGCTGAATTCCGCAATTTCTGCAAGCCCCAAGGGAATCGGCCTTGCAGCCTGCGATACTACCTCCGTTCTTGATTCTCTGAAGGATTGCGCATCCAAGGGAATCCCGGTTGTAGCATTTGATACCGGTGTTGCAGATGCTCCGGAAGGATCCATCGTATGTACCGTAGCAACTGATAATGCCCAGGCTGGTTCTGTTGCAGCTGAGCATCTGTATGACGCTCTGAAGGACCAGATCGCAAGCGCAGACGCACCGGTTCGTATTGGTGAAGTTAACCAGGATGCTACCGCTCTGAACATCCAGCAGCGTGGTCTCGGATTCATCAACAAGATGATCGAACTTATCCAGGCTGATGGAAAGACCGTTTCCGTAGAAGGAAATGAGTTCTATGTAAACAACGCTGAAGGCGCTGACAGCGGTGACACAGATGTTGTTATCGAAGTTGCTGTTCCGGCTCAGACCACTGTTGAGCTCTGCGCAACAGAAGCACAGACCATCCTTTCCAAGGAAGACACAATCGGTATCTTCGGTTCCAACCAGACTTCTGCTGAAGGCGTTATCGCTGCAGATGCTAACCTTTCTGTTCTTGGCGACGCTGTACAGGGTGTTGGATTCGATGCAGGCTCTACCATCAAAGCAGCCGTTGAGAGCGGCCAGTTCCTTGGCGCAGTTACCCAGTCTCCTCTGATGATGGGCTACTATGCAATCTATGCTCTTACCGCTGCAGCTAACGGACAGGAAGTCTCTGATGTTCCGACCGCTGGTTACTGGTATGATGCATCCAACATGAACGATGAAGACATCGCTCCGAACCTTTACGACTAATCTCTAAGCCGCGAGGTTTGACAGTCTTAATAAGACAAAATTTAAGGGAGGACCGCTTCGGCGGTCCTCCCTTTTTTCCATAAAATCATTGAAAGCCTGCCGGACCAAAAGGCGGCATACCACAGCTGAATGCATGCGCCCTGTATGCTTCAGAGGATAGTGGAAATAAAACAGTTACATAAATGGAAGGAGCGAAGCAAGAGATGGACTTCGCTCTTTCCGGTTAGAAAACTCAGATTTTATCAAGTGAGTCAAGCCACAGCTTCACACTTGCGTCACTGGGCATTCTCCAGTCACCTCTGGGGCTTAAGGTAACGGATCCAACTTTAGGACCATCCGGTAGACAGCTTCGCTTGAACTGCTGGGAGAAGAAGCGCTTATAAAAACGTATTTCGGCTTTACGAAGTTCCGATTCCCCAGCTTCCGTGTAAGCAGTTTCCGCAAGTGCAAGGATTTTTTCGGGTTCGAAACCGAAACGAAGATGATAATAAAGGAAAAAATCATTGAGATCATAATTGCCGATCAGACTTTCCGTTTTCTGGGCAATCCTGCCGTTTTTCATAGGCGTCAGTTCCGGAGTGACCGGAGTGTCAAGAATATCGTAAAGGGTTTCTTTCAGAATTTCATTTCCGCAAAAATCTGCATAGGTGCGGCAGATGTAACGTACCAGGGTCTTGGGTACCGAAGCATTGACGGCATACATGGACATATGGTCTCCGTTATAGGTACACCAGCCCAGGGCAAGCTCGGAAAGGTCGCCTGTTCCGACGACCAGACCACCGGACATGTTTGCAAGGTTCATGAGGATAAGGGTACGTATTCTGGCCTGGGCGTTTTCATAGGCAGTATCGCCCGCCCCTGTATATTCTTCGGCATGACCGATATCCGCAAGATGGAGGCGGACCTCTGAACCAATCGGGATTTCCCGGATTTCATCAGCCGAACAGGCTTCCATAAGTTTTAGCGCGTTATGATAGGTACGGCCGGAAGTATTGCCTTCTTTGGGCATGGTGACCGCTGTGATTTTGATTTCCGGAACCAGTTTCCGTGCCTCACAGGCTACGAGAAGGGCAAGCGTACTGTCCAATCCGCCGGAGATTCCAATTACAAGGCTGTGGATTCCGGTAGCGCGTACGCGGGATGCCAGACCGTTTGCCTGAATCTGAAGAATACGGCGGCAGCGTTCCTCCCGTTCCTGGTCTCCTGACGGGACAAAAGGATTGCGGGCGACAGGATAGCCTTCTTTTTTGAGAATGCACGCCAGGGCATCAGGGTTCAATTCCTCTGCCTTGTTTGAAGTGTGTTCGCCCATTCGATATGAATTTTCCAGGGAGTTGATGGACACCTTTATACGGCGATAGCGTTCAGAACCGGTGTTTTGATAGGTTGTCTGGCGCATTCGGCTGTGCATGGAACGTTCCGGATCGATAATGGCAGCTGTTATACTTCCCTTTTCGGGGAATATGGATTCCGTCAGCATGTTTCCATCCTGTGCAATCAGACAGTGACCGGAAAAAACGAGGTCCGTAGAGGATTCACCGGTACCTGCCGAAGAATACAGATAGGAGCACCAGCAGGCTCCGGACTGGGCCAGGATCATTTGATTTCGGTATTCCTGCTTCCCAATCAGCTCGTCAGAGGCTGAAGGATTGACGATTATATTGGCACCTGCAAGGCAGGCGTGCGTACCGGGCTTGTCCGGAACCCAGAGATCTTCACAGATTTCAAGACCGACGACAGCACCGCTTTCCGGATCTTCTGCCAGAAGATCCGTCCCAAAGGGAATTTCCTGCCCGGCAAAGGATACCGTCTGTCCGGTCAGATCTTTTCCGGAAGCGAACCAGCGCGCTTCGTAAAATTCTCCGTAGGCGGGAAGCCAGCTTTTGGGGACGAGGGCAGCGATGCGTCCTTCTGACACAAGAGCGGCACAATTGTAAAGGCGGTTTCCAACGGGAACGGGGAGGCCGACTACTGCGGTCATGCCGGGAAGTGAGGCGCTTTCAGATGCAATTTCCGCCAGAGCATTCTCCGCTTCATCCAGGAGTTTTTTCTGGCCGAAAAGGTCCGCACAGGTGTATGAAGTAATGCAAAGCTCCGGGAAAGCAATGAGTCCCAGGTCTTTGTTTTTCTTAAGCAGGCGGATGATTTCTCTTGTATTGAATGATATATCAGCGACTTTTAATTCCGGGCAGGCGACTCCTGCCTTAATCATATGCGACTTCACCTTGGCTGTTCCATCCTTTCATCCATAAGCGTTTTAAAGGCGGCAATGCACATATATGCACTGCCGCCTTTGACATGCTTTCGTTATAGCAGATAGAGCACGGAGGTGTCAAATATTTCAGAATCCCAAGCGACAGTCGCAAAAAAGCATGTTATTATTAATCACGCAGGCAGAGCCCGAACGCTGTTAGATATGCGCGGAGCAGGTTCTGCAAGGCAAAAACTGTAAACGAAAGATATGATAGAAAGCTGCCTGCGGCAGAATCACAGAAGCAGGAAAGGATTGAAGAGAAGCGGATGGCAGAGAATATACAAGAACAAAATCTCTCTGAGGCAGAACCGGATCAGGTGACAGATCTTCCTGAGGCAGAACCGGATCAGGTGACAGATCTTCCTGAGGCAGATCCGGATCGAGTGACAGAGCTTCCGGAGATGGAATTAGATCAGGTGGCGGATCTTCCGGAAGGCAGCTATGTTCTGATTGATACAAGAGACGAAATTTCATTTGAGTATGGAACGCTGATGGATGCGGAAAATATGCCGGATGTGGTGAAGGCGGCAGAAGAGGGGAGACTTCCCAAAGATAAGAGACTGATCTTATTCTGCATGCACGGATTTGAAAGCCTGTCACAGGCGGCAGCACTCAGACGGATGGGTTATGACGCATACAGCCTGAAGAACGGATACGGGGCATGGCTGAGAGAAATGTCGGAGAAGAAAGAAGACCGGTCACGCGAAATTGAACAGTCTATTATCAAAAAACCCGCTTTTCGTCATAGACTCTTCAGCCGCTTTGCCAAGGCAGTGAAGGATTATAAACTGGTGGAGCCCGGTGATAGGATCGCTGTCTGTATTTCAGGGGGCAAGGATTCCATGCTGATGGCAAAGCTCTTTCAGGAACTGAAACGCCAGGATAAGTTCCCGTTTGAGCTTGTCTATCTGGTCATGGACCCCGGTTACAATGACCTCAACCGTCTGGTCATTGAGAACAATGCCTATACACTCGGAATTCCGGTTACTATTTTTGAAACCTCTATTTTTGACGCCGTCTACAAGATAGAGAAGTCGCCCTGCTACCTCTGCGCCAGGATGAGACGCGGCCATCTCTATCGCAAGGCAAAGGATCTGGGCTGCAACAAGATAGCCTTAGGCCATCACTACGACGACGTGATCGAGACCAATCTCATGTCCATGCTCTGGGGCGGTCAGATCCAGACCATGATGCCCAAGCTGAAAAGCCAGAACTTCGAAGGCATGGAGCTGATCCGGCCCATGTACCTGATCCGCGAGGATGATATAAAGGCCTGGAGAGATTATAACAGCCTGCATTTTATTCAGTGCGCCTGCCATTTTACAGACACCTGTTCTTCCTGCAGAACCGACGGCGTATCTGTTTCCAAACGGATGGAAACCAAGAAACTGATCCAGGAACTGAAGAAGACCAATCCCTATGTGGAAAAAAATATTTTTAACAGTATGAGCAATGTTAACGTGGATATGCTGCCTTCCTATAAAAAGGATGGCGTGCGCCACAGTTTCCTGGATGAATATTGATGCAGCCGGATTCCGGCACGAAGCGCAGAACAATCTGTTATCATCTTTTTGAATCACGATCATAATGATAGGGGAGATTAAGAATCATGTACTTATATTTTTTGCGTCATGGCGAGACGGATCTTAATAAGCAGGGAGGCAATTTTCAGGGAAGAATAGAGATTCCTCTGAATGAGGATGGACTGAAAGAAGCAGCGGAAGCAGGAGAAGATTTTCGGAAGATGGGCGTAAAATTTGACTGCGTCTACTGCAGCCCGCAGGGAAGGGCATTGCAGACAGCGGAGCTGGCATCCGGTTTTCCCAGGCAGAATATGATCCTGGATCCAAGATTAATGGAGATGAACTATGGAAATCTGGAAGGCAGACTTCATGTGGAAATGAATCCGGTCAAGTTCCGAACGCTGATGGAGGATGCCGGGAATTTCGTGCCGGATGATCCGAATGCCGAAAGTGTTAACGATGTGGTCGCGAGAATCGGTGGTTTCATGAAAGATCTGGCAGCAGATCCTCCAAAGGCGGAAAATGTGCTTGTGTCCTGCCACGGCGGAACAGTTCGCGCCATGCTGGTATGGCTGGGCGAAGAGGATATCCGGACCTTCTGGGGCATCGTAGTCGGAAACTGCGCCTGGTTTAAATTGGAATTGAAAGATGGCAGATATAAACTTGTAGATAAGGATATCAAGGCAGACCGTCATCCGTGACAGGATTTCTGTAACAGTCAGAGCGGAAAATCTGAACGATGCAGGGCTTGTGCAAGATTTTCGGGGCAGCCGTTCTTTAATTAGGGAGAAGGACTGCCATGGTAAAATAAATCGCAATATGGTATATTTGACCCGTGGAATTTTGCACGGGAAACGGATAAACCGGTGCATGGATGGGAAAAGGCAGAGGGAAAATGCAATGCTGAATAATCCGGAAAAGGTAAAGAAACAGATAATCGAATGGATTCGAGAGTATTTTGAGGAAAACGGACCGGGCTGCAGCGCGGTCGTCGGCATTTCCGGAGGGAAGGACTCCTCTGTTACGGCAGCCCTTCTGGCGGAGGCACTTGGCCGGGAACGGGTAGTAGGGGTTCTGATGCCGGACGGAGTTCAGGCAGATATAGAGGATTCGCGTGAAGTTGTTAAGGCGATCGGGATTCCAAATATTACGGTGAATATTCATGACGGCGTAAGCGGACTGAAAAAAGCAATCGCAGACGCAGAAGGATTTGAAACGGTATGCGGAAGAAAAGAGTTTTCCAAAGATGCCGGGATCAATCTTCCGCCCCGTATGAGAATGGCTGTTCTCTACGCGATTGCCCAGAATCTTCCGAACGGCGGAAGAGTTGCCAATACCTGCAACGCTTCAGAGGATTATGTAGGTTATTCCACTAAATACGGTGATGCTGCCGGAGATTTCAGCCTGCTTTCGCATCTCCTGGTTGAAGAGGTAAGGCAGATTGGGGCATTGCTTCCGATTCCGGATCACCTGGTTCAGAAGACCCCGAGCGACGGGCTTTCCGGATTGTCGGATGAGGACAAGCTTGGTTTTACTTACGAGATGCTGGATCATTATATCCTGACCGGTGAGTGCCCGGACCTTGAGAAAAAAGAAAGAATCGACCGCCTTCACAAGATCAATCTTCATAAGCTGAGACCCATGCCTTTTTATGAGCCTGATCCATCAGAACGATGAGGTTCTTTCTATTTTTGACAATGAAGTAATGATTTTTTTATCATGCGATCGCGAAAGAAGTGTATGCAGAGAAAAGAGGAAGCATACATAAAGAACGGTCCGGAAAGGAACTGACAATTGGGAATCTTACATTTTGAAAAAACAATTGGCAGGAATGATCCCTGCTGGTGCGGAAGCGGAAAGAAATACAAGGCGTGCCATATGGCGGCGGATGCCAAAATGAAGGGCTTTGCCTTACGTGGCGTTGAAGTGCCGAAGAGGAAACTGCTCAAGACCGTTAAGGATGTCGAAGGAATCAGGGAGAGCGCAAAAATCAACATCGCCTGCCTTGACGCGGTTGCCGACAAAATCTGCGCCGGCATGACAACGCAGGATATTGACGATATCGTCCATGAGACGACCATCAGCATGGGAGGAATTCCGGCATGTCTTGGATATGAAGGATTCCCGAAGAGCGTCTGTACGTCTCTTAACGAAGAAGTCTGCCATGGGATTCCATCCGATAAGATCATCCTGAAGGATGGAGATATCATCAATGTAGACTGTTCCACTATTCTTAACGGATATTTTTCAGACTCATCCAGAATGTTCTGCATAGGAAAGGTATCTCCGGAGAAGCAGAAACTGGTCGATGTTACGAAGGAGTGCGTTGAAGTCGGAATCAAAGCCGTCAAGCCCTGGACTCCTATGGGAGATATGAGCAATGCCGTACATCAGCATGCTCTGAAAAATGGTTATACCGTCGTTGAAGAAATCGGCGGACACGGATGCGGAAATGAATTCCATGAAGATCCGTTCGTAAGCTTTGTAGCCCTGCCGGGCACCGGAATGCTCATGGTACCGGGCATGTGCTTCACAATTGAACCCATGGTCAATATGGGGCGCAGCGATATCTACGAGGATGCGGACAACGGCTGGACTATCTATACAGAAGACGGCATGCCTTCTGCTCAGTGGGAAGTACAGGTAATCGTCACAGAAGACGGATGCGAGGTTATCACCTATTAAGACCTGCAGGGTGACGCCTTTTATAGAAGAAAAACGGTCTTCTGCATGGAAAGCGTCTGACCGTGCGGCGGGATAGAGAAACAGCTTCAAGCCTGATTTTGATAAAGTAAAAAGGGTAAAAGTTAAAAGAGAGGAGAAAAAGATGGATATTGTCTGCTTAGATATGGAAGGCGTACTGGTACCTGAAATCTGGATCGCTTTTTCAGAAGCAACCGGCATTCTGGAATTGAGAAAAACGACCAGGGATGAACCGGATTACGACAAACTGATGAAGTACCGGATCGGCATTCTCAAGGAACACAAGCTGGGCCTCCGGGAAATCCAGAACGTTATTGCCACAATCGATCCTTTTATCGGCGCTAAAGATTTCCTGGACAAGCTCAGAGAACGTACTCAGGTCATTATCATCAGCGATACCTTTACTCAGTTCGCCAGTCCGCTCATGAAAAAGCTGGGATGGCCGACCCTTTTCTGCAATACGCTGGAAGTAGGAGCGAATGGCGAGATCATCGGCTACAGGATGCGTGTGGAAAAGTCCAAGCTGACGACAGTAAAAGCGCTTCAGTCCATTGGCTTCCAGACCATTGCGTCCGGAGACAGCTTCAACGACCTGGGCATGATCCAGGCCAGCAAAGCAGGCTTCCTCTTCCGTACGACCGACAAAATCCGTCAGGATTATCCGGAAATCCCTGCCTATGAGACCTATGACCAGCTCTTTGATGCAATCTGCAGGGTTCTCGATTAATCATTGATGCAGCAGCATTGCGGCAAAATATTGAAAAAAGACTGTCCGGTATGAAGTTCCCGCTGAACATAGCATTTGAGGGAACCAGACGGGCAGCCTTTTTTTACTCAAAAACGAAAAATGTGGTAACAGCAACATATTTTTTACAGGTCGAATGCTAAACTTCTGATTGTCGGAAGAGAGATGGAAAAAACTTGCTTCCACAGCGGACCGGCAGTAAGCTGCACTTTTTTGAGGAGGTATTTGACATGGCTATTATGACAGGATGTCAGGGAAAAGACAGAACCCCTACTATTTTCGAGAAGAAATGCCCCAAGTGCGGACATACGATAGAAATTTTTTCAACAGACGTTGAAGCTGCCTGCGAACATTGCGGAACCGTCGTTTATAACGATAAACTCAGCTGCGTCCAGTGGTGCAAGTATGCCAAGCAGTGTGTCGGCGAAGAAGCATACGAACAGCTTATGGAAGTGGCAAGAGAGCAAAAGGAAAGAGCAAAGAATAAGAAACCGGTCGGATTTCAGAAGATTACCGCCTGAAACAGGAGCGAAGAGAAGGGCTGAAGCCGGAAGAAATTGTTTGGAGAAGAAAGTAAGCTTTAAAGAGCTGTAAAGAGACGGTGAACGGTCTTTTTACAGCTCTTTTTACGCGAGCTGTGAGCCGAACGGACATGCTTGCATGTCCACTCGGCGAGCGCCGCGATAACGAGCGAAACTCGCGAAGCGTGTTTCGACTCGTTT
>JAXJVN010000096.1:0-54279 GCA_036308545.1 Eubacterium sp. | reverse complement strand
GAATCCAGATCGAATACCGGCTTGGATCCGGGGTTGTCGCCCAGGGTCGTATGGTCTCCGGTCAGGGCAAGCACGTTGGAAATCCCAAGCGCGTAAGCGCCCAGAAGATCGGACTCCAGCGCCATACGGTTGCGGTCACGGCAGGTCATCTGGAAGATAGGCTCAAATCCGTTCAGTTTCAGTTTTGTGCAGCCTGCAAGTCCGCACATACGCATTACGGAAGACTGGTTATCGGTAACGTTAAGGAGATCAACGTTCTGAAGATATTTTTTTGCATCCTCGATAACGTTGTCCATGTTAGTTCCCTTTGGCGGGCCGACCTCAGCAGTTACAGCAAAATGACCAGCTTCAAACAATTCTGTAAGTCTCATATGTTTGCTCTCCTATCAAGATAAATTTAAAAAATACCTTTACTCGCTGTCTCTGTCTGTTGCGTAGTTGCGGATCTGAACCGGCGCTTTTCTCAATACATCAAGGCGGCCAATCTCAGCCAGGCGCCTGGTAATACGCTCCCAGCCGCATTCCATATCCGGATCAACCTCGCACTTGCCGTTTTTAGCGCCGCCGCACTGACCGTTGACAAGGGCCTTGGAGCATGCTGTCAGGGGGCAGATGCCGCCGGTAAGGCTTAAGTAGCACTCGCCGCACTGGGCGCAGTCATACTCAGTCGGGGTTACGCCCTGATGACCGGGAACATGAATGGTATCGCAGCACGCAAAAACTTTTTTACCCGCAAGATGAGCGGATACCGTCTGAACGCCGACGCCGCAGGAGAATACGAGGACGCCGTCCGCCGCATCGATCTGCTCTTTATATTTTTCAAGATGCAGATCCAGGTTTTCCGGATTGCATATGTACTCTGTAGTAAAGCTTCCGGTAACTTTCCCCTGGTCTTCCAGCTCTTTTTCCAGTTCCAGAGCTTCTTTTTCCGGGAAGCTTACCTCTTTGCACCCGTGACAGTTAATAATAAAAACTTTGCCGCTGACAAGGGATGCGATCGTTTCTTTTGTTTTTAACTGCGTAATCAGCATATCTTACTTCCTCCCTCTCAATGCAGCTTTGCCTTTTTTGATCTTGGTTACAAGCGGGATTCTGGAGGAGCAGATGTATTCGCAGCTGCGGCATTCGATGCAGTCCATAACGTTGTATTCCTGCATCTTGTCCCAGTCCTCTTTGTCCGAATACCAGTTGAAGTAAAGCGGTTTCAGTTCCATAGGACATACGTCTACGCAGCGGCCGCACTTAATACAGGTTACTTCCTTGCTGACGTCCGGCTGAACAGCAATAATGCCGTTTGTGCCCTTGATGACCGGTACGCTTGTATCGGTAAGCAGCATTCCCATCATGGGGCCGCCCATCTTGATCTCGACGTCGTCATCGGTAAGTCCGCCGCAGTAATCGATCAGTTCTTTGACCGGCGTACCGATCCTGACAACGAAGTTGCCCGGATTCTTAACCTTCTCACCGGTTACCGTTACGACACGTTCTACCAGCGGCATGCCGGTCTGAATGGCGTCGGAAATAGCCTTTACGGTGGAGATGTTGGAAACGACGGCTCCGACATCTGCAGGCAGTCCGCCTCTCGGTACCTGTCTTCCCATGACGCGTTTGATCAGCATCTTCTCAGCGCCCTGTGGATATTTTGTCCTGACCGGGAAGACCTCGATATTCTCGAGTTCCGCAGTCTTCTCCTCCAGCAGCTTGATTGCGTCGGGTTTATTATCCTCAACGACGATGACGCCCTTGGGAGCGCTGACCGCTTTCATAACTGCTTTCAGGCCATAAATGACGTCATCTGCATATTCCAGCATGACTCTGTGGTCTGCGGTAAGCAGCGGCTCACATTCACAGCCGTTCAAAAGGACCGCTTCGATCGGCTTATTCGGCTGCAGCTTGACGGAAGTCGGGAAACCGGCTCCGCCCATGCCGACGATACCGCTTTCCTGTACGATCTCGACGATTTCCTTTGGCGTAAGCTCCTCGAGTGGCTTATTCGGCTTCACGGCATCATCAAGAACATCTTTCTTATCCGAACGGATGACAACGGACAGAACGTCTCCCCGGTTGGAATGAGGTCTGGGCTCTACCGCAATAACTGTACCGCTGACGCTGGAATGAATATTGGCGCTGATGAAGCCGGATGCAGCACCGATCTTCTGTCCGACCTTTACGTAGTCTCCCTCTTTTACAAGCGCGTCAGCAGGCTTGCCGGCATGCATGGAAAGCGGGATGACGACTTCGTCCGGCTCCGGGAACTTCTTCAGGGCAATGCCCTCTGCAAGCTCCTTCTTCTCTGACGGATGAACGCCGCCGTAATAGCCGTCCAGTCTCTTCTCGCGGATTTCTTTTACATATTCCGTAATCTGCTTGTGACTTGCCTTATTGTAGTCACGGATCTGGACCGGCTGCTTTGCCAGTTCGTCAATCCGTCCGATCTCTTCCAGCCTCTTCTGGATCTTCTCCCATGCGCAGTCCTTGTCCGGATTTACTTCGCACTTGCCGTTCTTTGCACCGCCGCACTGACCGTTGACCAGGCTCTTGGAACAGTCTACGATCGGACAGATGCCGCCTGTAATGTTCAGGTAGCACTGTGCGCAGGCATCACAGCGTTTCTCTGTCAGAGCCATGCCGTGATGACCTTTGACCTGGATCGAATTAGCCGCAGCGAAGACCGGATACTTTCCGACTTCCATTGCTGCAACCGTCTGGATTCCGAGTCCGCAGGAAACGACAAAAACGTTCTCCGTATCGTCCGGGATCAGGCCTTCCAGAGCCTTCTCTGTCTGGATCCGGTTGCAGAGGAAGTCAACCTTGGTACTTCCTGTGACGTTCTTGCCCTGCTCCTTCAGCAGCTGGACGAAGTTCTCGCAGTCAGGTTCCTCGACGGCAGACAATTCCTTGAAACATTTGTTGCAGGCAACGACGTAGATATTGTCCGAATCCTTAAGATAAGGCAAAAGGTCGTCGATTGCTTTCAACCTATACTTTGTATAGTCCTCCAATTTCGCACCTTCCTTCTGTTGGAAACCCACCAGTTACACTTCCGGTTCCGGTGTCAAAACTCATCCCATCCGGCATTGCAGAGCAAGCTAAAAAACAGTTTTAACACTTGAACCGATTATTCCTTCAATTTATGATTTTAAACCATCAAATACCGTATCTGCAAGCTTTCTTGCTCTGGGAAGCCACTCCTTTAACAGATCGTCAGATTCCTTACGGATCTCAGCTGCTCTTTCGCGGTTTTTCAGAGATTTTGCATTGATATAGACGTTCAGGCTGGCACATTCCATGGCACTTCCCGAAAGCAGGGCGCCCGCAGCAGCGTCGCTGACTGCCATTTTGCTGCCCTTCACTGCCACGATTTCCAGAATCTCCAGACTCTCCGCGCAGCATTTCATAATCTTTAAGGGAACGTCGCAGGCACGGTCAAGCTCCACCTCCAGAACTTCTTCCTTATGCTTCTTCTCTTCTTCTGTATCCTTTGGAAGGCCGTAGGCTTTGGAAAGCGGAAGGAAACCGTCTGCATCCTGCTGGATCAGATCCAGCAGCCTCAGTCTGATATTATCCGCTTTTTTCTCAAGCTCTGCGAACTCTTCTTCCACATCCGCAAATTTTTTCTTACCCTGGGTCAGATGGATGACCATGCTTCCAAGCGCAACGCCAAGAGCGCCTGCCATAGCGGAAGCTCCGCCGCCGCCCGGTACCGCTGCCTTTGAAGCAAGGACCTCTGCGAAGTCTCTGCAGCTTCCGGAAGCCATATCATTTTTATTTGCCATAGTATATTTCTCCTGTTTTTTGTCGGACAGAGTATTATGATGCGTGTGCCGTTCCATCATTCACCTGCTCTCAGGAATCCCTTTTTTCGTGCAATGAATTCCGGCACTGTTATCCTGTTATGTTCAGCAAAAGGGCCGCCGCAATTTCTTGCGGCAGCCCTTTGTTACTGTTTGCCACTTTTTGATCAGAACAGTCCGGAAATCTTGCCGTCCTCATCGACGTCGATCTTCTCGGCAGCCGGTACCTTGGGCAGTCCGGGCATGGTCATGATATCGCCCGTAAGTGCTACGATAAAGCCTGCGCCTGCAGATACCTTCAGGTTGCGTACGGTAACCTTGAATCCTCTCGGTGCACCAAGCAGGTTCTGATTATCAGAGAAGGAATACTGGGTCTTTGCCATGCAGATCGGCATATTGCCAAATCCGAGCTCGGTAAGTCTTGCAGCCTGCTTCTTTGCGTTTGCGGTAAGCTCTACGCCGTCTGCGTGATAAACTTTTGTGCAGATATCATTGAGCTTCTCTTCAATGGTCTCATCCAGGTCATAAGCGAAGGAGAAATCGTTGGGCTCTTCGCAGAGTCTGACGACTTCTTTTGCAAGAGCGATGCCGCCTTCGCCGCCCTTAGCCCATACTTCGGACAGAGCAACGTTAACGCCGAGCTCTTTGCATTTTCTCTCAACCAGGTCAAGCTCAGCCTTGGTATCGGTCGGGAATGCGTTGATGGCAACAACGCACGGAAGTTTGTAAACATCTTTGATGTTGGATACATGCTGCAGCAGATTGGGAAGTCCCTTCTCCAGAGCTTCCAGATTCTCATTATTGAGGTCTGCCTTGGCAACGCCGCCGTGATGCTTCAGAGCACGTACGGTAGCTACTACAACAACTGCAGACGGATGCAGGTCAGCCAGACGGCACTTAATGTCAAGGAACTTCTCTGCTCCAAGGTCTGCGCCGAAGCCTGCCTCGGTGATGGCATAATCAGCAACTCTTCTTGCAAGCTTGGTAGCGATTACGGAGTTGCACCCATGAGCAATATTAGCGAACGGTCCGCCGTGTACAAATGCCGGAGTTCCCTCCAGAGTCTGAACCAGGTTGGGTTTCAGGGCATCCTTCAGAAGCGCGGTCATAGCGCCCTCAGCATGAAGCTGGGATACAGTCAGCGGATTGTTGTCCTTGTCATAGCCAAATACGATGCGGCCAAGTCTTGCCTTCAGATCGGTGATGGAAGTAGCCAGGCAGAAGACTGCCATGATCTCAGATGCAACGGTGATATCATATCCGTCTTCTCTCGGACGACCGTTGGATCTTCCGCCAAGTCCGTCAACGACGTTACGGAGCTGACGGTCGTTCATATCAACGCATCTTCTCCAGGTAATTCTGGTGGGATCAATATTGAGCGCGTTGCCGTGGAAGATATGATTATCGATCATAGCTGCCAGCAGGTTGTTTGCAGCGCCGATTGCATGGAAGTCACCGGTAAAGTGAAGGTTGATATCTTCCATCGGAACAACCTGGGCATATCCGCCGCCTGCAGCTCCGCCCTTAACACCGAATACCGGTCCCAGAGACGGCTCACGAAGAGCAACAACAACGTTCTTGCCAATCTTGCGCATACCATCTGCCAGACCTACGGTCGTCGTGGTCTTGCCTTCGCCTGCCGGCGTCGGGTTGATGGCTGTTACAAGGATCAGCTTGCCGTCCGGTCTCTTGCAGTCTCTCATGAAGTTAATGAAATCGATCTTTGCCTTGTAGTTGCCGTACTGTTCGATGTATTTCTCATCGATGCCTGCGGTCCTGGCAATCTCCTGAATGTGTTTCGGAGTACACTCCTGTGCGATTTCAATGTCACTCTTGTAGCCCATCTCTTTTTACCTCTCTTTTGGTGAAAATAAATGATCAGTTGCCCATCACAAAAATGCTGTCGGTAAGTTGCTTTTTCCCTGTGGAAAAAATTACAAAATCAGAATATTTTCTCCACGGAATCTTCCGGTGTTTTGGCGCTTTGCGCCTGCCCCTGAAAGATTGTTAATTTTTTATCGTTTTTGATTATAATACAAAATCCAGGCAATGTACACGCTTTGCCTGTTTGTTCATATATTTTTGTTAATATATGAAAAGCTTCTTGTAATTATTTACTAAATCTACCGTGCTCTTCCATTTTTGCAAAAATGATCAGACGATTTTTCTTAAACCGATCCCGCAGCCGGCAATTGTATTTACTGTTTCTTCTTCACTTCCACAGACGGGAACAGTCTGGCATCGGTATGCGGCAGGAAGTTGCAGGCAACGAACTCATCCATGTAGGTTGTGATCGTCGAAAGTTCCAGATAAGTCATGTTGCGGGCAATCTCATAGGTCTTCCGCTCTGCCTCTGTCGAGAGGAGCATCAGATAGGAACCCGTCAGAGAAGAGTTTCCGATATAATGGAACTTCTCCTGAGGGATATCCGGGAACATGCCGATATTAACTGCGTTGCGCATGTTGATGCCGCTTCCGATACCTCCGGCTACATAAACGTCGTCAATCATGTCGACCGTGAAGTCCAGATAATTCAGCATTGTGCGGATGGCGGAGAAGATTGCTCCTTTAGCACGGATAAAGTTGTCGATATCAACTTCATTGATAGCGACATCTTTAATCCCGCCGGATTCTTCCTTAAAAGCAATGATGTAACTGCCGGTGCCATATTTGTCATGAACAATTCTTCTGCCCTCACGGACAAATTTGCCCTTAGCATTGATAATGCCGTTAATAAAGAGTTCACTGATTATATCGATGATGCCGGAACCGCAGAGTCCGATTGGTTTCTGTCCTTCGTCTCCGATTACGTGATAAGACGGTTCCATGGTCTCGAAATCAATCTTGATGCTTTCGATTGCTCCATCCGTTGCCCGCATCCCGCAGCTGATATCTCCTCCCTCAAATGCCGGTCCTGCCGAGCAGGCGCAGCTGATCAGGAAGTCGCTGTTTCCAAGTACCAATTCCCCGTTTGTTCCAAGATCGATAAAGAGGGACGTCGTATCATGGGTCCAGATACGGCTGACGAAGGTTCCGGCTGTAATATCTCCTCCCACATAGCTTCCGATATTTGGTGCCAGGATAATATGAGCATCCGGATGGATAGCAATGCCAATATCCGAAGCAAAGAGCGAGTTTGTCTTGTAGAAGGTCGGAATATAGGGCTCCATTCGGATGGGATCCGCTTCCACGCCGAAAAGCAGGTGGTTCATGGTCGTATTGCCGGCAACCGACATGCGATAGATATCCTTAGCCCGGAAATTAATGGAATGGCACATTTCCGCGATCATGGGATTGATGGTCTCTTTCACGATGGCATCCTGAAGTCTTTTCGCGCCGCCGGGTTTCATAGATTCGATAATACGGTTGATGACATCTGCACCATAGCGGATCTGTCCGTTTCCGGATGAAGCCTTGGCCAGAATCTTTCCGGTTTCCATATCGATCAGGACGCCGGAAACGGTCGTCGTACCGATATCGATCGCCAGGCCGCCCATGACCGCTTCCTGATCCGGATCCAGGAGGTCATATACAAAAACATTGTCCGATGTTTTGCGAACAACCGCTTTAACCCTGAATTTAAACTCTCTCAGGACATGCGCCATCTTTTTCATGACAGAGTAAGGAATCACAACCCGGCTGACTCCTGTAGCCTCTTCCAGGGCATCGTTCAGTCTCTCATTGTCCGGTCTGGTATCATCCAGACTCGGTTCTTCCATTTCAAGATCGACGATGGACATGCTGTTCTTCATCTCAAATCCTTCGTCTACAATACCCTGCATGGCTTCATTAAAGATCTTAATCTCACCTTCGGACGAAAGATCCGCTACTTTCATCCTGCTCTTATAGGCGGAAGCAATATCAGGCACTTCTACCTCAATATCAGACTTGGGATGCGTGCAGCAGGCCAGTCTCCATCCTTCAAAATATTCGTCGTCAGAGATATGCCTGGTCTGAGGCGAATCAACATCCCCGGACAGCAATTTGACCCGGCACTTTCCGCAGGCACCGTTTCCGGAACAGGGAGCGTCGATTGCAACATTGCTCTTCTGTGCTGCCTGCAGAATATTCTCATTGTCATGAGCATAGGTTTCTACAGTCTTCCCTTCGCCAAGGTGAAAGGTAATCTTATAACTAGACATTGTTCATTCCTTTCTTCGAAAAGGACAGCCCACCACTTCTGTCCTTCCTTCATCATGTCCGCGTTTAATGATTGTGTCTATATTTTAACATAGTCATTCGCTGTGTACCAGCCAAAGTAACTGTCACTTTATGCTGCCACTTTATGCTGCCTGTCCCTTTTGCTGACTGCTTCCATCGAAAAGGACCCTGCGCCTTCCGGCACAGGGTCCTTTAAAATGCAATGATTCAGATTACTGATTACAGTTCCAGATAGGAATCTGCATAAAGAGTGTTGCCCTTGAATACGTCACAGGACTTGATGGTTTCCATCAGTCTCAGGTCGCAGGGGTTAACGATTGCAGAGGTAAGACCCTGCATCATGCACATTGCTACCAGCGCGGAGTCCATGATGGGGCGGATGTTCTTGGGCATGCCATTGGAGTTATTGGAAAGTCCGCCGGTGGAGTTCAGACCCATATCGCTGAACATCTTGATTGCTTCCAGAACTTCCATCTGCTTGTCCTGCATTCCTTTTACAACGACGAACAGCGGATCGAACCAGAGGTCGGTCTCTTCCATGCCATGCTCCATGCCGCGTTCAAGCATGTTCTGGCAGTGCATCATTCGTTCGTCATTATCTGCAGCGATTGGTCCATTGGAGCAAAGAGCGATAACAATAGCATCGTTTGCAGCGGCAAGATCGATGTTCTCGATTCTGTCTCCTGCGTCAGCAGAGTTAACGATCGGTTTGCCCTTGGAACGGTTATAAACAGAGATTCCTGCTTCGATTGCTTTCTTGTTGGCAGTATCAAGTGCCAGCGGAACGTTGTCGAAGTTGCTCTGGATCAGTTCTACAGCCCATTTCATCAGTTCCGGTCCGTCATTCTCAGCGGGTCCGATGTTGACATCAAGGTAAGTAGCGCCGGCATCCAGCTGCTCTTTGGCACGTTTCAGGATAGCTTCCGGCTCTCTGTTGTCCATTGCGCGGCGAATTGCCGGTGAAATGCAGTGAATTCTCTCACCGATTGTAACGAATTTTGCCATTGTAAATCTCTCCTTTACATTTTAAAAAGAATTTCAACGCCTTTGAACAAGACTTAAGGAGCTGTCAAATTACTTCAACAGCCCCATTGAAGATTATGCCTCGCCGTTAGCCTGAAGATCTTTCAGATACTTAACAAGCTGTACAGCTTCAAGCGGAGCAACCATGACCTTCCAGCCCGGAAGCTTAGCCTCAAGGTCACCCTTGAGAACGGCTACCTTACCCGGAATGATAAGGGTACGGTTCTTGATCTTATCCGCAACATTCTCGTTAATGAAGGTCGAGATGGAAGTTGAGGACAGCTTTCCTGCAGCCCAGGATGTCAGAACGGAAAGTCCGCCTGCATCGGAAATGATCAGGTTGCACGGTACTCCGGAACGCTCCAGTTCTCCGGATACCAGGAAATAGGTAAGCGCGAAGTCTACGGTTGTCAGGCATACAGAATTCTCGTCTGCACCATTCAGCTGATAGATGCCGGGAGCAACCTTCATAGGCTTCTGCGGATCTGTGAAGAGGTTCTGTCTCAGGCCGTAGATGGGAAGAGCCATAGCATAGTCCATCTTATCTACAACAACGATTGAACCATACTTCATAGTGAACAGAGCTGCAAGAGACTGCTCAAAAGCCTTGTCTCCGCCAGCCAGCTTCTTTACATTAACGATGGACGGATATCCGAACGTACGGTCTCCATCCTTCAGTGCGGTACGGCGAACCAGAACAGCTGCTTCGAAGGAAGCCTTTACTGTATCCATGGTTACATCCAGAACCAGGTTCTTGTTGCCAAGCTTCTCAAGAGCGGCAACCGTATCGTAAAGCTCATCAACATTGGCGCCTTTAACACCCAGGACTACGCCTGCGCCCGTCGCGATCTTGCTGAATTCTTCATAGTTGGCAGCATTTGCTCCCAGAAGAACCGGTTTCGTGTCCTTTACAGCATCAACTGCAGCCTTTGCACTGTCAGCATCCTCAGTGGAGATGACAACCGGACGTACAGCAGCAGCTTTCTTAACCGTCTCAACAAAACGATCCTTATCCTCAGCTTTCGCCTCGTTTACAAAGATCATCTCGCAGTACATACGTTCGTTGATACGATCATAGTCAACCTTGGGAACGTCAGCAATCTTCTGCTCGATAACAGCATCATCTTCACAGGTGCAGACAGCAGCTGCATAAACCGTTTTGCTGACAAAGGTCTTCTCATGACGATACAGAACAGTCTCGCCGCCAAGCTTGTGTTCATTGTCACCTGCTCCGACGGTAATAGTCTTCATTGGCGGAGCAGTTGCCTCAGACAGCTGGGCAAGTGCGTCAGCGGACATATGCGGGCACTCTTCAATCTTCTTTGCGCCCTGAGCGACCTTCATAGAGAAAGCCATACAGGTCGGGCAACCGCAGTCCTTGCAGTTTTTCTTCGGTGTTAATTTAAAAATCTGAATTCCACTTAATGCCATGGTATTTTGTCCTCCTCTATTTTCTGATTAAACCAGTTCCTTGATCAATTTCGCGATTGCAGCAACTGACTGAGGATGTTTCAAAATAACGGCATCTGATCCGGATACAAGGCATGCGGTAGCAGTCTGAACTTCCATGGAAACGCCACGGTCTTCCAGAGCTCCCCATTCAGGCTCGTCTTCTTCGGTAGCTGTGGACTCTTTAACAGCCCAGGTCTCGGATGCTACCGGTGTAATAATCGGCATCTGGAGCATCTTATCATCCTGGCCAAGAGCAGCAGCTTTTACACGATCGAAAGTAGAAATCGTGTAATCGAATCCGTATCCTGCAGCAGCAGAACCGGTATTCATAACGATGCTGTTTGCATTGACACCCAGCTGAGTCATAACAACATTCAGCTGTTTTGCAAGGTTGATATCTACAGCAGACTCAGCTCCGACCTTCTGACCGTAAGCAAGCGCTGCAGCAGCTCCGATTGCCTTATAGTTCTCATCACGTGCGGACATGATCAGAGCATTGCGTCCCTGGATTGCTTCAGCAACCTTGGGAAGAAGCTGGGTATCTTTCTCAACGTTCTTGGAGCCTTCTACTACGAGCGGTCCATCATAAGCGTCGGCAACTTCTTTTACAACTGCGATCAGGTCTTCTACACTCTTATTGAGTCCGTTGGGATCTCCGCCTTCCAGACGAAGAACAACGAAGTCCGCGCCAGGCATTTCAGCCGCTTTCTTTGCCATCTCACCGATGGTATTGCAGCCTGCATAATAGTCCTTAACTCCCTGCGGCTGACCCTCAAGTCCGAGGTCTGTGATTTCAACGCCTACCTTGGGGCCGGCGCCGATGTTTCCATCAAAGCTATAGAACGGAAGGACGTTCTGGCCGCCGATTTTGACGGTCTTGTCGCCGGTTCCGATTTCTACTTCGTTGATGGAAGCGTTGAATTTCTGAGCTTTACGTTTTAACGGCATTTCTCTTAAGCCTCCTAGCTTGATTTGGACTCCGCCGCATGAAGCACCGGAGCCGGAAATTAATAATGTTACTATTGCTATTTACTGCATCCAAATCCGCAATATATGAATGCAGGATAATAGTTTAAATGATTGACAAGAAATTGTCATTGGAATTTCTTATAAAAATGCAGCTTCCGTATTGCTGCAGAAATCCTGTTTACAACTTTCGCTGCAAAAGAAGTTTGTTAAGCCACTTTAACGATAAACTACGGATTGCTCCGCTTCTATCGAAGTTCTCGCAATCCTGCGAATATTCGGATTCTCGGGCTATCGCCCTTCATCCTCATATTCGTTACATCGCCGAATCGGATTTTCGTCCCTGCAAAGCTTCGCCCTGCAGTACGCATCCGATTCGGCGATAGTTTATCGTTTACATGAGCGGATCCATGCCAAGTGCCGGATGGCCTTTCTCAGTCAGCCATGCTACCAGTTCCTCAGGATCTGTGGTTACGGTTTCATCAGCGATCATGTCGCAGAAATTATCGATATCGTACAGTTCCTTAGCGGTCTTGTTGAGCGCGTCATGAACCTGATCCTTCAGTTCCTTAGGCATCCATACGATACGTCCGATACCGCCTTCAGCCTTCATGAACTTCTTGGAAGAGATGAAAAGCTTGCCGTGTCCCATGAAACCAGGTGTCTGAACACCGCCGCCGGTCATAGAAGCAAGCTCAGGGAAAGTCATTCCCAGCGGAGTGGTTCCTGCATATTCACGGTTGGCAATGCAAACGCCGTTAGAGAAGGGCTCAATGCCGCAGATACACTCGAAGCATCCGCAGGATGTCATCGGCTTCTCCATGATGGAGTACAGAGATACTTCGGAAAGAGCACCCTGAGACAGCTTGTTGACAATCTCGTTGACGTCTTCGTACTCACCGATTCTCTCATCGATAACTTTATTCTTGGTTACAATCTGGCAGGGACCAGCCGGATCCAGTTCGTTTGTAGCCTTTGCGTCGAACCAGGAAACGGCTCCGCAAAGTCCAAGTCTCTCAGGTGTTACAACGCATACGTGGCTCGGGGAGAATGCCTGGCACATGATGCAGCTGTAGTAATGGTCAACCGCCTCATCGGTCATGGAAGCCAGACGGGCGTCACGATGATCAAATGCCGGGATAGCAACGTCGAAACGGATATGATGCGCATCTTCCGGTTTCGTATAGATGGTTACCTGGCACTTATCGCATACAGCGTCGAACTCGTTCTTAATCTGAGTATAGAGAACTTCTCCAATATCTTTCAGACGGAAGCCTGCGTTGTAAGCTTCTTTGCTGATACGGACACGGATCATATCACGCTGGCCGGTATGCATGATGCCTTCGATGCAGTTGATATAGGAGTGGAACTTACGCTCAAATACAGGCTCGAAGTCTGCCTGCATCTTCTTTCCTGCAACTTCTACGACATAAGCAATAGACTGTTTGGAACCAACCGGCATCTCATCAAGGTCCGGTCCGATGACCGTGATCTTGTGGTCTTCGATTTCGGCTGCGTCCTTCATCTGAACCAGCTCAACGCCGTCAACTCTGGAGCCGTCGAACTCTACCTGCATATCGCCGCGGCGTACGATCTCGCCTTCGAAAGCAGAACCGAAAGCAACCGGGATGTCGACATGGGTGATCTTGATGTGGATATCTCTTGCTTCAAGAGAGGTTGCATAGAACTTGGAAACGTCCGGCTGTACGATCAGGTTCTTGGGAACCTCGAAGGTCTTCTCATTTGTGATAACCGGGAATCCAAGCGCGATTGCGCCTGCACCTGCGGAAACGATGATCTCGTTCAGCGGTGAGAAAGCATTTACGAATGCCGGTACACGGTTCTTGGTATAGTCCATAAGACCTGCAGCATCGCCCGGAGTAAGGTTGCCGAAAATCAGGGCTGCACGAACTGCAACAGATACAACATGAACAACAGAGGTGATGTCACGTCCCAGCGGAATAACACGAACGTTAGCTCCCAGCTTTACGCCCTGCTCTACGCACTGATCAATGATTCCGCCGACAAGTGTAACGAGCATGCCTGCTTCCTGATAGCTCTTGACAAGAGCTGCGCCTTCCTCTGCAGTCGGAGCGGAACCGATGATTACCGGAACGCCCGGGATATCGCCGGTTACAAGCGGTACACCCAGCTCACGGATGGCTGCATCCGGAAGATGTCCTGCGCAGGGAGCATCGTAAGGCTGTGCGCCGTTCATATACTTCAGTGCTTCGATAAACTCTGCAAGAAGAGCTGTAGCAACGCCGGAGAAAAGTCCGTCATGAAGATTCTGCTCTCTTCCCATCAGGGTCTTGATTACGTTCAGGCCTTCCTTCATCTCTTTCAGAGTGCTGATCTTCTGGCCGGATACCGCATAGAAACAGGGAATGCTGTAGGCTGTATTCGGGAATGATACTGCCTGATCTTCACCGTATTTCGCGATAGCGTCGTTGATAGCACCTTCTGTAAGGCCGTAAACCGCATCGTTGCCTTTAAAAATTACATCAAAAAGTGTCATGTCATTACCCTCCGCTTAGATTAAGCTTCTGTTACGTTTAGAGCATCTATTTTGCGCTTGATTGAGCCCACCTCGCTCAACAGCGACTTACTGAAATCATAAGGCGAACTTCCCGAACGGTCCGCGTCCATGATCTCGGTATCATAATGAATGAAGCCCAGAAGATCTTCTCCCGGAATCTTCGACTTTACGAACTCCTCGTCCTTTTCAGAACTGATCTTGTTCGCAACGACAAAAACCTGACGGCATCCCATCTGCTCCGCCAGTCTTTTGACATTTTTATAGGTCTGGATACTTCTTTCACCCGGTTCAATGACCACGATGAAAGCGTCCATACCTTCTGTTGTCCCTCTTGCCAGATGCTCGAGCCCTGCTTCCATATCCATGACGACAACGTCGTCGCTTCTGAGGATCAGATGGGAGATCAGCCTCTTGAGAATAACATTCTCAGGACATACGCAGCCTCTGCCGGCTGTATCCACCGTACCGAGCAGGAGAAGCCTTACCTTGTTCTTCTCTCTCGCATACTTTTCCGGAAGATCGCTTACCTTGGGATTCAAACGATAGAACTTGGAGTCCTCGTCAATCATAGTGCGTTCTTCGATCATCTTTCTCATCTTGGTAATGGGAGTGATCTGGTCCAGTTCTTCTTCCGTAAATCCCAGAGCGAGGCCCAGATTGGCATCCGGGTCGACGTCGACTGCAAGAACATTCTTGCCTTCTTCACCGTACATTCTGGCAATGGTAGCAGCGAACGTAGTTTTTCCTACTCCGCCCTTCCCTGTTACGGCAATCTTCATAAATTACACCACTTTCAATAATTTTAACATACTTCGAGCAGCCTTTCCATCAAAAATGGTCAGGCTGCCCAAAGTTTTTTCACTGCTTTTATAATTTTTTACAGCCTGATGCAGGCATAATTGCAGGTATTTCGTGAAAAGTATCCAAACCTTTTTTGCAATTTTATAAAAATCTCAAAGGATGTCTTCCGGGTTCAAAAACGTATACCTGTGTCTCTTTATGCCTTCATATTCCGCTTTTTTCAGAAAAATTATCATTCCGAAGGTCAGATGCCGAGGGCACTTCTCTTCTCTTCGATTCTGGCAATCATCTTGTCGCCCAGGCTATTGAGGTTGGTATCGAAGGTATACGCAGCCTCGACCCACTCACGGACGCCGTTTGTCAGAAGGTCAACGACCTGAGAAGATCCTGTTACCGGCGGCTCAACGCCAAGGTAAGTATCGATACCGGTTGCTACGACGTAGTTTCCGATAGATACAGCTTTCTCAGACATCCACTCCGGTGCGCATCCGACTACCGGCAGCTGGGAAACGTGGATTCCCCACTGCTTAGCCAGATCAGATACCAGGATCATCATACGGGAAATGTCAACGCAGGATCCCATGTGAAGGACAGGCGGAATATCAGCAAGTCCGCATACGGTAGCCAGGCCGGTTCCGCAGAGTGCTTTTGCGTCTTTATCCATCAGTCCTACGCGGGCAGCAGCCTGCGCGGAGCATCCGGAAGCTACGATGATAATATCATTCTCGATCAGTTTCTTCATCAGTCCGATATGGTTCTCATCCGGACGGACTCTCGGGTTGTTGCAGCCTACCATAGCGACAGCACCGCGGATAACGCCGGACTTAAGGCAGTCTACCAGAGGCTTCAGCGTATCCATAGGATCTACCTGAGAGTTGCAGACAACGTTCAGCTGGCTCTTGATCGCTTCTACAGAGTAGCCGACAGTCGCCTTGGATTTCATCTTCGGGATATGGACAAGCTCCGGCTTACGGTTCTTAAAGTTGTTGCAGGCAAGCGCGACAATCTGTTTTGCCTTCTCTGCAGCATTGCCTTCGTTGAACTCGATAAAGTCAGAGTCAGGCATTCTGGCAATCGGAGAAGTCGTGATGAACTTGGTATGGAAGCACTTGGACAGCGGTCCCAATGCCGGGAAGATACACTGTACATCAACGACAATTGCTTCGCAGGCGCCGGTCAGCACAACGTTCTCCTGCTGCAGGAAGTTTCCTGCCATCGGAATGCCTCGTCTCATAGCTACTTCGTTTGAAGTACAGCAGACGCCGGAAACCGTGATTCCCTTTGCGCCGTTTGCTTTTGCAAGCTCGATCATCTCAGGATCTTCCGCATAGTCGCAGATCAGTTCGGAAAGGCTCGGATCATGTCCGTGAACGACGATGTTGACGTTTTCTTCCTGCATAACGCCAAGATTGGCTTCGGTATCAATGGGCTTTGGCGTGCCGAACAGGATATCGGAAAGTTCCGTACCTGCCATAGAACCGCCCCAGCCGTCAGATAGGCCGGATCTTAAGGAATGCTTGATCAGAGCGGAAGCCTCAGAGGAGCATCCCATATGGGTCATATGCATAGACCAGGAAACCTCACGGTCAACTGCTCTCGGTCTGATATCAGCCTTGTCCCACAGTTCCTGGGTATGTTTCTCAGCGCGGTTGGTCCATCTCTGATAACCTTCTACCTTGCCATACTCTTCCAGTGCCTTATAGGCAACCTTGTGGGCCAGATCATAAATATCGACGCCTTTGGTCCTCATGCCCCATTCTTTTGCAATGCGAACCAGCTTGTCCGGATCCTTTACCTTATAAGGGCCTTCCGGTGCAGCATGATAAAGGGTATAGCAGATTGAACGGCCGTGATCCGAGTGCGTAGCAGCTCCGCCGGCAGTAAAACGGACATAGTTTCTTGCTACGATTCCATGCGCGTCACAGCCGCAGATGCCTCTCGGCGCTTTGGGGGTGATACGGCAGGGACCCATGGTACAGATACGGCAGCAGATGCCCTGCTCGCCGAACTTACAATGGGGATTCTGGTTCTTAACTCGCTGCTGGTAGGAATCCGCGCCAACCTGTTTGCCGGTTTCGAGCAGACGCTCGGTCTCCGCCTCAATCTCGGCGAAAGACGTCAATTTAAATTCAGCCATCATGTCCTCCTGATGATTTAAAAAAAAGAAAATGGTTCTTTTTTATCCCGGTCCGCGTGTCCACCTCACACATGGATCTGGATATTCTTCTCAAAAACTGCAAAATCTGAGAAGATTAAAGTCTGTTAAAAATGTAACAGAAAAGGGGCGGGATTTCAAGTAAAAATCCCGCCCCATTTGTATTATTTTCTATACATTTTTGTAGTCATTTACAAAATCAGCGTTTTGCACGAAATGAAAAGTTCGTTTATGTGAGTAATTTTAACACGATCTTCCAGACTGTATAGAATTTCTGTCTGAAAAAATTACAATTTTTTCTTATTCATCTATTTTCAGTCTGACGACGCTGTTTGCCAGGTCTACCATTTGAATGGAGGCCTTAATCCTGGTCTCTTCACCCAGAATGTCACTGATGACCAGATACTCTCCGTCTACGTCGATCCTGGCTGTATTCTCCATAACGACGGAATCTGTATTTTCCTTATATACTGTTGCGAGGCACATTCGAATCAATCCTCCTTTTTCCGGCTCTTATAAAGCTCCAGGGCTTTGGCCAGAAGCTCGTTGCCCTTTTCAAGTTCGGCAACGCCTTCCTTCATGAGGTCTGCCACTTCAGTCATTCCCTTGCCGCTGATCTCACCTGCCATATCAGACAGCTCGGCTGCATGATGCCGGTTATGATCGACCATATAGGACAGAAGGGCAAGCGTTGCATCTTTTTTCTCACCGTGGTCATGGTCATGATGATGATCATGTCCGCCGTGCGGGATCAGGTTTCCGTTTTCATCTCTTAATTCATGCATTTCTTTATCCTCCGACTCTTCAATATTCTATCATGATGAAAAAACAGCAGAAAAAAAATCGATATGCTGCTGCCTTCCGCATCTTTTTTGGGGAACAGCGTTTCCGGTGAATCAGCCGGCCGACCCCAGTACCGAAAGCAAAGCTTAAATTTCTTCAGCCAAATTATTATAGGGTCATTCTCCGGTCAAAGTAAAGATGGGCATCGCAGGCAATCTCAAAAACTTTCATAAAATTATACGACACCTGATGTATTTGCGTTGATGAATTCTATTATTTTTAAAAATCTCCAACCTCGTCCTTGCCGGACCGGTTCATAAGGTCCGTCACTGCCTGGCGGGGATTTTTCTCTTCAAACAGCACCTTGCACACTTCATCGACGATCGGCATCTCAACCCCGTAATGTTCGGCAAGCCTGTGGGCTGCTTGTGCGCAATGCACGCCCTCTACTACCTGTCGGACTGCCTCCATTGCCTCCTTCGGCGTTTTTCCCTGTCCCATAAGGAATCCCGCCCTCCGGTTGCGGCTGTGAACGCTGGCGCAGGTAACGATCAGATCTCCAATCCCGGACAGACCGTATATGGTACGCATGCGAATGCCCATTGCCCTGCCAAGCCTTGCCATTTCTGCCGACCCTCTTGTGATCAGGGCAGCCTTGGTATTGTCTCCGTAGCCAAGTCCATCCGCAGTACCCGCGGCAAGAGCGATCACATTCTTGAGCGCCCCTCCGATCTGAATGCCCTTCATATCGGAGCTGGTATATACGCGGAAAGCCGGGCTCACGAAAAATGTCCGCACCTTCTCGGCGCTTTCCCTGCTGTGAGCACCTGCTACAATCGTAGTCGGAAGCCCCCTCCCTACTTCTTCAGCATGGCTGGGTCCGGACAGGACTGCCACGTCGGCATTCGGAATTTCTTCTTCAATGATCTCCGTCATAGTCATCAGGCTTCCGTCTTCAATTCCTTTTGCCACGCTGACGATCAGCTGACCGCCGCCAATAAAAGGAGCCATTCGCGCCGACGTGGACCGGACTCCTGAAGAGGGGACTGCCAGAACGATCATATCCTTATCTTTAAGTGCCAGCTCCAGATCACTTGTAAAAACGACGTCGTCCTGAAGGATTACGCCGGGAAGCTTATCGATATTCTGATGATACTTTGCCAGGCTGTCCGTGGTCTCCTGCTTCCTGGACCAAAGCGTTACCCTGTGACCGTTATTGCCAAGAAGCCAGGCCAGTGCCGTTCCCCAGCTTCCGGACCCGATAATAGATACTTCCGTCATGTGATTGCTCCCTATTTTTCAAATCCTATCTGATATCATTTTTCGTTCTCGGAACTGATCTCTGACCGATTGCGGCATTCTTCAAAAAATACCCCATGGTCAGCCGTCAGGCTCCTACGGTCAGCTGTCTGATTTCCTGGTCAGATAAGTTTTCCTCTCTTTCCCTGCCAGCAGGCGTCCGACATTGGACCTGTGCCTGTAGACTGCAAGGAAAGTCAGCGCTGCCTGGATCAGGTACATTTCTATCAGAAGGCTCTGACCCATAGGATAAACTCCCATCTGTCCGAGAATGATCATTCCGATCAGGAATCCGCAGGACAGGAGAATGGAACACAGTGATACAAGATGGGTTGTAAAAAATGTAACAAGGAAAAGTGCGGCGCAGAGAACAATCAGCCGCAGGTCACCGAAGGCGATGACGGTTCCCGCCGTCGCAGCAATGCCTTTTCCTCCCCTAAACTTCATATAAAAAGGATAGTCATGTCCAAGCACGACGCCGGCTCCTGTCCAGATTTTAAGCAGAGGAAACAGTTCCGGCTTTGAGCCATGAAAAATAGCCCAGGTCAGAAAAATAGCCAGAATCGCCTTTCCTACGTCTCCTGCCATCGTGATCAATCCCGCCTTGAGTCCCAGCGTTCGAAGCGTATTTGTCGTGCCCGCGTTTCCGCTTCCCTTTGTCCTGATATCGATGCCTTTGCTCATACCATAAAAATATCCGGTCTGAAAAATTCCAAAAGCATAACCGATAAGCAGGCAGATAACTCGTGTCATATCATTGCCTTTCTACTTTCGTTTACTGGTCCTTCTCGCTGCGCTCCCGGATGATAAAATGAATGACCGTTCCCGAGAACTCAAAGGTATCACGAATGCGGTTTTCAATATACCTCTGGTAGGAAAAATGCATCAGCTTCTTATCATTGACAAAGATGACAAAGGTCGGCGGTTCTACCGATACCTGCGTCATATAGTAAATCTTAAGACGCCGTCCCTTGTCAGAAGGCGGCTGCTGCATGGTAACAGCCTCTGTCAGGACATCGTTGAGCACTCCTGTCGCAATTCTGCGGTTCTGGTTTTCGATTACTTCTTCTATAGCATCGAAAAGCTTCGGCAGCCTCTGTCCTGTTTTTGCAGAAAGAAAAAGCAGCTTGGCATAGTCCGCAAATGGAAGAATGGTGCGGATTTTCTTGGTAAATTCCTGCATGGTCTTATCGTTTTTCTCAATCAGGTCCCATTTATTGACCGCAACGATCAGACCCTTGCCACGCTCATGAGCAATTCCCGCTATCTTAGCGTCCTGTTCGGAAATATCCTGGTCTGCATCTATGACAAGAACAGCAACATCGCATTTTTCCACTGCCGTTACAGTACGGATGATGGAATAACGCTCCAGGCTTTCCTTGATCTTTGATTTTCTGCGCAGTCCCGCTGTATCGACAAAAACGTATTCCTTGCCATTGCGGACCACCGGCGTGTCGATAGCGTCCCGCGTCGTTCCCGCTATATCTGATACAATGACGCGGTTCTCGCCCAAAAGCCGGTTGACGATCGAGGACTTTCCCGCGTTCGGTTTGCCTACGATCGCAATCTTGGGCCTCTTATCCTCTTCTGCCCCGCCTGACCGTTCCGGGAATTGACAGGTTACGGCATCCAGAAGATCGCCGATTCCCTGCCTGCCTTCTGCTGAAATAGGATAAGGCTCTCCAATACCGAGATTATAAAACTCATACACATCCATCTGCTGTTTTTTATAATTGTCAACTTTATTGACCGCAAGCACGACCGGTTTCTTGCTCTTGCGCAGCATGTCGCAGACCTGATGGTCGGTATCGACAAGTCCCTGGCGTCCGTCCGTCATGAAAATAATGACATCGGCAGTCTCAATCGCGATCATTGCCTGTTCTCTCATCTGCGACAGGATGACATCCTTGCTGTCCGGTTCGATACCGCCGGTATCAATCAGGGTAAAGGAATAGTTGAGCCAGGTGACGTCCGTATAGATACGGTCTCTTGTGACGCCCGGCGTATCTTTGACAATGGCAATGCGTTCGCCGGCAAGCGCATTGAAAAGGGAAGATTTTCCAACATTCGGCCGGCCGACGATCGCGACGATCGGTTTACTCATATTTTTGTCTCCTTCTATGTACTTCTCCCTCTTTTCTGCCAAGAACAGCATTGACAAGGGAGGCTCCCTCCGGTTCTGTTACACGGATGGAGATTCCAAGTTCTTTCTCAATATCGGAAACGGTCATGTCATCCAGAAAAACCTCTGTTCCGGACCGCAGCATATTGCAGGGAATGATCAGCTGGTCCCCCAGGTCCTGCCCCTTAAGCTGTGCGGTCAGGTCCTGCCCTGTGACCAGGCCGGAAACAGTAATCCTTTCTCCGAAAAAGTGATTGATGATCGGGTAAAGCATGATTTCCAGCCCCGGACAGCAGGCACGGATTTTATCCAGCTGTTCTCCCAGAAAATGTGCCGGCAGAACTCCGGTAGCTATGGAAACGCGCCTGGTCAAGAGGTTCATGGCGGCGGTATTTTTCTTATGATCCATCCCTCCGCTTTGCTCTTCGTGTCCGGGAGCCTCACTCCCCCCGCCAAGCTCCGCCAGTCTCCGGTCCACTTCCATCCCGAGAAGTCTCAGCATGCCCACGCCGTTCTCCAGCTGCAGGAAACCATCGTAATATTCTTCCGGCGGCAGGTCCCGTCCTGCAAGCAGATACCACTCGTCCGATGCCTGCACGAAGTGAACGTCATATTTTCTCTTATAATAACCCTGCCACCGGGTGACCTGATCGATCAGTTCTTCTGCGTCTTCTTGCCCGAACGGGTCCAGCCGGACAAGTCCATCCCTGTATTTTGTCAGGCCGACCGGAACGATTGCCACGCTCTTCATAGCAGGCAGGTAGGCCTCCAGATCGGACAGGGTCCGGTCCAGCTCCGCGCCGTCGTTCACGCCCTTGCAGAGCACGATCTGGGCATTCATCTCAATTCCTGCATCCGCCAGCTTCCGGATTTTCGAAAAAACGTCCCCCGCAAAACGGTTGGACAGCATTTTTACTCTGAGCTCCGGATTCGTCGTGTGAATGGATATGTTGATCGGTTCCATCCGGTAAGCGATCAGGCGGTCGATGTCCCTGTCGCTCATATTGGTCAGAGTTACGTAATTTCCCTGCAGAAAGGACAGTCTGGAGTCGTCATCCTTAAAATAAAGGGTATCGCGCATGCCCGGCGGCATCTGGTCAATGAAGCAGAACATGCAGCGGTTGCTGCAGGACCTGTAATCATCCATAAGGCCGTTTTCAAAGGTGATGCCCAGATCCTCGTCCTCGTCCTTCTCAATATCCAGTTCCCACTCCTCGCCGGATGGTTTTCGGATCAGGACAGTCAGTTCTGTATCATCCTGCAGGAAGCGGTAGTCGAAGATATCTTCGATTTCCTTTCCGTTTATGGATATCAGCCGGTCGCCCGGTTCAATCTCCATTTCTTCCGCTATGCTTCCCGGTTCTGTTTTCTGTACGATATGTCTGTATCTCTCACTCATAATCCTTATTATAAACTTGCCTGTGCGCGAATGTACACAGACATTTTATCCTTGTCCGCTTTACGTTGACTTTACATATTTGACATGTTATAACAAATTCGACGCATGGTCTGACCGGTTTTTATCCTTGAGGGCCAAAAAAAAATTACATCTTACAGGAGAAAACTGATGGCACAAACCAATCTCTTAGGCGAAGCACTTCCCCTTGCTCCTTTGAAGATTGTCGCTCTTCCCGGATGTGAAGATCTGGCAAAAACTGTAGACAAGTTCATCGTGGACTACCGTAAGGGAATCTGCAAGGACTATCCTGCGAAAAAAAACGCGTTTGGCTATCTCGAAGACAGCTATCTTCTCGACTGCGAATGTCCTCGCTTCGGCAGCGGGGAAGCGAAGGGAACTCTTCTGGAATCCGTGCGCGGCGCAGATCTTTTTCTAATCGTCGACGTCTGCAATTATTCCATTACCTACAATGCGTTCGGCAATGAGAACCATATGTCTCCGGACGATCATTACCAAAACCTGAAGCGTATTATCGATGCGACGATCGGCGCCTGTCACCGGATCAACGTTATCATGCCTTTCCTCTACGAAAGCCGTCAGCATAAGCGCAGCAGACGCGAATCTCTGGATGCCGCTGCCTGTCTTCGTGAGCTGGTCAGTATGGGCGTATCCAATATCATTACCTTCGACGCCCACGACCCGCGCGTGGCAAACGCAATTCCTTTAACTTCCTTCGAAAACTTCTTCCCTACTTACCAGTTTCTCAAAGCCCTGCTTAAAAGCTTTAAAGGCCTGGATACCGGCAAAGATAAGCTCATGATCATCAGCCCGGATGAGGGCGCCATGAGCCGTGCCGTATACTTTTCGAATGTACTCGGCGTCGATATGGGAATGTTCTATAAACGCAGGGATTATGCTCATGTCGTCAATGGCAAAAATCCCATCATCGCTCACGAATTTCTCGGCGCGCCTGTGGAAGGCAAGACCTGTATCGTCATCGATGATATGATATCATCCGGCGGAAGCATGCTGGACGTAGCTTCCCAGCTCAAGCAGCGCGGGGCTTCCCGCGTCATTGTATGCGTAACGTACGGTCTCTTTACGGAAGGTCTGGAGAAGTTCGACAAATACTATGAAAAGGGAATCATCGATAAAGTAATCTCTACGAACCTGATTTATCAGCCGCAGGAACTTCTGGACCGTCCCTGGTATGCATCCGCAAAAATGGGAAAATACATGGCCAACATCATAGATGCCCTCAACCACGACGTCTCGATCAATAAGGTCCGGGACAACACCTACAAGATCAACAAGCTTCTTCGCCGGCTGAAAGAAGAAAAAGTGCAGTAAAAACCTGCCAAAGGGACAGTCACTTGGCTGGTGCATTTGGGGAAGCGGTCTGCCTCTTATGGCAGGCCGCTTCCTTTATATTGTATACCAGAAGGCATCCCGGATGTGCCTGATCTCGTTTCCATCAATAGCTACTACGTCATAACGGCATGGCACATCATCCGGAATCTGTTTTTTCAGACGGTAATAATCTGAAACTTTCGATATGGTCCGCTGTTTCCGATACGTTACCGAATCTTCCGGGCTTCCTGCCCCGACCCCGATCCGGTATTTCACTTCGACAAAGACCAGGGTGCCAAGGTCGTCCGCCACCAGATCGATCTCACCGAACCTGCACCGAAAGCTGTGTTCCAGAATATGCATTCCTTCTTCTTCCAGATAGGCTGCGGCAAGCTGTTCGTATTCCGTTCCTAACTTTCTTGTATTTCGGGGCATATCTTTTCCGCGTATCCTGTTCTTTCTTTTCAGCCTTTCAATTTACTTACAGGGTGTTTACGTAGTTATGTATGAAACTCTTCCGATGGATCGGACAGGGTCCCATGTCCTTAAGTGCGCGGATATGCGCAGCAGTACCATAACCTTTATTGGCTGCAAATTCATAGCCGGGATAAATCTTATCGTATTCTTCCATGATATGGTCCCTTGTCACCTTGGCAATGATGGATGCTGCCGCAATGGACTGGCTTTTGGCATCTCCTTTTACAATGGAAACCTGTTTGATATCCAGCTCCGGGATATGCACGGCGTCGATCAGCAGCATGTCCGGCGGGATCTCCAGTTTGCTGACAGCTTCCCGCATGGCTTTATAAGTAGCCTGCAGAATATTGATGCAGTCTATTTCATCCGGTTCCACTCTTCCGATCCCAATCGCAAGAGCCTTCTCCTTTATTTCCAGATAAAGCTCTTCACGTCTTTTCGGCGAAAGCTTCTTCGAATCATTGATGTGCATGATCCGGCAGTCCGGCGGAAGAATAACCGCTGCAGTCATGACAGGACCTGCAAAAGGGCCCCTGCCAACCTCATCGATTCCTGCTATATATGGGTATTCCTTCCAGTAAAGTTTTTCAAAATGGCAGAGTTCTTCTACCCGTTCTTGTTCTTTTTTTAGGCGTGCCCGGCGCTTCTGCTCTGCTTCTTCTTTTTTAGTCATAAGGCTCCCCTTCTAACCCAGTTCCGGCCGCTCCATACTGATCCGTCCCAGTTTGCCGGAGCGGAATTCATCCAGCAGAATAGCCGCTGCCTTCTCCAGTGACAGTTCCCCGCCTTTAGCCAGACACTTCCTGTGCTCCGCAATCGCCTCCAGAATGCCGGGAGCGTCTGTATTTTCATCAATGCCGTAGCGTTCTGTCAGAACGCCCGCATAATGTTCCTTCAGGAAGCCGATCAGGTAAAGAGAAAGTTCTTCTATATTGAGAACTTCGTTCTTAACGGAGCCAATGGCTGCAAGCTTCCTGCCTATCTCCATATCATCAAATTTAGGCCACAGGATTCCGGGCGTATCCAGCAGGTCCATCTGCTTTCCCAGATGAATCCACTGCTTTCCGCGCGTAACGCCCGGCTTATTGCCTGTTTTTGCGGACGTCCTGCCGGAAAGCGTATTGATAAAAGTCGATTTTCCAACATTGGGAATGCCCACGACCATGCCATGGACCGGGCGCTCCTTCATGCCCCGCTTCTTATCGCGCTCACGCTTTTCCTTCGTGGCTGCATCCAGTATTTTTTTCAGGTCCTTGAGCCCTGCTTTGCTGCGGACGTCCGCCGTGAGGACCTGGTATCCTTCCCGGATATAGTATTCCATCCATTGCTTTGTCGCAGCCTCGTCAGCCAGGTCCGCCTTGCAGAGAATCAATACGCGCGCCTTTCCCTGGCCCATGCTCTTTAAGTCCGGATTCCGGCTGGACTGCGGTATCCGGGCGTCGACCAGCTCGATGATCAGGTCAACGGCCTTCAGGTCCTCCTGCATATCGCGGCGGGCTTTTGTCATATGACCGGGATACCATTGTATTGTATCAGCCATTTGCGTCTCCTTTTGTCCAAAAAATCTTAATAGACTGAGAGGGAGCTCCATTCTGAAATGGGGCTCCCTCTCAATAGGTTCATATCCTTTATGAAACCGACCTTTTATCAGCGCATAACCTCTTTTACCTTGGTAGCTGCCTTTCCTGTACGGTTTCTCAGATAGTTCAGCTTAGCACGTCTTACTTTACCCTGACGTACAACTTCAATCTTCTCAACATTGGGAGAATGAAGCGGCCAGGTCTTCTCGACGCCTACACCGTTTGAAATCTTGCGAACGGTAAAGGTCACACGGCTGCTGCCGCCCTGCTTCTTCATTACGATTCCTTCGAAAACCTGAATTCTTTCACGGTTTCCCTCTTTGATCTTGCCGTATACCTTAACGGTATCGCCGACACGGAATTCGGGAACGTCCTCTTTCAGCTGAGCCTGTTCAATCTTCTGGATAATTTCCTGCATTTCTATCTCTCCTTTATATAACGCTGTCCGCAAGTCTTCAGAAATTTTAAAGACCTTCCGCTTCATGCGAACGCTCTATTCGGATGTTCGATATCACCGATAAACGTGACAGAGGACCATCACTGCAGCACTCCTGCCACAGACCAATATATTATATGTTCTGTTCCTTTAAAATGCAAGCAGTTTTTTAAGCGAATCGGGTATCGGTTCCCGTCCTGTTCCGACAGTCATTCATCCGATCTGTCACTGTTCCTTATATCATTCTGATACGGTCTTCCATCATTTCCCTGATCCGAAGCGCTTGATCGATGGTCTCCTGCTGCGTCAGATCGATGTACTTCAGAACATCAAAGCCCCGTTTTGCCAGAAACGCCGGGAAACTGCCCTGTTCCACCGTTTTCTTGTCCCCATTCGTGCCTGCCAGAATACAGGGCGAATGGTTTCCGTAGAGATTGCGGAAGATTTCCTCGCAGGGAATCTCTGCCTCATGAAAGCTTTCCAGGTCAAAAACAGCAAGATCGTTCGCAGAGAGCCTCCGCTCATGCTTCTGCAGTTTTTTCCTCGAGTAGTCCAGAAACTGCCCGTGTCTGGTCATTGCTTCGATCAGGCTATGACTTCCGTCTTCTTTTTCTTCTCCATAACGCATCAGTGATACCCTGTAATGCCCCTTCAAAAGATCCGGTCTTCGTTCTTCTGTCCGGAGCATGGACTGCTGCATACGCCATTCTTCCACCTTGCTGTGGTCTCCGGAAAGAAGAACGTCCGGCACCTTCCTTCCATGCCATTCAGTCGGTCTTGTGTAATGGGGGTACTCCAGCAGGCTGTCCTGCAGGGATTCAAACTGTGAGGATTCTTCGTTGCCAAGAACACCCGGAACAAAGCGGGAAACCGCATCCATAACGACCAGGGCGCCCAGTTCCCCGCCCGTAAGGACATAATCGCCGATGGAAACATAATCGGTAACGACTTCCTGCAGCACTCTGTCGTCAATTCCTTCATAATGGCCGCAAAGCAGGATGAGTTTATTTTCCCTCGCAAGGCTCTCCGCTTTTGTCTGGGTAAAGACCTTTGCCTGCGGAGTCAGATAGACCACTCTTGCGTCTTCTCCGACCTTCCTTTTCGCTTCGCATACTGCCTGGTAGACCGGTTCCGCCTCCATAACCATGCCTGCACCGCCGCCGTAAGGATAATCGTCTACCCTGTTGAATTTATTCTGCGCGTAGTCCCGGATATTAACAGTAGAAAGACTGATCACTCCTTTGTCGATCGCCTTTCCCAGGATACTGGTTCCTGCTGCCTGACTGATCATCTCCGGAAAGAGCGTCAGGACGCAGTAATTCATAGCCGCGCTCATAATTTCAGTCCCCTGATCAGAGAAAAAAGCGCATCACTTGCAGAGGATGCGGAAGATCCTCCAAGTACAGACTCATATTCCTTCATGAATTCCCGCATATACTGTGAGAATTCAGGCGTCTGCATCATACGGACGGCAACCATCATCAGGATAAAATATATCACCGTTACACCGGCTCCCAGTACAATACCGGTGATTGCATAACCTTTTCCCTTGTCCACGCCCCTGCTGTTCTTTATCTGAAAAAGGGCTGCGATCCCCAGTCCGACTGCGATGACAGAGATAAACGGAATGAACCATTGGAAGAAGATACCGGCGATTCCGATTGCCATAGAAGCTACCGCAAACGGGTTATTCCTGGCCTGCCTGCCATAATTCCCGGAATCCTGTCCCTGACTGGGATCCCAGCCGCCCTGATTGGGATTCCAGCCGCCCTGATTGGGATTCCAGCCGCCCTGGTTTGGATTCCAGCCGCCCTGGTTTGGATTCCAGCCGCCCTGGTTTGGATTCCAGCCGCCCCGGTCTGGATTCCAGCCGCCCTGATTGGGATCCCAGCCGCCCTGGTTTGGGTTCCGGCCGCCCTGGTTTGGATTCCGGTTTTCCCGGCTGTCCCTGCTGCCGTCACGATCAAAGCCTGTTTCTGCAGTTTCAAGCTGTTCTTCTTCCGTTTTCTTTGCGCCGCTGAAAGAAGCAGCTTCTTTTTCATCTGCCGGCTGCGGAAAAGGCCGTCCGCAATTATCACAGGCTCTGGCTTCGTCCTCCAGTTCCCTGCCGCAATATGGACATTTCTTCATAATGATCCCTGCTTTCTATATCCGCCAAAGTATCCGTCAAGAGGGCCGCGCATCACTCTGCCCTTTCTTCCTGTCTGCTAAAAAAAGCATAGCCGCATCTCTGTCTGATCATAGATCGACCAGGCCGGGAAGCAGATGCACTTTCATCCTTCCCTGCTCCGGGTCAACGTCCAGGATGCAGTCTTTGATTGCAGGGAGCATGACATCGCCGTACTTGGCAGTTTTTATCACATATACATCATTAGCGCCTGTCTCTATGATATCATAGAGAAGGCCGAATTCCTCACCATTTTCGGTAAAAACCTTCATGCCGATCAGATCGCCGACAAAATACTGGTTTTCTTCCAGCTTCACAGCGTCTTCCCGCGGAATCATGAGGTCGCAGCGACGGTATTCCTCTGCCGTATTTCGGTCCGGAATTCCGGAAAGTTTCAGGATGACCATATTTTTGAAGAAGCGCACCCCTTCAACCTTCATTTCAGTACCGGCGCCGTGCCGCATTACGGTCACTTTCTCCAAGTCCCGGAAACGCTCCGCGCTGTCCGTCGTCGGATATACTTTCATTTCGCCTTTAATACCGTGCGGACTGGTCAGAACGCCTATTTTTAACATTTTTTCCAAGATCTTTTACCCTTAAATAAGCCGACAGCGGTCAGATAGATCCGGCCGCTGTCAAAACTTTTTTATTCAACTATTTCTACAGAAACTTTCTGTTCAGCTCTGAAGGAAGCTGCTTTTACTACAGAACGGATTGCTTTGGCAATGCGTCCATGCCTTCCGATCACCTTGCCCATATCTTCGGGAGCAACTTTCAGTTCAACGATGACTTCACCGCCCTCCTGGGATTCGGTAACCACCACCTCGTCCGGATGATCGACAAGAGCTTTGGCAATAACTTCTACCAACTCTTTCATTTCGTTCCCTCCGTGAAATATTATTTGGTGATGCCCTCATTCTTGAAGAGTCTTGCAACGACATCCGTCGGCTGCGCTCCGTTCTTAAGCCATTTCTCTGCAGCCTCAACGTTTACTTTTACAGCCGCCGGCTCAACGTTGGGATTGTAGGTACCGATCTCCTCGATGAAACGGCCGTCTCTCGGGGAAGTGATATCTGCTACGATAATTCTGTATTCCGGTGCTTTCTTCTTTCCTACTCTTCTAAGACGAATCTTAACCATTTTTTCTTTCCTCCAAATTTATTAATAAAAAAATATATGTAAAAGCTTATTTTTTTCAAGCTTATTACCAAATTGAAAACAGGCCGCCTTCGGTCAAATTTAAAACGGAAGCTTCATTCCGCCAAGGCCGCCCATACCGCCAAAGCCTCCGCGGCGCTTGCCTTTTTTCATCATTCCGGGCATCTGCTTCATAAGCTTTCTTGCCTGTTCGAACTGCTTGACAAAGCGGTTGACGTCCTGCAGGGTCACCCCTGCACCCCTGGCAATTCTTGCCCGTCTCTGCTGGTTCAGGATATCCGGGTTGGCACGCTCTTCCGGAGTCATGGATTTGATCATAGCCTCTTTTCTGGCCAGATCTTTCTCATCAACCATGCTCTCGATGTCTTTCATCTTGCCGCCGGTCATGCCGGGCATCATGCCCAGTACACTGGAGATGCCGCCCATGCTCTTCATCTGCTCCATGCTATCCAGATAATCATCAAAGCCGAACGTAGCTTTCTTAACCTTTTCCTCCAGCGCTTTTGCCTTCTCGGCATCGACATTCTCCTGGGCTTTCTCAATCAGAGAAAGGACATCTCCCATACCCAGTATTCTGGAAACCATACGGTCCGGATAGAAAGGTTCAAGGTCTGAAAGTTTCTCGCCCATGCCGGCGTATAGAATCGGCTTGCCGCAGACTGCTTTGATGGAAAGCGCTGCGCCGCCTCTGGTATCGCCGTCCAGCTTGGTCAGGATCACGCCGTCGATGCCGACCTTGTCCTGGAATGCTTTAGCTACGTCGACTGCTTCCTGTCCGGTCATGGCATCTACGACCAGTATGGAGAAGGTCACATCCACATTGGCGCGGATATTCTGAAGTTCTTCCATCATGGCTTCGTCAATCTGCAGACGGCCTGCCGTATCCAGAATGACCACGTTTTCGCCGTGGGCCTTCGCATGCTCTACCGCAGCTTTTGCAATATCGACAGGGCTGTTTTTATCTCCCATAGAAAAAACTTCCGCGCCGACCTGACTTCCGACGACCTGCAGCTGTTTGATCGCAGCCGGTCTGTATACGTCGCAGGCAGCCAGAAGAGGTTTCCTTCCTTTGGCTTTCAGCTTTCCGGCAAGCTTGGCGGCTGTGGTAGTTTTTCCGGCACCCTGAAGGCCGATCATCATGAGGACCGTAATCTGGTCGCTGGGCTTGAGCGGAATTTCCGTGATCTCGGATCCCAGAAGCTCGACAAGCTGGTCATGGACAATCTTGACGACCATCTGGCCGGGGTTGAGGCCGTTCATTACGTCCTCTCCGATAGCCTTCTGCTGTACCTGTTTGGTAAAATCCTTGACGACGCGGAAATTTACGTCCGCCTCAAGGAGTGCCATCTTGACTTCCTTCAGGGCGGTCTTAACATCGTCCTCAGTCAGCCTGCCCTTGCCGCGGAGCTTTTTAAAAACGTTCTGCAGTTTTTCGGAAAGGCTGTCAAATGCCATTCTTTCTCCTCCGGTAAGCAAAAACAGATTGCCGTATGATTTTGCAGGTTCCGTGCTTTTCCAAAGTTCCTGCCGGCAGATCAGATCTCGTCCAAAATTCCGGCAGCAACTCTGCTGATTTCCTTCATCCTGGGATTGGTTTCCGGCTCCTGTTCTGTCATTTCCTGGATCCGGCGTACATTGTCCCGGATCTTAAGGAACTTTTCCACCAAATGAAGACGCTTCTCATAATCTTCAAGCGTCTTTTGGCATCTCTTCATCAGGTCATGCACGCCCTGGCGCGAAATGCCCTCGTCTCTGGCGACCTCTGCTTCAGAGAAATCGTCAAATACAATTTCCTGATAAATCCGCTTCTGATGTTCTGTAAGAAGCTCGCCGTAAAAATCATACAGATAGGATTGTTCTACAAATTTTTCCATAGAATTCTCCCTTTTTCCCAACAGTGCCTATCATACGGCAAGGCATTCACCTCTGTCAAGCATTTTTACTTGACAGGCAGCATTTTTTTTCGTGCAGATCAGTCCTGCCTGACACAGGCTCAGCGGTCGGAGCCTGCTTTGTCATAAGCTTTCAAAAATTCGATTGCATAATCTGCATCGGAAGGGAAAGGGACAAATTCCGTACCCCGTTTCTGAAAGGCATCCCTTCCTTTTCCGGCTATCACAGCAACAAGCGGCTTCCTGTCGTAAGATAAAGCTGCTTTTACTGCCTCAGCACGATCTTCAATAATTTCATATGGCGCCCCAAGGCGATCCAGCGTGGCAGCAATCTCACTGCAGATTTTTGATACCGGTTCATCCCCCGGATCGTCTTCCGTAACATAAATCATATCACTGTACTCTGCCGCAACAGTAGGAAGCTGGACCCGGCGCTCATATGCCTTTCCGCCCGAACAGCCAAAAACAGCAACCACAGTACGGTCAGGATACTCCTCCCGAACCGTACGGAATAAATTCCGGAAGGAAAGCTGATTATGGGCATAGTCTACTACTGCTGTGATTTTTCTGTCCCGGCTCTCAAAAACCTCCATACGGCCCGGTACAGAGACTTCAGCCAGAGCGCTGCGAATGCAGGACGCCGGAACTCCATAGAGGACAGAAACAGAAATCGAAGCCAGCGCATTCTCCACATTGAAGCGGCCGGGCAGGGAAACATGTACCGCTGTCCCGGCAAGTTCCTTTGCCATGGAGAGAAAATCGGTATTCATTTCTTCCTGCCCGCCGGCATCTTTTTCCCTTGAAAGAGCTTCCGCATAGAGCCCGGTCATTTTTTCAGATAAAGTCAGGCGGAAGGTATTCCCGCTGTTTTCAGCTTTAATATCGTCTGCGAAAAGATCAGCCGCTCTGTCTTTTAGGGAAAAGGTAATGATCCTGCAGCTGTTCTTTTCTGCAGCAGCCAGAATTTCATCCGCATGGTCGGAATCCAGGTTTACTACGGCATTCCTGGACTGGGAAAACAGCTTCAGCTTGGAAAAAAAGTAGTCTTCAAAATCCGGATGCTCCACAGGAGAAATATGGTCTCTTCCTATGTTGAGGAACACGCCGGTTTCGAACTCCACATTGGTGACCCGGTTATACTTCAGGGCCTGGCTTGAAACCTCCATAGTTACATGGCGAAGGCCGGAATCGGCACAGTTTGAGAGGTCTCCCTCAAGTTCAAGCGGTTCCGGAGTCGTGAGGTGCGATTTAAATTCCCGGATGCCGTCGTAGGTATCAATGGTAGAGATTAAACCGGAACGCCTGCCGATCGTACTGCTGTCATAAGCATCAAGAATGCTCCGCAGCATATAGGCAGTCGAGGACTTGCCCTTTGTTCCGGTTATCCCGGTGAGGCGGACTTTACCCGATGGATGTCCGTAGAAGAAATCGGCAAGGAGGGCCATGGCAAGACGTACGTCCGATACAATGAGAGCAGGAATACCGGCAGAATAACGCTTTTCCGAGAGATAGAGGACTGCTCCTTTTTCTGCAGCCGTTATCAGGTAGCTTTCATTAAAATGGGCTCCTTTGCAGATAAAAACCGAGCCGGGTATCACTTCCCTGGAATCACAGGTAACAAGGGATACCGTGATTTTCCCTGCATCAGTCGTGGAAAGGTCATTCTCCAGGATCAGATTTTTGCCGGAAAGAAGGGCAAGGTATTCAATAACAGGTGCGTTTCTTTTCATAATATTTTTTTGTGTACCTTATACGTTCAATAGGGATGAAATAAATCCGGTTTTCTATAAATATATAAAAAAGTCAGCGTTCTACAGGAATTGAAAAAGGCGCTGCGGCAATAAGAATAGAAAAAGGCCAGTGTTCCATCTGGCCTTAAGATTTTTTTATTCTTTATGTGCTTCGAAGCGGTCTTCCAGCGCTACATAACGGCGGTGATGTCCTACATACTTGTAGGCAGGACGGATGATCTTGCCTCCGCTGACAATCTCTTCAATTCTGTGCGCTGACCAGCCGGATATTCTGGCTATAGCAAAAATGGGTGTGAACAGCTCAATCGGGAAATTGAGCATACTGTAAATGAAGCCGCTGTAGAAGTCGACATTTGCGCAGACCGGCTTGGGAAGCGTCAGCCGTTCGTTCATGCATTCCTTAGCAATCCGTTCTACATTGTCATAGAGAGTGAACTCCTCTTCCAGTCCTTTTTCAATAGCCAGTTTCTTGGCATAGGATTTCAGGATAACCGCACGCGGATCAGACAGAGTGTAAACCGCATGGCCCATGCCGTAAATCAGACCGGAATGGTCGAAAGCTTTCTTCTCAAGCAGCTTATACATATAAGCGCGGATCTCGTCATCGTTCTCCCAGTTGCTTACATGCTCCTTGATATCCGAGAACATCTCCAGAACTTTCTTGTTGGCACCGCCATGCTTGGGGCCTTTCAGAGACCCGAGGGATGCCGCAATAGCAGAATAAGTATCCGTACCGGTCGAAGTAACGACATGCGTCGTAAAAGTCGAGTTATTGCCGCCGCCGTGCTCGGCATGCAGGATCAAGGCCGCATCGAGGACTTTTGCTTCCAGCTGCGTGTAATTTCCATCAGTGTGAAGCATCTGAAGCAGATTTTCCGCAAGCGACAGCTCCGGTCTGGAATTCCGGATGATCAGGTCCTGGCCCAGGTGGTAATGCCGGTGGGTATGATAGCTGTATACTGCCAGCAGGGGCATTTTTGCTATCAGGGAAAGAGACTGGCGGAGAACATTCTCAATGGAAACATCTTCCGCATTATTATCATAAGAATAAAGCGTCAGGACACAGCGTTCCATAGCATTCATGATATTATTGGAAGGCGACTTCATAATGACGTCCCGCGTAAACTCTTCCGGCAGTTCCCTGAAATCACACAGAATATCAATGAAATCATGCAGTTCTTCATGCGTAGGAAGCTTTCCGAACAGGAGAAGGTAAGTGACTTCCTCAAAACCGAATCTCCTGTGACTGCTGCCGCCGATCAGGTCCTCGACATTATAGCCCTGGTAGTAGAGGCGTCCTTGGGCAGGTCCGCTCTCCCCCTGTTCATTCACCTTAATACCGCATACATCGGAGATCTCAGTCAGTCCGGTCAGAACACCTTTTCCGTTTGAATCACGCAGGCCCCTTTTTACATCATATTCCTGATAAAGAGACAGATCGATCTTGCCTGATCTACGGCTTGTCTCTGTTAACTCAGCAAGCCATTTTTCCCATTTACTCTGATCCATGCTCCCCTCCGTAAAAAAAGCTGAACATCTTATTGCAAAGCCTTCCGATATCCGGAAATTCTTCAGAAAAGTCTCTCGATATCAAGGATAGACTTTATGTTTAATAATAAGACTATTCCACCAAAGTATGCAACACTTTTTTGTGTATCCTGCATGAAAAGCAGGAAAAATTAGATTATTGGGGATTTTTTGCAGGAAAATAAAAGAGATTATTCGAGTCAGAAAAATTTTGCATAAAAAAAGCCGGAAATCAGACTCGAACTGACGACCCCCTCATTACGAGTGAGGTGCTCTACCAACTGAGCTATTCCGGCTTATGGCCTGCGGACACTATTTCTTGTCGCACGACCACTTTAACTATTATACATAAATGTTCGCAAATTACAAGAAGATAATTTAAACTCTCACTTTCGTCCCTTTCCCGTCCCTTTTTCCTGCTTTCAGCTTGTTGAGCAGGTAGGGCTTATCATGGTAGGTGATGGTGTATTCGGCACGGGAAGCGAGAAGGTATGCTGCTTCGACTTCGTCGCCCTCTCCCATATGGATGCCGCGTACGCCGATCGCCGCCTTCTTTTTTTCCGGGATTTCTGAAAGCGGGAATTTCAGGAAATAGCCTTCTTTCGTCTGCAGTACCAGATTCTCCCCGCTTTCCGCATCAGCGACGAGTAGGACGCAGTCGTCTACATCGGACAGCTTTGTTGCTGCTACAGTTCTCTTGGCTACGTCGAACTCTGCACCTTCTACGACCTTGACCATGCCGCGTCTGGTTGCGAAAACAAACTTATGTTCCTTAAGGAAGCTCAGTGCCGCCACGTAGACGATCTGTTCTTCCGCACTGGAATAATTGCAGATGTTGTCAACCGGAACACCTTTCTCACGGAATTTGGTCAGCGGAAGGTCCTTGATCTTCAGAGTATGTACCTGGCCTTTATCTGTGAAAATGGAGACCTTGTCCGTGTTCAGACAGCGGAAGATATACTTGTTCTCTCTGTCTGCTGCCTCCCTGTTCCGCTCGTAGACTGCAGGATCTACGACTCTGGCATAGCCGAAGCGGTCCATGAGAAAAACCACTTCGAAGTCTTCTTCCTCCGGCTCTTCCAGAACAATGGGCTCCGCATTGGTAATCTCAGTTTTCCTGCTGCGCGCAAATTCCTTTTTTATCTTCAGAAGATCGTCCAGAATGACCTTTGCCATGGAGTCATAATTGTTGAGAATATCCTCATAAAGCGAAATCTTCTTTCTTGTTTCCTCGTTGTCCGCATATAGCGCTTCCAGTTCCAGTCCGATCAGTTTGGCCAGCCGCATATCGAGAATTGCCTGCGCCTGTCTCTCCGTAAAGGAAAGCTTTCTGGCTGCTGCTTCACTTTTTTTCGATTTGAAGCGGATTCCCTCTGTCTTCCCCGTCATCAGGCAGGCCTTTGCCTGAGGCTGGTTCTTGCTGCCGCGGAGAATTTCAATGATCAGGTCAATCAGGTCGACCGCCTTGATAAGGCCTTCCTGAATTTCCTGCCTGTCTCTCTCTTTGGCTAAAAGCGTCTGGTATTTACGGGTAGTCAGGGTGAACTGAAAATCGGTAAAGCACTCCAGAACACGGCGAAGACTCAGCGTTTCCGGTCTTCCCTCTGCTACTGCCAGCATATTGACGCCGAATGTATCCTCCAGGCGGGTCTTCTTGTAGAGGAGATTTTCCAGTCTCTTTGTATCCGCGCCTTTCCTGAGTTCCAGAACAATACGGATACCTTCTTTATTGGACTGGTTGGAAATATCCGTAATCTCCGGAGCCTGTCTCGATTCGACGAGTCCGGCCACATCATTGAGGAACTTGCCGATATTAGCGCCAATCATGGTATAGGGAATTTCCGTGATGACAAGGTACTGTTTTCCTCCCTTGCCTTTTTCCACATGGACCTTGCCGCGCACCCGGATCTTGCCGACACCGGTATCGTAAATTTCTTCCAGCTCGTCGCTGTTCACAACGATGCCGCCGGTCGGAAAATCCGGTCCTTTGATATAGCGCATAATCTGCCTGGTCGTAAGGCTGTCGTCCTTAATGTAAGCCCTGGCAGCGTCAATCACTTCGCCCAGATTATGGGGCGGAATGCTGGTTGCCATGCCGACGGCGATACCATCCGATCCGTTTACCAGAATGTTGGGGATTCGGACCGGAAGGACCTCCGGTTCCTTTTCGGTTTCATCAAAATTGGGAATGAAGTTGACCGTGTTTTTGTCCAGGTCCTTGAGGTAAACCTCCTGGGTTATTTTTTCCAGGCGGGCTTCCGTATATCGCATGGCTGCGGCGCCGTCGCCTTCTATGGATCCGAAATTGCCGTGTCCGTCAACCAGAACCTGGCCCTTCTTGAAATCCTGTGCCATGACGACCAGAGCATCATAGATGGAAGAATCACCATGGGGATGATATTTACCCATGGTATCTCCAACGATACGGGCCGATTTACGATAAGGCTTATCATAGGTGATTCCAAGCTGCTGCATATCGTAGAGCGTACGGCGCTGGACCGGCTTGAGACCGTCCCGAACGTCCGGAAGTGCCCGCGCAATGATAACGCTCATGGCATAATCAATATATGATTTCTGCATCAATTCCGAATATTCGGTTCTGATAATCTCTTCCACGTTTTTTGCTCCTTCGTTCTCTGATTCGTCTCTCAATTCTTTACGAGGCTATACGTTATCTTACCGTATTTCAGAATGCTTCACTGTTTACGCAGATCCCGCATTTCTTATGAACGTTCACATTCCCCCTGCTTATGCGCTCCCGTGTTCCTGTTCGTTAATCCGGGACATGCCGGAATTCTTCGCGAGATCCCTGCGTCCTCACGAAGCCTGCCGCTTCCAGGGATTTTATGTGTTACACGTCCAGCGCAGCGTCGGTGGCATGCTCATAGATGAATTCTTTTCTTGGCGGTACATTGCTTCCCATAAGGATTTCCGTTACTTCAGATGCCATGCGGGCATCTTCAATCTCGACCCTTCTCATGCGGCGGGTCTCAGGATTTAAAGTTGTGTCCCAAAGCTGCTGAGGGTCCATTTCGCCAAGACCTTTAAACCGCTGCAGAGTAAACTTGCTGCCGGAATGTTTTTTACGGTAACGGTCCAGGGCCCGGTCGTCATAAAGGTATTCGCTCTTGCCCTTGGCTGGCACGGTCTTATACAGAGGCGGCATGGCGATATAGACATGTCCTTCATAAATCAGATCCGGCATGAAGCGGTAGAACAAAGTCAGAAGCAGCGTAGAGATATGGGCACCGTCGACGTCGGCATCCGCCATGATGACAATTTTATCATAGCGAAGTTTGCTGATATCGAAATCGTTGCCGTATCCTTCGGAAAAACCGCAGCCGAAGGCATTGATCAGTCCTTTGATCTCGGCATTTGCCAGGACCTTGTCAATCGTGGCTTTTTCTACGTTGAGGATTTTGCCGCGGATTGGAAAAATAGCCTGGAATTCCCGGTTTCTGGCCATCTTTGCGGAACCGCCTGCGGAATCACCCTCGACGATAAAAATCTCGCATTTGGAAGCGTCCCTGCTCTCACAATTGGCAAGCTTGCCATTGGAGTCGAAGGAATACTTCTGCTTGGTCAGCATGTTTGTTTTTGCCTTCTCCTCTGTTTTGCGGATTTTGGCAGAACGCTCCGCGCATTCCAGAACCGTCTTAAGGACAGGGAGGTTGCGGTCAAAATAAAGGACGACTTTCTCAGCCGTAACTTTTGCGACAGCTTTTGCCGCATCCGGATTGTCCAGCTTTGTCTTGGTCTGGCCTTCAAAGCGGGGATCCGGATGCTTGATGGAAATGACCGCCGTCATGCCATTCCGGATATCCGCTCCGGTGAAGTTAACGTCCTTTTCTTTCAAAACGCCGATTTCCCGCGCGTAGGAATTCAAGGTCGTTGTAAACTGGGTCTTGAATCCTGTGATGTGCGTCCCGCCTTCCGCATTGTAAATATTATTGCAGAAGCCAAGAACATTCTCCTGGAAAGCACGCACATACTGAAAAGCCGCCTCGACGACGATCCCATCCGCATCTCCGGAAAAATAAATCACGTCCGTCAGCGTTTCCTCATTCTTGTTCAGTTCCTTGACAAAGCCGACGATTCCCTCTTCCTCATGGAAGGTTTCCTGATCTTCTTTGCCGGGTCTTCTGTCCTGAAAGCTGATCGTAAGCTTCGGGTTCAGATAAGCAGTCTCGTGAAGCCTGCTCTTAAGTTCCTTTGCGGAAAAAACAGTCGTATCGAAGATCTCGCCGTCGGGCAGGAAACTGATCTCCGTACCGGTTTCCTTTGTTTTTCCGAGGACCGGCAGAAGGCCTTTCTCTGTCAGCTCCTGCACAGGAAGCCCTTTCTCGAAACGGTCATGATATAAATAACCGCCGCGGGAGATTTTTACGTCCATATAAACAGACAGGGCGTTAACGACAGAAGATCCGACCCCGTGCAGACCGCCGGACGTCTTGTAGGCATCATTGTTGAACTTGCCGCCTGCATGCAGGGTTGTAAAGACAAGCCGTTCAGCAGGCATGCCCTTCTCATGCATTTCCACCGGAATTCCGCGGCCGTTATCTCTGACGGTGCAGGATCCGTCTTCATTCAAAATGACGCTGATCGTGTCACAATATCCCGCCAGATGTTCGTCTACCGAGTTGTCTACGATCTCGTAGATCAGATGATTGAGTCCCTTTCTGCCTGTACTGCCGATATACATGCCCGGGCGCATACGGACCGCTTCAAGACCCTCCAGCACCTGAATGCTCTGCGCGTTATATTCTTCTTTTTTCTTTGCCGCCATTCAAAAATCCTCTGTAAAAAAATTCATCAGCCATGCAGCTGTAAGTTTCGTTTATTGTGTGAAAAGCCTTGCATCGCTTGTAAAAGCCCGGCAGTCCTAATGATAGCCTAAAAGCCGGGAATTTGGCAAGCTTGGCGCATAGTTAACAGCCATCCTCTGCCAGAAGTTCCTGAAAAGAGTAGATAAAACGATCCGCGATTTCTTTCAGTCTCTCCACCCGGTCTCCTGCATGTTCATCATAAACGGCGACCGAATAAAAACCGCCCGCCTTCGCTCCCAAAATCCCCTGCTCCAGATCTTCGAAGACCGCACATTCTTCTGCCGGTAATCCCATTTCTTCTGCCGCTTTCAGGTAAATATCAGGATAACCCTTGCCGCGGCTGACATGGTCAGCAGAGACGACCGCCGAAAGAAACGGCAGGACGCCGGTCCTCTTCATAGCCGGAACTGCATAATCCAGACTCGATGCCGTAGCCAGCGCAATATGGATACCCTGCTGATGAAGCTTTTTCACATACTCGAGGGCATAGTCCTTTAAAGGAATGGTCAGGCGGTACTCTTCCGCTGCCATCCTGCTCCATTCCTCCATCAGCCCCTGTACCGTATCTCCCTTCAGACGGAAGCGTTCAATCGTATATACGGCAATATCCTCCGCTTTCATAGCCGATACCGTCTGCTGGTAGTCTTCGGGTACTGCTATTCCCCTCCTGCCAAGGAACTTCTGATCTATGTCAGACCACATGCCGATCGAATCCAGCAGAGTTCCGTCCATATCGAAAATTGCGCCTTTGATCTTATCCAGCATCCGTCTCTTTCTCCCATCAGGTCTGAAAAATTGGTTTAAGCAAAAATTCTCGCATACCTGTAATAAATTCCATATACCTGTTATACGAAGAAAAGCGCCAGCCGCAGCTGACGCTTTTCTTCCTATTTAAAAGCAGTCGGTAAGGGAATCGAACCCTTGATTTCGCCGTGAGAGGGCGACGTCTTAGCCTCTTGACCAACCGACCGTTTACTACCTTACCATACGCATTTCGGTTTGGCAAGCACTTTTTTAATTTTTTTTTACAGTGTCAAGAACTCAACATGCCGCCGCATGCTTGCATGCCGGCGGCAAGTTGAGTTCTTGACACGCTCCATAATGAGCACGGTGTGCTGCATTGCAGCACAAGAATGCGAATTGCGGGGGGCGGATTGCGGGAGCTGCATAGCAGCGAAGCAATCCGTAAAAAAAATTCGTCCCAGATATTTCCACAATACTCTTCTATTCTGTTATACTGAGTATGTTTTTCGCCCCATGAATTAGCTTGAAAAGGAGGTCCTTTTTTGAATAAGAAAGAAGTACTGGAAATTAAAAAAATCCTGAAGAAGGATGACACGCGCATTGACCGCATCGCCTGCTGCTATGTAGACGGCGAGAAGAAAAAAGTCACGGAATATGAGAAGCCTTTCCTGACCCTTCCGGATGAGGAAATGTTCAAATATACGGATATCATCCGCAAGTCCCTCTCCGGCGCCATCGGCAAAAACCTCCTCAATCTGGATTTCCCTCTTGAGGAAGAAGCAGAAGGCGGTCGGCAGAAAAGACTTCTGGACCTTCTGGATTCCGAACTGAAGGACCAGGGAAAGATTGAGGACGCCTTTGATGCCATCATTGCATCCTATCTCAATCCGGAGAATTATCTGATCCTGCTTGCTCATGGAATGTACGATGTTCCCGGAAAAGCTTCCGACAATCTGGAAATGGAGGACGCTTCTGATTACGTCTATCCCTTCCTCATCTGCTGCATCTGTCCGGTTACCCTGTCCAAGCCCGGTCTGATCTACAGCGCTGCCGACCAGACCTTCGTTGACAGCGTTCAGGACCACATGGTCCAGATGCCTGAGATTGGCTTCCTTTTCCCGGCTTTCAACGACCGCAATTCCGACATTCACAGTCTGCTCTACTATTCGAAAAATCCGGATATCTGCCATCCGGAGATTACGGAAGACGTCCTGGGATGCACCGTTCCTATGGCTGCTTCCGACCAGAAAAAAACGTTCGATGAACTGGTCGAAGATACCTTTCAGGAAGACTGCACCTTTGATCTGACAAAGAAGATCCACGAGAACATGAATGCCCTGCTCGAGGGAAAGAAAGAAGATCCGGAGCCCACGCCCCTGGATAAAAACGAACTGAAGAAGTTCATGGAACACTGCGGTGCCGATAATGACCAGATTCAAGCCTTCGAAGATAAGGTTGAGACCAATGATACCAACGATACCGCCTTCATCGCGTCCAACCTGGCAAACACCAGAAAGTTTGAAGTAAAAACGCCGGACATTCGGATTTCTGTCGATCCGACCCGTACCGACCTGATCGAATCCCGCATGATCGACGGTCAGGAATACCTGGTGATTCCGGTTTCCGATGATATCCTGGTCAACGGGATCCGCATTCGCCCAAAAAGCAGCAAAACTGACAGGTGATAAATTTAAAAAACAATAGATAATACATTAGAAATACGATAGGTGAAACATGGAAAAGGCGGCTGAGATCAGCCGCCTTTTCCATGTATGCTGCTTTATTTTTATTCTTATCCTTCCGTTTTTTATTCTTATCCTTCCGCCGGTTCTTCTGCTTTTGACTTCACAAGAAACAGTCCTGTGTATGTCAAGGTACCTTTGCCGTAATAATAGTCAACTCCATTGTCCTTGCAGACCTGGCTTACCAGAAGGCCATAGCCTTCCATGGCAGATACGGCCTTGTCCGGGAAACGGCAGGGCTCATCCGGATAGGAACAGCTTTTACAAATATTGCAGGGACCGTGGAAAAGGCAGAGGCAGTCACGGAAGTTCTGACGGACCAGCTGCATCATTCTCCGGCAGCCTTCCGACTGCTTGGCTTCGATATCCATCATGGCCTCATAATCCATAGAATCTTCCAGCACTCCCGTAGTCTGGACAAGAATGCCGAAGCCGTACTGCTTCATTCTTTTTTCACAGTCCTCTATGCTTCCGCAGGCAGGCGGGCAGGTCCAGTTTGAATTATAAGCGCGGCACTTATTGACCGCGCACATATCACGTACTTCCGGTACGGTCTTCAGCGTTTTTACACTGCAAAGGCCATAATGGGAAAAACCCGCTTCTTCCGCAAGCTTCAGCAGGGTGCTCTGTTCTTCTGTCATTTTTTTCTCCTTTCCTATCGCTGATCATGTGTTACATCCAGACCCTGACGCTCCTTCGCGCAAAAATGACAGATTTCGCTCTGCAAGCGCCATGCTTGACGCTGAAGCCTTGGTGCTATAAATATGCGTTGCCGCCTAAAAATCTGCAAACAATTCTTTCAAAGAACACTTCAGATCAGTCCAAGTTTCTTGAAGGCATTATACAGACCATCCTCTTCGATCGGATCCGTCACCAGATCCGCTGCTTTTTTTGCTTCTTCCGTACCGTTGCCCATCGCTACGCCTGTTCCGGCATAGCGTATCATCTCCAGATCATTTCCGCTGTCTCCGACTGCGATAGAATCTGCCTGTTCAATTCCGACATTCTCCAGATAATGGCGGATGCCGCTTGCCTTTGTGATTCCATGCAGGGTAACTTCTCCGTCCGAGCTGCTGGAAATGGAATAACTGGATCCCATGACGTCAAAAGCAGGTCCCAGTGCCCTGCAGATTTCCTGGTAACTGTCTTCACAGCGGTAATAACAGGCTTTTTCTATATCTGTGGCTTTGTATGGATCTTCTGCTCTGTATATTTTTCCCAGCAGTTTTTCTCTTTTGTTCCAATCCACAGGGTCCCCGCCGAAAAGCGGACCATCTGCGTCCATAAAGCGCGGATCGCCAAAGACCTTATCCTGACCCTGAAGGATATAGTAACAGTTTACATGGCTGAAATAATCCAGAAAGTGCTTCAGCACTTCCGAAGAAAAAAAGTGCTGATATACCTGTTCTCCCATTCTGCTGACATCCGCGCCGGATCCTGAGATCAGGCCGGTAAAAAGTCCGGTTTCCAAAAGCCAGGGATAGATCTGGCTCTTCACCCTACCCGTACAGATGACGAGTTCATGTCCGTTAGCCTTTGCTGTTCTTAATGCCTCTCTGGCTGAATCCGGAAATTCCGACCGGAAAGTCGTCAGTGTCCCATCGATATCAAGAAATACTGCCTTTCTGTTCACTGTTTGCCTTTCTGTTCACTGCTTTCCTGCCCGGTCACTTTTTACCTGCCCGGTCACTTTTATTCTGCTGTTCACTTTCTGCTTCTTTCATCGTCGTTCTCTGCTTCTCTTCGATGCTCCCGCCCTTTCATCTCCGGCTTTGTGCCGACCGGAACGGCTTTTGCCCGAATCTCATCACTGAAGGATCTTTTTTTATTTTCCTGAATGATCCATTTCATAATAATATCGTAGCTTTCCGGCTTGTGAGGAAAAGTGCAGTAGGTGCAGTCCTTGATGACCTGGTCGCCCTTGTCCCAGAATTTCGGGTTTCCGGGACATTTTTCCTGCAGGTAGAACGGACAATAACAGAACATGCAGTTGAAGGGATCGTTCTCCTTCACCCCTTCGTGACATGGAAAATAGATGCAGTCATGATTTTCAAAATATTTATATGAATTATCCATACTCTTCACTTTATTACAGCAAAATAAAACGGTCAATTAAATTATCAAGAACGTTCGTCAGACGGCAATGCCCTAAAGGTCCGGCTCGTGCAGCAAGCATTTCCGTTCGGATTACTATTTGCGTAAGAAAAGGCGCCAAGCTTCTGCATTGGCGCCCCCTTCGTCATGATATTTCGACATTATTTCGTCATAATGTCTCGTTTACAATTGTGCGGAAGCTGGCAATAACCGCTTCTTTGGGTTTTGACAGAGAAATGGACAGCTCGTCGAAAAGCTGCTCTTCTGCTTCCTTGAGGTATCGTTCATCTACTGTCGTGAACTTTCTTCCCTGTTCAAGGCGAATCTTCCGCTTGCTGAGCAGAGTCTTGACCATACTGATGCAGGCACGCAGATCCACGCCCTTGATCACCTCACGGTACTGGTCTTCTCTCAGCCGTTCACTCCTGATCTGCATCTTCTCAATACTGGGAATTTCTTCAATGAGCCTTTCAGCCTCTTCATTCGTCATAATGCTGCGGATCTCGACCTTTTCATTATCGACAGGAGTATAAATCACACTCTTTGGAGAGCTTACAGGATGCATGACATAATAAATTCTTTCAGAATTCTTCCCATTGAGGCAAAGCTTCGTAATATCAGCAATCAGGCACGGGCCTTTTGTTCCATAAACTACATACTCACCTTTTTGAAACATTCTTTCGCATCCTTTCTTATTAAATTTTTTCCGATTTATGGTAACATTATAACAGATTCCTGTGATTTTTGTAAGTCTTTCTACTTATTAAAAGTATTTTCAGGTTTTTACCTTTCCCGTGCGTTTTTAAGATTGAAGCTGTGCGTCAGCTATGTTATATTTATCTTCATTCCGTTAAGCAGAGGAAGTTCCGAAGAAAAGCACGGCATTCTTCCGATGTACGGTTTTTACATATAAGGAGTTCGAAAATTCATGGCAAAAAATGCTTCGCGAAACAGGAGTGCCGGACGCGTATCAGGGGGTGCGCGTTCCTCCCGCACATCTTACAGCAAAAGCCGCCGTTCCGGCAGAAACACATCAGCAGCCCGTTCCGGAAGATCGGGAAATGCTTATGCATCCAAGCGGTCCACTCCCTCCAGGGAAAATTACAGCAGAAGAAGCAGCGTTTCCTACCGCGGCTCGGAATATGACCGTCCGAACAGGAATAAAAATGGAAAAAGCAGTGCTCTGAAGGTGATTCCTTTCATCATCCTCCTTGCAGCTGTATCCTTCCTTGCAGTCATATACTTTATGCAGGTCCGTTTTTATAAGGACCACTTTCTTAAAGGCACGCTCTTCAATACAGTAGACTGCAGCAATCTGACAGTTCCGGAAGCGAAAAAGAAAATACAGAAAAAGATCAATCAATATACGCTGACCCTTACCTTCGCAGACAGTTCTACTGCAGTTCTGTCCTCTGATATGCTGAATGCTCAGGAAATCTCGACAGATACCCTGCAGAAAGTCATGGACAGTCAGGACGCTCTCCTGTGGATGAACCAGTATTTTGCTAGTCCTGTCGAAGCTGCCGACACGCTCAATATCAATAAAGAAGCGCTCACAAAAGCTCTGGCAGCCATCCCCCAGCTTCAGCCGGAGAATATGACTGCGCCCGTCGACGCCAAAATTGTATTTGAAGACGGCGCCTATAAAGTACAGCCGGAAACAGAGGGAAATACGATTGATGTTTCTAAAGTAATTCCGGCTGTGGAAGAAGCAATTGAAAATCGTACCGAAACGCTAGATGTCTCCCAGATTGAGGGTGCTTACGCCAGACCGACTGTTTTTTCCAATGACGAAAAGCTCAATAACCAGGTAACCCAGATCAATGATCTGACAAAAGGTGCCATTACCTACGATCTTCCGACCGGAAAAAAGGTCCTGGACCGCGAGACCCTGGTCACCTGGCTGGTCGATAACGGCGATGGTACCTATACCAAGGATCCGGACCTCTGGAACCAGCATATCCGTGACTATGTAGCTGCCATGGCAGACGAGGTCGATACCTGGGGCAAAGGCCAGAAATTCAACGCCACCGGAATCGGCGAAGTTTTCGTAGACTGGGGCAATCATTCCGACTATGGCTGGAAGCTCGATCGGGAGACCGAAATTCAGAACCTGACCAGCGACCTGGAAAACGGGACCGTAACTGAACGGGAACCCGCTTGGACCTACAAGACGACGACCGGTGCCTCCATGGATCAGAACAGCGGCATGGGCGGAACCTACGTCGAAGTGGATCTCTCCCGCCAGCATCTCTGGCTTTACAAAGACGGCAGTCTGCTCACTGATTTTGATATCGTATCCGGAGAAATGTCCGAAAAGCACTACACACCGGAAGGTCTCTATTATATCAACAGCAATAAACAGACCGGAACCACGCTGAAAGGACCATCCAGAGAAATTAAGATTGAAACCTACCCCAGCGGGAAAATTGTCCGCGATGGAGTAGTCGTACAGGAAGGCAATTCCACTGCATCATCAGAAGGTGAAGCCGGCGCAGAAGGTGACGACAGCCAGGAAGGCGATGGCAGTCAGGAAGGCAGTGAAAGCGGCGATGCCGCTGAGACCACGGATTCCGGGGACGGTGAACCGACCGTAACTTACGAAACCGAATATGAATGGGAATCCGACGTCAGCTACTGGCTTCCTTTCATCGGAAACCAGGTCGGCCTTCACGACGCAAGCTGGCGTGGCGTCTTTGGCGGACAGGTTTATATCTGGAACGGATCACATGGCTGCGTCAACATGCCGGTTAAATATGCCGAGATCGTATACAACAATGTAGAGGTAGGCACGCCGGTCGTCGTATATTATTCTTCTGAGATGCAGCTGCACTGACCTCTATCTTACACTTTGGATTCCAGGGTGAAGGAAAAGGCTACGCCATCCTTGTAATTTGTGCACCAGCATTTCTGTCTGTGGGCGTCCATGATGGCTTTGACAATGGAAAGGCCGATGCCGCTTCCTCCGTAAGCCCTGGTACGCGCTTTGTCTACCTTGTAGAACTTAATCCATACCTTGTCCAGGGAATCCTCCGGAATGGGCTTGCCGCTGTTGAATACGGTCGTCGTTACAATCCCATTTTCTTCTGTACAGGTAATCTCGATCAGATTGCCATTCTCCAAGTGATTGAGAGCATTGCTAAGGTAATTGGTTATGACCTCTTCGATTTTAAATTCATCTGCCCATACAAATACGGATTTGGGACCTTCCGGCTGGAAGACAACATTGGCGCCTTTCTTTTCGATCATAACATTCTGTGTCTGAATGATGCCGCGGATCATCTCCGCCAGATCGAAGCGCTCCATCTGAAGCGGATCGTTGCCGAATTCCAGATGGTTGAGCGTCAGTAGTTTCCTGACCATATTGTTCATCTTCTGCGACTCATCCACGATGATATCCGCGTAATGCCGGCAGAGGTCCGGATCGTCCCCGATCATATCCTGGAGTCCTTCCGCATAGCCCTGGATAATGGCGATCGGTGTTTTCAGTTCATGGGAAACGTTGGACAAAAACTCTTTCCGCATCTCATCGATTTCCGTTTTCTCCGCAATATCTTTTTCCAGCTTGGCATTGGCGCTCTTGAGGTCGCTGATGGCCTTCTCCAGATGTTCCGACATGAGATTGAAATTCTGTCCAAGTTCTCCGATCTCGTCCTGCTCCCTGCCGTCGTAGTGAACGTCAAAATCCAGATTGGCCATCCTCTTGGAATACTCCGTCAGCTTTCGGATGGGCTGGACCATACGTCGTGACATGAAGAAAATAATGATACAGCCGATTGCAGTTGCAAGCAGTCCGATCATGATGTAGAAACGGAAAGAGATATGAGCGGCGTCCGAAATACTCTGCAGCGGAACAAGAACGATGTAATAGTTCCCGTTCGTAAGCGTGCCCCAGAGTTCCAGATAATCCATATTGGAAAAGCGGTCGTGAATCTCAATCATCTTGTAATTGTCTTCCTGGCTGAGAACGACCGAATTCTCATCTTCCTGCCCCAGAAGGTTGCCAAGAAGGCGGCCTGTCATGGCATTGTCATTCTTTGCATTCGTTGCAAGAACCGACAGTCCCTGGGCATCTGCGACGCAGTAGAGCAGACTGTTGACGCTGCAGAAATTTTCAAAGCTTTCCGTCCCGTAGTTGCTGTCCTTATCCTTTACCTGTTCATAGCTCTCGATCAGGATTTTCTGCTTGTCCCTCATGTAGAAGTCATCTATCAGGAAATAATGACAGGCTCCTATTGCAAGCAGGACCATGATGGAAACCAGGCTGAAGACCAGCGACAGTTTTTTTGCATAACTATGTTTCAATTTCAATTACTCCACCCGGACAGGATGCGATTTGTAAAAAAACCTGCCCGCTGCTTATTCCTCGTCTACTGTAAATTTATATCCCATGCCCCAGATGGTCTTGATATAAGAACCCTTCTCTCCCATCTTGGCACGAAGTTTTTTTACGTGGGTATCGATTGTCCTGGCATCGCCGAAATAATCGTAATTCCAGACGCTGTTCAGGATTTTTTCTCTTGAAAGCGCTATGTTCTGGTTCTCCAGAAAATAGGTCAGAAGTTCAAATTCCTTGTAGGAAAGTTCAATCGGATTTCCGTCGACGGACGCTACATGGGCCGCTTTGTCAATGCGGACTCCGCCTGCCTCCAGTGCATTATCTCCAAGTGAATTTGTCCGTCTCAGGATTGCTTCGACCCGCGCGACCAGAATTTTGGGACTGAAAGGCTTGGATATATACTCGTCAACGCCAAGCTTAAAGCCCAGCAGCTCATCCCTTTCTTCCCCCTTTGCCGTAAGCATGATGATCGGGATTTTTGAATCCTTCCGGATTTCCCTGACGACTTCCCAGCCGTCCATTCTGGGCATCATAACGTCCAGGATGATCAGTCCGATTTCCTTATCCTCATAAAACTTGTCCAGCGCCATCTCGCCATCCGACGCCTCGACAACTTCAAAGCCCTTCCGTACCAGGAAATCACGCACAATCTCCCGGATCCGGTCTTCGTCGTCTACTACAAGAACCTTCATTTTTTCTGCCATGATCATAACCTCTTATTTCTATATCTATTTTTTTACCTGATTCCTGCGCCTTTTCTTCCACCAGATTCCGGCGCCTGTCTCCGCGCCATTTTTTCCACCTGATTCCGGTGCCTGTCTCCGCGCCATTTTTTCCACCTGATTCCGGCATAATCCCGCTTCGGACTGATCAGATTTCTAACATTTTTTTAACATTTTTTATTTTACCCTAAAAATATGTCAGATGTATGTATTTTCTTTTGGATACCCGGCGCACTTGATGTTTTTCTTCCGGGGTGGGATCGGGCATACTTGCCTGAAGTGTGTAAACGTGCAATAATACCATGGTCAGAAAATTTTTTTGAATCGCTGATTTTTTATGGATAAGTTGAATTCACTTTAAGGATAGTAAAAAGATATGGAAATGGAAAAGAAAAGCTCCCGCAGCACTTTTCAGCCCCTCGTAATCGGCGGTGATGCCCTGGGGTACACCTATGTACGCAGCTTTGCCAAAGAGTACGGGGTAAAAACGATTGTTCTGGGAACAGCGGATATTAAATTCACTTCCTCCAGCAAATGGGCAGATTACCGTACGGTCCCTAATATCGACCGGCCTGACGTTCTTCTGAAGTGGCTGGAAAACAGCCGGAACAGCTTCGGTGGACGCAAGCCCCTCCTTCTCGGCGGTACCGGCGACTGGAATGCCCGCACGTTTTCAAAAAACAAGGCGAAACTGGAGTCCTGGGGCTATGTGGTCCCCTACATCGACTTTGATCTGCTGGACCGTCTGACCCAAAAAGACCGCTTCTACGCACTTTGTGATAAGCTTGGGGTCCCCTATCCCCAAACAGACATGCTGCCGTTCTCGGATGGCGCGAAACAGGAAGCGGAAGCCATCTGTTCCGGCACATCCATGCGTATTCTTGCAGAATCTGACTTTGCATCTCTGTCCTACCCCGTTGGTGCGAAGCCTTCGAATTCCGCTGCCTGGCACTATGCAGACATTAAAGATAAGCATAAATTTTATAAAGTCAACAGTGCAGAGGAGCTGGCAGAAATCTACCACAATATCAAAGCTTCTTCCTATGACCGCTGCCTGCTGATCCAGGAATACCTGAACCCAAAAGATGAAGCCCTCCGCTCAATCACCACCTTCTCAGTGAAAGGTGAGATCAAGGCTGCCTCTACCGGCCACGTCCTGGTACAGGATCGCAGTGCTTCCGGTATCGGCAATCCTATGGTCATCATCTCGGAAAAGGGAGGAAAGCGCAGGGATCTTCTGGAATATGTCGGAAGAATTCTAAAGGATTGTTCCTATGACGGCTTTGCCAATTTCGATGTTATGAACGGAATGGACGGGAAGCCCCGTGTACTGGAAGTAAATACCAGGCCGGGAAGAAACTCCTGGTACATGACTCTGGCAGGCTGTCCCTTCGTTATCCCCATGGTCGAGCATTACGTCTATGGAGAAAACCTTGAAGAAGCCCTCACAGAGAAGCAGAAACGCTGTGACGAAGAGTTTCTCTTCACCATGCTGCCGAAGAAGATCATCCGCCAAGAGGTAACCGATCCCGAAGAACGGGAGCGTGCGCTCTCTTATTTCAAGAGAGGGATCGCCTCCAACCCCATCCTCTGCAGGGATGACACGCCGGCGCATATCCTCTGGTCAAATATCAACTACTACCACGGATATCTGACAGCGCTTAATAAAAAGTAACAGCCAAAGGGACAGGCAGCATAATGTGACAGTCACTTTATGCTGCCTGTCCCTTTGTGCCGATAGAAAAAGCCGGAGTAGATGTATTGCACGCAGCGTGCGAATTCATCCCTCCGGCTTTTTTAAGGATTCATGCCTTATTTATCTCTCTCGACAATCTCAATCTCGACTCCGTTCGGATCCTCAATTAGGATATTGCGAAATTTCAGATTCGGTACATAAGCGGGCTCCTGCAGGATTCTGGTTCCTGCTGCAGTCAGTTTTTCATATAATGCGTCTAAATCGTCTACTGCAAGGGCAAAGTGACGATAGATGCCTTTTGTTTTTACTGCAGGATGCAGTTCCGGCTGCCGGTCCTTGTAGAGGATCAGTTCCAGCATGGCTCCGCCGCCAAGTGAAAAATACCAGAGCTCATGGTCTCCCATATCCACTGTGGGCAGGGCTTCTAAGCCCAAGACTTCACCGTAAAATTTACGGGAAGCTTCCAAATCCGTTACATTAATTGTGAAATGGTCCAGTTTCATATTTTTCTGCCTCCTGATTTTTCTGCCGCGAGTCAAGCCATGGCTCACCGTATCTCACCCCATGGCCCACCGTGGCTCACCCATGGCTCGCCCATGGCTCACCGTGGCTCACCCATGGCTCACCGTGGCTCACCCATGGCTCGCCCATGGCTCAACGTGGCCGCTTTACTTCAGTTCTGCCTCTGCTCTGTCAAGGGCTGCCGCTATGACAGCGTCCATGTCATAATATTTGTATTCGCCCAGCCTGCCGCCGAAGATCACCTTCTCTTCCTTCTCTGCGAGTTCCCTGTATCTGGCATATAATGCGCTGTTTTTTTCATCATTAACCGGATAATAAGGTTCGTCGCCCGGTTTCCATTCGGAGCTGTATTCCCGGCTGATGACCGTCTTAGGCAGATCATTTCCGTTCTCATCCTTGCCGAACTCAAACCATTTATGCTCGATGATCCTGGTCCAGGGCGTTTCACGGTCGGTGTAATTCACTGCGGCATTGCCCTGGAAATTCGGAATATCTAAGAGTTCATTTTCAAAGCGGACAGACCGGTACTCCAGATTGCCCAGACGATAGCCGAAATATGCGTCAATCGCGCCTGTGTAAACGACTTTTTCTGCAAGCGCGTCCAGTTCCTCTTTGCATTCCAGATAGTCCGTATCAAGGTGGATTTCGATGTCTTCCAGCATGTTTGCGACCATCTTTGTATAGCCGCCTGTCGGAATTCCCTGGTAAAGAGCGTTAAAATAGTTGTTGTCGAAGGTCAGGCGTACAGGAAGGCGGCGGATGATGAAAGCAGGCAGGTCTTTGCAGTCACGTCCCCACTGTTTTTCCGTATAGCCTTTTACCAGTTTCTCGTAAATATCCCGGCCAACCAGTGAAATAGCCTGCTCTTCCAGGTTTTTCGGCTCACCCTGGATTTCCTTTCTCTGTTCGTCAATCTTCGCTTTGGCTTCCGCCGGCGTTACGACTCCCCACATCTTATTAAAGGTATACATGTTGAAGGGCATGGAATACAGTTCGCCCTTGTAATTGGCAACCGGCGAATTGGTAAAGCGGTTGAATATCGCAAACTGATTGACGTATTCCCATACTTTCTTATTGTTTGTATGGAATATGTGGGCACCGTACTTATGGACGTTAATACCCTCCACCTTTTCTGTATATACATTGCCGGCAATATTGGGGCGGCGGTCTATGACCAGAACGCTTTTCCCTGCTTTCTTCGCTTCATGGGCAAAAACAGCCCCGTACAGCCCGGCTCCTACAATCAAATAATCATACATAATTTTTCCAGTTTTCTCCTGTTCCGATTCATGCTCCATTTCCAGCCTTGTTACGTTCATCGTGAAAAACCGTTTCTCCGGATAACAAACCGGATGTACCGTCTTTGCGGATGCCGTCATTTGGTTTTTATTATAACACAGACTCTCTGTTCCTTCCTGTTTTCTGAAGGATTATTTCCAATCGGATTTTTCCTTCTCACCGAACTGCCATTGAGCGGAACAGAAAGCATCTTTTTCATTGATTAGACAAATTTAAGGAAGTGTCTAATCTGAAAAGTGATATAATAAATATACCTTATGAACTGCAGATATTTTTTCATCATATAAAACTGAAAGGGGAAAGAAAAATGGCAGACAGAGATACAGTCGTTGTAGCGGACTCCTGCTGCGATATTCCCGCCGACATTGCACAAAAGTACGGAATCCGTATTCTTCCTGTACATATCATTTATCCGGATATGGAATATGAGGATGGCGTCAACATCGATCCGCTCATGGTCTATGAAAAGGGGCCGGATGTCATCCCGAAAACTTCCATGCCGTCACCCGGTGAAGTGGAGGATTTTTTTGAAAGCATCAAAGAAGAAGGTTATAGCAAGGTCATTGCCATCACGCTCTCCAGCCGCCTTTCCGGAACCTGGAATGTTTTCCGCATGGCAGCCGAGGATATGGATGACCTGAATATCTTTGTTTTTGACACGAAAAACATTTCCATCGGCAGCGGCATCTATGCCATCTGGGCTGCCCGCAAGCTCGAAGAAGGCATGACATTTGAAGAAATCACGGCAAAGCTGCCGGAGAAGATTCATGACAGTCACCTCATGTTCTACATGGACACCCTGGTCTACCTGGCAAAAGGCGGCCGTATCGGCAATGTCACTCATATGATTGCCAGCGTCCTCAATATCAAGCCTATCATCTCCTGTGACGAAGAAGGCGTCTACTACACTGTCGCCAAGATCCGCGGCGCAAGGAAGAGCAAGGAGAAGCTGCTTTCGGAAATCGTCTCCCACGGAACCGGCAAAGACTGCTGGGCGATCGTCATGAACGGAGGCGCCGAAGAAGAAGGCAGCCGTATGCTGGAACTGGTAAAGGAGAAGCTGCCCCACGCGGAGATCATCTTTGGCAATCGTCAGATCACCGCTTCCCTTGCTGCCCACACCGGTCCAGGCCTGGTCGGCATGCTCTGCTTCGTTGATCCATAACCTCGCCAAAGTGACAGTCACTTTCTGAAGCCTATCCCTTTTGGCTGTTCTAAAAACCAAGAACCTCCAAGTCCTTTTGTTATATGAATACTTTTTTTCATTACAGGCAAGCTATCCATTGAAGCCGCAGACAAGGGAGACGACAAAACGCCCGGCAGTTTAAAACCGCCGGGCGTTTTGTCTGTTTTTATTTACGCGAGCAGTGAGCCGAACGGGTATGCTCGCATACCCACTCGGCGCTTCTGGTCTCCGGTGGAGACCGTTTAGAAGCGACCGAGCGAAGCGAGACCGCCGCGAT
>JAXJVN010000095.1:0-1820 GCA_036308545.1 Eubacterium sp. | reverse complement strand
GGTAGCCACGTGCCTTTTTGCCGCCTGGTATGGTAAGGTTCTTGTCGTAATTGAGCCTCAGGCTCTCCGCACTCTGTTTCAGCTGCCTCGAAAATGTGGTCATAGAATAGGGCTTCTCAAGATTGTCTTCACACCACTTCTGATAAGCTGTGTAAAGATCCCTCGACAGAGCAAAGGTATTCTTTTCAAAACGGATGTAACCGGTAGAGTCAAAAAAGCTGAGAATATTGTTGTCCTCCTGCCTCAGCTCCTCCGCAATCTTTTTCATCCGGTCACTGATCGTGAAGTGGAAGTTATTGTCATAAATACGCTCCAGCCCATCAATGCACCAACGTGTAATCCCGTTAATCTCCTTTTTCAACCTGTCCAGAATATTCTTGTCGTCCTGACGACACTTTTCTTTCGGCTTCACCTGAATGATCAGCTGTCTGCGGTAAAATCCTTCCGATTTGTCATAAAGAGAGGACAGCGGAACATTGCTGAAGGCAAGGATCCTGCAATACATCACCTCCTGAAAACTGGACGCATGCTTCTTCTCCATATCGGACTTTCCTTCCATGGTCACGATACTTTTGATGATTCCTGTATCCGGAAGGGCGTCACTTGTCATGTCGTCGTCCACCATCAGCAACTTTCCCTGGAGATCTCCCGGGCCGAACTTATTTACTGCCAGTTTCTTGATCCCGTATTTGCTCATATTATTCCCCAAAATCAGTTCAAGAACATCACCGATCAGGCTCTTTCCTTCCCCACCCTTGCCAAGCAGGATCATCATGCACTGTCCCCTGTTTGTGGGAAGCATGGAATAGCCCATGAATTCCTTCACAGCAGGTATATCTTCAGGATAAAAGAGGTCATCCAGAAACCTGTACCACTCTTCTGCAATCGGCGGATCAGGTACATAATCTACCGGCAGCCGGTTCCTGCAAAAAACCTTTTCTTCTGTAAAAGAGCCGCCGGCAATGTTATAGGTGCCGTTCCGGAAATGAATGTTCTCAGTATCTACCGGAAGATCTTCTGCGTATGCGGCGATTTTGATTGAATCCATCAGCCTGGTGCAGAGCTTAGCGACGTCTTTAGACACGTAATTTGCGATTTTCTTGTATATCTCATGTTCCATGCAGGCTTCATCCACACTTCCGTTTATGTCATAAAGCCTCTTTTTAATACATTTCATAGGATGTCTCCGGAGGTAGTCCTCTGAAAACAGGATCTCATTAATCGCCCCGTTCACAAACCAGATCGGTTCCATCGGATCAGGCATATCCGGCGGTGGCGTGAAAAGATCCATTGTCTTATCCAGGGCTTCCAGCTTCTCCGGAGCGATACTGCTCAATTCTTCTCTCATATTCTTTCACCTTTTCCCCATATCCATTGATAATATCTATCCTTTCTTCCAGCGTTCCCTGCAGATAGCAGTCCAGCACATGCTCCACTAAATCTATGTTCCGGAGCGCTTCACAAAAATATTCGTCCGGTTCATCCTCTGGGGAAGCCGGAGCGTGCTTTTCCTTCCACTCCCTCAGCAAATGGTAATAGTCCGTGAGAATGAGATAAAACCGCTTCTGCGTCTCTTCAAAACGATACCTCCTCTGCCTTTCCACCTGCCTCGCCTGATCCGGCTGTCTTTTTTTCCCTTCCCTCCCGGATCTGTGCGCTGCTCTCTTTCGCGTCTCATAGGAAATACCAAAATCCGCAGCGATCTTCTCCGCAGCCTCTTTGTTGCCGATGCCGAAGATGGCCGCGACAAGATTGATTACATCCCCGTCGGCCTGACATGCAAAACAGTGGTATCTTCTGTCCAGCTTCATGCTCGGGTT
>JAXJVN010000094.1:0-14754 GCA_036308545.1 Eubacterium sp. | reverse complement strand
GATTAAGACGCTTCGGCGTCAGGGATATGGATACCCGGATGATGACTACTTCTTCCTCAAGCTCTTTGACTTAAGCCGGGCTGAGGTGGTCCGGAACCCCAAATCCCATAGGAAAAGTGATTGAGGCAAATTTTTTACAGAACGGAGGATTCTATGGGGTATGGTTATTATCCTTCCTATTATTACGGATTTGACTGGACGTATCTGATCATTCTTGCTGCTTTTATTTTTTCTCTGGCAGTACAGGGATCTATGAAGAGCACATTTGCCAAATACAGCAGGGTTGCCGGCATGCGCGGCGCAACCGGCTTTGACGTCGCGTCACAGATTCTTGCCAGCGAAGGACTCTATGACGTGCGGATCGAACGTGTGTCCGGAAGCCTGACCGACCACTATGATCCCAGGACCAAAACAGTAAGGCTTTCCGACTCTGTTTACGGAAGTACATCTGTTGCGGCGCTGGGAGTGGCAGCCCATGAATGCGGACATGCTATTCAGGACGCAAAGGGCTATATCCCTCTTTCTGTTCGCAGTGCGCTGGTACCGGTGGCAAACTTCGGCAGCAATGCCAGCTGGATCATTTTTATCATCGGGCTTATTTTTTCAATTCCGGTCCTGACCAGGGCAGGCATTATCCTGTTCTGCGCAGCATTGCTTTTTCAGCTTGTAACGCTGCCGGTGGAATTCAATGCTTCCCACAGAGCACTCCTGAAACTGGAATCCCTGGGCATTATGGGAAGAGAGGAAGTAAACGGTACGAGAAAGGTACTGAAAGCGGCAGCTATGACATACGTTGCAGCAGCCTGCGCTTCTCTGGCACAGCTGATCCGGATGATTCTCATTTCCGGCAATAACAGAAGAAGAGACTGAATGCCTGCATTTTCCTGCAGGACCGGACATGCCGTGAACACATGCCGGGGAACGGCCGGATTTTACAGGATATGAAAAAACAGGCAGCAGCAAAGCGACATTGAGAGAAATGCGGGGATAAAACTTGGATCAGCAGGTAAACGTCAGGCGTCTTGCCCTCGAGACGCTGTTAAAGGAACAGCAGGAAGACTGTATGAGCAGCATCCTTATACGCGAGGTGCTGGCGAAATATTCCGGTCTCGACAGACAGGAAAGGGCTTTTTACCGCCGCCTGACGGCAGGTACGATTGAATACAGGCTGCAGCTGGATCTTATTCTGGATTTTTTTTCAAAGACGAAAACATCAAAAATGAAGCCGGTGATCCGGGAAATCCTCCGTATGGGTGCGTATCAGATTCTCTATATGGATTCCGTGCCGGACAGCGCTGCAGTCAATGAGGCGGTAAAGCTTGCTGCCAGAAAAGGATTTGGCAGTTTAAAAGGCTTTGTCAACGGTGTTCTGAGGTCTGTAGCACGTGACGGGAGAAAAGTATCAGAAGAATACAGAGCCGGGAAAGCGGAGACCGATCCGGTTTCCGCTCTTGCTTTTTCCGCATCAATGCCGACATGGCTTCTGGAAAAATGGATTGGGCAGCTGGGGATGGCAGAGACTGAAGAAATGTGCCGTGCCTTTTTAAAAGAAAGACCGCTGACTGCCAGGATCCGCGGTTGTGCTGCCGGAGGAGAATCTCCGGAAGATTTTCCGGAAGGTGCAGGCCGATGTTCCATTTTACCGGATGCCTGCTATCTCTATCGTACGGGTGACCTGACAGACCTTCCGGCTTTTCGGGACGGCAGCCTGATCATCCAGGACCTCGCCGGTCAGATTGCAGTGCGGGCTGCGGGAATCAGGAGCGGCGACACTGTAGTAGACGTCTGCTGCGCGCCGGGAGGAAAAACGATTCTGGCTGCGGATCTCTGCAGAATAAAGAATCCGGAAAAAGGGGAAGACAGCGGCCATGGTGAAAACCGGGAAGAGGAGTTCACTGTTGAACCGGGAATGGTTTACGGAAGAGACATTTCGGAAGCAAGGCTGAGGAGAGTAGAAGAGAACCTGGACCGGTGCCGGATTGACAACTGCCTTTTGGAAGTGCGGGATGCCCGCCTCTGTGATCCGGACTTCGAAGAAAAAGCAGACGTCGTCATTGCGGATGTCCCCTGCTCCGGCTACGGTGATATCGGCAGAAAGCCGGAAATCAAATACCGCGCCGGCAGGGAAAAGGAAGAAGCACTGGTTAAACTTCAGCGGGATATCCTCGCTTCTGCAGTAAAAATGATAAAGCCCGGGGGAACGCTGCTTTTCTCTACCTGCACGATCAATCGGGCGGAAAATGAGGACAATGCGGCCTGGCTCCTGGAAAACTTTTCGCTGGAACCGGCTGATCTTACGGAAATGGTTCCGCAGGGGCTGAAGCTTCCGGACCGGAAGACCCTGCAGAGAGGCTTTCTGCAGATTCTGCCTCAGTATACGGGAGAAATTCCGTGTGACGGATTTTTCTTTGCAGTTTTTCGAAAAAAGCAAGACGATCATGCTTTTGGCATATAAAGCTTTTCTTTTTTCATGCTCGTACGAAAAAAAGGACGGCATTACATGGAAGAAATTCTTGATATCAAATCCCTTTACCCGGAAGAAATCCGGACTGTTATGACACAGATGGGAGAAAAACCTTTCCGTGCAGAACAGATTTTCTACTGGATCCATAGAAGGCAGGTCCGTTCCTATGATGAGATGACGAATCTGTCGAGGGAGCTCCGCAGTAAACTTTCGGAAAAATATCCGCTGACTGTGATCAAACCGGTCAGAATCCTGACCTCTAAGATTGACGGAACCCGAAAATTTCTGTTTGCGCTTCCGGACGGAAATGTGATTGAGAGCGTCTGGATGCAGTATAAGCACGGAAACTCCGTCTGCATTTCTTCCCAGGCAGGATGCAGGATGGGCTGCCGCTTCTGCGCATCCACGATTGACGGTCTGGCAAGATCACTTTCTGCATCTGAAATGCTTGAACAAATTTACGATATTCAGAGAGAGACCGGAGAACGGGTATCGAACGTTGTCGTCATGGGCAGCGGTGAACCTATGGATAACTATGAGAACGTCGTCCGCTTTGTCCGATTGCTGAGCCATCCCAAAGGACTGGATATCAGCCAGAGAAACATTACCGTATCGACGTGCGGCATTGTCCCGAAGATCAGGCAGCTTGCGGGAGAACAGCTGACCATAACCCTGGCGATCTCCCTGCATGCTTCGGGCGATGCAGAACGGCAGAAACTGATGCCGATTGCGAAGAAGTATTCTATAAACGAACTCATGGAAGCCTGCCGTTATTACAGGCAGGAGACCGGCAGGAGGATCACGTTCGAATATGCGCTCGCAGCAGGCGAAAATGACACGCCGGATGACGCCTTTGAGCTGGCTGAGCTTCTGAAAGGGATGGATGCCCATGTCAATCTGATTCCCATTAACCCGGTAAAAGAAAGGAATTTCGCCAGATCCGGCAGAAAACAGGTCCTTGGTTTTCAGAAAAATCTTGAAAAATATGGGATTAATGTTACTATAAGAAGGGAAATAGGCTCCGATATTGACGGCGCCTGCGGACAATTACGAAAAAGCTATATCAGAGACATGACAGCCGGGGGAGAAACAGGCAGGTTAGAGTAACAGAACTGCTGTTTTTTCGGAAAAGCTGTCGGCTTCTGGTATTTTTGTTGTATCCGGAAGAAAAAAGGCGGCGTGCTGTAAGGACAGTACCCTTTTTTCCGTTTCATCCATAAAATATCCCCAGGGGTGTGAATATGAAGGTATTTTCTGCTACCGATATCGGTCAGAAAAGACAGATGAATCAGGACTTCGTTTTTGCGACGGATCAGCCTGTCGGAAATCTTCCCAATCTGCTCGTTGTAGCAGATGGCATGGGAGGTCATAACGCAGGTGATTTTGCGTCGCGGTACGGAGTATCGGTTCTGACGGAGACCATTCGTCAGGATGCGAATTTTAATCCGGTGAAGATCCTGAGAAAAGGCGTCGAGACTGCTAACAGAGAGGTGCTTATGCAGTCCAGGCGGGATCCCGGCATGGCCGGCATGGGAACGACGATGGTCGTATGTACGATTGTCGGAGAATATGCCTATATAGCCAACGTGGGAGACTCCAGACTCTATCTGATCGCAAATGACCAAATAAAACAGATAACGCAGGACCATTCTCTGATTGCTGAGATGGTCAGAATGGGTGAGCTGACACCGGAACAGGGCGCCAACCATCCTGATAAGAATATTATTACCAGAGCAGTCGGAACTTCAGAACAGGTCAAGGTAGATTTTTTTGATCTGCGTCTGGAAGAAGGCAACAAGATCGTGATGTGTTCAGACGGTCTGTACAACATGGTGGAAAATTCCAGAATCTGCGAGATTGTGAGGGGCAGCAGCGCAGAGACAGCGGTCAGATTGCTGATAGACGAAGCCAATCAGAATGGCGGACGTGATAACATCGGCGTGATCGTAGCGGAGATTTGAAAACATCCTGCACAAGTAAGAACATATCAGACTTAAGCAAGGAAGAAATAGAACGAGGTAAGAGGTTATGCTAAAAGAGGGAATCATATTAGGGGAGCGATATGAGATAATTTCCCGGATTGGTTCGGGCGGTATGGCTGACGTCTATAAGGCGGAAGACCATAAACTCAACCGAAAAGTTGCCGTCAAGGTTATGAAACCGGAATTCAGGGAAGATACCAGTTTTGTATCCAGATTCCAGAAGGAAGCGCAGGCGGCTGCTAAACTTTCTCATCCGAATGTTGTCAACGTATATGACGTAGGCGAAGACCGCGGCATGAATTATATTGTCATGGAACTTGTCGAAGGCATTACGCTGAAGAATTATATCAGCAAAAAAGGCAAGCTTTCTGTAAAAGAAGCTACCAGCATCGCGATTCAGGTTTCCCTGGGTCTGCAGGCAGCCCATAATCAGGGAATTATTCACAGGGACGTAAAGCCGCAGAATATCATCATTTCTACGGACGGCAAGGTGAAGCTCTCGGATTTTGGTATTGCAAAGGCCATTAATTCCAATACCATTACTGCAAATGTCATGGGATCTGTTCATTACAGCTCTCCGGAACAGGTCAGGGGCGGCGTGTCCGATGCCAAGAGCGATATTTATTCCCTTGGCGTTACCATGTATGAGATGGTTACCGGAAGAGTGCCCTTTGACGGTGACTCAACGGTTTCTATTGCGATCAAGCATCTGCAGGAGGAAATGGTTCCGCCGTCAAGATATACGCCGGATCTTTCCTATTCTCTGGAGCAGATTATCATAAAGTGCATGCAGAAGGATCCGAACCGCCGTTATCAGAATGTCGGGGAACTGATCGAGGACCTGAAGCATTCGCTTTCTGACCCGCAGGGTAATTTCGTTATGGTCGCACCGCTTTCCGATCATGCGGGAACCGTGCCGCTTTCCGATCGCGAAATGGATGAAATCCATCGCGAAATGGATGACGATTATGATGATGATTATGACCGGGATTATAATCGTGACCGTGATTACGACCGGGATTATGACCGTGACCGCGACTATGACCGTGATTACGACCGCGACCGTGATTACAGAGACCGCGGCTATGACCGCAAATATGATGACGATTACCGCCGCGGCTATGATTACGACGAAGAAGAGCGCGGTACCTCGAAACTGGAAAAAACGATTACCGTTGCCGGCATCATTATCGGGGCTGTGATCATCATTATTCTGGTGCTCGTTATTGGCAATATGACCGGCCTTTTCAGCTTCGGCAAGGGAAAAGAAACGACGGATGCGTCCAGTGCTTCTTCCGTTGTTGCCGCGTCGTCTCTGGCAGGCGAAGAAGAGAAAGAAGAAAAGGTTACCGTTCCGGATTTCACAGGCATGACCTTCGATCAGGCATCTTCTTCGGCTAATGAGCTTGGTCTTGGCATTAAGGAAGTTCAGGAATCCTCTGATACGGTTCCGGAAGGACAGATCATGTCTCAGGATCCGGCAGCGAATACAGAAGTTGACCCGCATACCATGGTTACGGTTACCGTTAGTGCCGGAGAAGAAACGGTTATGGTGCCGTCCGGTCTTACAGGTGCAGATCAGACTCAGGCGACCAGTGTGCTGGAAAGTGCAGGACTCAAGGCAGAAATCAGTCTGGAGAACAGCGAAAGCGTCGAGTCCGGCCATGTCATCAGTGTAGATCCGGCAGAAGGCTCCGAAGTAGCGCCGGGATCTACGGTCAAACTGAGCGTAAGCAAGGGCGCGGAGGATACAACGGTTCCCCTGCCCAATCTGGCAGGAATCAATGTGGATTCGGCAAAGACCACGCTCGATAACTATGGCCTTTCCTATACGACTGTTGAGGATTATACCAATACGCTGAATGAGGGAGATGTCATCAAGACAGATCCTGCTGCGGGAACGGAGGTTACAAGCGGAACAACCATTACGCTTTACGTCAATACAAAGGCAGCCGATCCCAATGCCAATAACAGCAGTACGGACGATCCCAGTGCGAATCAGACGGCAGACGGCGCTTATGTATGCTACAATCCGCTGTCACAGCCGACCGGTTATAACGGCGGAAATGTAAAACTTGAACTGGTTCAGGGCGATACAACGACGACCATCTATGAGGGCGAAAATCCCTGGGCAAACGGTGCATATACCAATCCGATCTACTCCAACAGCCAGGAGACCGGAACCATTAATATCTACGAAGACGGAAACTATATTGGACATTATGCAAATGTTCAGTTCCAGGCAGTTCAGTAATGCGGACGGCTAAGTGAAAAAAGGCAGAATGCCGCTTTTGCGCTCCTTTTTCTTAAGAGCGGAAGGCGGCATTCTGCTGTTAAGTGATACGAAGTTCATTATGCGTCAAGTGATACGAAGTTCATTATGCGTCAAGTGATGCGAAGTTCATCACGCGTTTAGCGATACGAAGCTTCATCATGCGGGAAGGAAAAGAAACTGCGATAGTGAGATAGGGTACAGGAATGATAGAAGGAAGAATTATACGGGGAATCGCAGGCTTTTACTATGTCTATACCGGGGATGGAATAATCTGGGAGTGCAAAGCGAAGGGGAGCTTCCGCAAGGACGGTATCAAACCATTAGTAGGAGATTTTGTACGGATTGATATTCTGAATGAACAGGAAAAGCAAGCTAATATTATTGAAATACTTCCCAGGAAAAACTTTATCATCCGTCCGGCAATGGCTAACGTTGACCAGGCGCTTCTTCTTTTTGCCCTGAAATCACCGGATCCGGACGGCACGCTGCTGGACCGTTTTCTTATCACCATGGCCAGGCAGGACATTCCGGTTATTCTCTGCTTTAATAAGGAGGACCTTGCAGGCAGGGAAGAAATTGAGGAATGGAAAGATACCTATAAGGCTGCAGGTTATCCGGTCCTTGTCATCAGCGCTCACAGGGAATCGGACAGGCAGATTCTGCTTGAGGCTCTGTCGGACAAGACAACCGTCATTGCCGGACCGTCCGGAGCAGGAAAGTCAACTGTGACAAACCTTCTTCAAAACAATGTATTCATGGAAACCGGGGAAATCAGCCGGAAGCTGAAACGCGGCAGGCATACGACAAGAAGAGCGGAACTGATCCAGATTGACGACCGGTCCTGGTTCGCGGATACGCCGGGCTTTACTTCCATGGAAGTACCCGAAATGCCAAAGGAAGAACTGGAGACATGTTTTCCGGAATTTGCGCCCTATATCGGCAGATGCCGTTTCCCGGGCTGCGCCCATATGGCAGAACCTGACTGCGCAGTAAAAGAAGCAGTTGAAGAAGGACAGATCCGTGGCGTAAGATATGAACGTTACCGGAAGTTCTACGAAGAACTGAAGGAACGGGAGAAGAGAAGATATTAATTAATAAGTTCACTGCTTTTTGCCGCGTGAATAAGAAACGCGGCGGAATGGAGATCAGGATGAAAAAAGAGTTCCACCTTGCACCTTCAATCCTCTCGGCGGATTTTGGATTTCTGAAAGAACAGCTGGATACCATTAAGAAATGCGGTGCAAAAGCAGTTCATATTGACGTGATGGACGGGCAGTTTGTACCTCCGATCAGCTATGGCGTCCCGGTCATCAAATCAATCCGCAGGCATACCGACCTGATTTTCGACGTGCATCTTATGGTTGAGGAACCCATCCGCTTTGTCAGGGACTTAAGAGAGGCCGGTGCCGATCTCGTCACGGTGCATGCGGAAGCCTGCAGGCATCTTGACCGCACCCTTCAGGCTATTCATGAAGCAGGCATGATGGCAGGCGTGGCTTTGAATCCGGCTACTCCTCTGAATGTTCTGGATTATGTCCTGGACAAGACGGATATGGTTCTCATTATGACAGTTAATCCGGGTTATGGGGGACAGAAATATCTGGAGAGCATGACTGCGAAAATCCATGCCTTGAGAGAAAAACTGGATAAGGCCGGATATAAAGATCTTCCGATTGAAGTTGACGGAGGAATCAATGCGGAAACAATAGAAGCAGCCAGAAATGCAGGGGCGGAAATCTTTGTAGCTGGTTCGGCAGTTTTTAAAGGCTCTATAGAAGACAATATGAAAAAAATCGTCAGCTTCCTTCCGGAGCTGTGATTAAAAAATGAAAACGGGATTCTAAAATGATTCTCACTGGGATTCTAAAATTATTCTAAAAAAATATTTTGCAGGGAATATGTACTGCAAAAAATACATCTGGAGCAGGCAAGTTAATTTGAAACGTGTTATAGTCGTGCTTGGCGGAAAAATTGAAGAAGAGTGGGCAGCCTCTGAACTGGAAAAGCTCAGGCCTTTTACGCTGATCGCCGCAGACCGCGGGCTTTCTTTCTGCAGGAAAATTGGAATCCGTCCGGATTATATTGTCGGAGATTTTGACAGTTCTTCGAAAGAGGAAGCGGAGTATATTTCCCGTCAGGATGGAATTCCTATGGACACCTATAAACCGGAAAAGGACATGACAGATGCCGATATCGGACTGGAAAAAGCAGCAGACATCGGTGCGGACCAGGTTTTTTTCATCGGTGCGACGGGCGGAAGACTTGACCATGAGCTGAGCAATCTCTATGATCTGGTCAAGCTGAAGAAACGTGGAATTGAAGGGTGGATTCTGGATGCACAGAACAGGATCCGCATGCCGGTTTCAAATCAGGTCCGCATCAGAAAAGCAGAACAGTATGGAAAATTTGTCTCCTGCATTGGCGTTGGCGGTCCGGTAACCGGAGTGACATTGAAAGGCTTTTATTATCCGCTGGACAATTATACTATGAAACCCGGGGACGGCGGTCTGACTGTCAGTAATCAGATTGTCGAAGAAGAAGCAGTGATTACTTACGACCGGGGTGACATGCTTGTGATTGAAAGCAGAGATCGGTAAATTCCGTTTCCGTGTGGAAAATTTCCAAGGTGCAAAGTTGAAATATATTCGTTCTTATCTTACAAAAAGAAGAATTCAGCTGATCATTCCCATGCTGATTTATCTCATTTTCTATACACTGGTTTTTCACGTTACGGAAATCCATAACTTCGGCCATTACCTGGTGCTGGATACCAGGCTGGATCAAATGATTCCGTTCTGTGAGGTTTTTGTAGTTCCCTATCTGTCCTGGTTTGCTTTTGTACCGTTCGGGGCTGCGATGGCTCTATATCGCGATGAAGAGGAATACAAGAAACTCTGTTATATGCTGTGCATCGGGATGACCATTTTCCTTATGGTTTCGGTTTTCTTTCCCAACTGCCAGACGCTGAGACCTTCCGTTATGCCGAGGGATAACATATGCACAAGACTTACGGCTTTTATTTATGCTCATGATACGCCGACCGGCATTTTTCCGAGTATTCATGTCTACAACTCCCTGTGCATCATGATTTGGGCAGGAACAGCAGTTATGCCTTCCAAAGCCGGCAGAAGATTTAAAAATATCATCTATGTATGGGGAGCTCTGATCATCCTTTCAACCATGCTGATCAAGCAGCATTCGGTGCTGGACGTATCAGCAGCAATCGTCATGGCTTCGGTTTTCCAGCCGCTGATCTACCGGGAGGGAGAGGTACAGAACAAATATTCCCCTGCCCGGAACTAAACCGTCATATTGAGTGGTTATTCCCTGTAAAAAAGACGCAGATGATTTGTCAGAAAAGCAGCGGCAGCTGTTTGCAGGAACCCCGGAAAGGCAGTGATTATGGAATATAAGCTTGAACGGCTTTCCAGACGGACCGTCCTGGAGGGAACCGTCGTGGACTTCTGCAAAGACACTGTCCGCCTTCCGGATGGAGTCTGCCAGGAATGGGATTTCATTCATCATAAGAAGGGCGGAGGTGCCTGCGTAGTGCCGGTGCTTTCGGACGGCAGAGTGCTGGTCATCCGCCAGAGCAGGCCTGCAATCGGACAGGAAACCCTGGAACTTCCGGCAGGAGCACGGGAAAGGCCGGATGAAGATCCGGCAGTCACAGCCATGCGGGAACTCCATGAAGAAACCGGATATGAAGCGGACAGCCTTCAGTTCCTGACCAGGCTGCAGACGGCAGATGCCTGGTGTGACGAGTCGACAGACGTTTTTCTGGCAGAAAATATCAAGGCAAAAGGCAGCCAGGAACTCGACGAAGCCGAGGCAATCTCAGTCGAGATCCATACTCTGGATGAGCTGCTGGACATGATTTTTGCAGGAAAAATCCAGGACGCGAAGACGGTTGCGGGATTAACGGCTTATGCCGTTTGGAAATCCTGCAGAACGTGATTCATGAAAAAACGTTCCGGATGGACGGAATCCGGCATCATTTTTTCCAAATCCGGGCATGCTTTGAAAATGAAAAAGTATAAGAAACAGCGAAGACTAAAGGAGAAAAAATAAAAATATGAAATTAGGAATCGTAGGCCTCCCAAACGTAGGCAAAAGTACGCTCTTCAACTCATTGACAAAGGCAGGCGCGCTGGCGGCTAACTATCCTTTTGCAACGATTGATCCCAACGTCGGCATCGTACCGGTTCCGGACCACAGACTGAAGCTGCTTGGTGATTTCTATCATTCCAAAAAGGTTACGCCTGCAGTCATTGAGTTTGTTGATATCGCAGGACTTGTAAAAGGCGCTTCCAAGGGTGAAGGACTCGGCAACCAGTTTTTGGCAAATATCCGTGAGTGCGATGCAATTGTCCACGTTGTCCGCTGCTTCGAAGATACTAATATCATCCACGTAGACGGCAGCATCGACCCCAAGCGTGATATTGAAACCATTGACCTGGAGCTGATCTTTGCGGATCTTGAAGTACTCGAGAGACGGATCTCCAAGACAACCAAGACAGCCCGCGTCGGAGACAAGGCAGCAAAGACCGAACTGGAAATGCTTACGAAACTGAAGGCACATCTTGAGGACGGTAAGGATGCCATCAGCTTTGACCTGACTCCATGGAAGGATGATGACAGTATCAATGCAGCGTTTGGTGAGCTGAACCTTCTGACTGCAAAGCCGGTTATCTTTGCTGCCAATGTAGCGGAAGATGACCTTGCAGACGACGGCGCCTCCAATCCGCATGTGACGGCTGTTCGTGAATATGCTGAAAAAACGAACAGCGAGGTCTTTGTGATTAGCGCTGAGATTGAGGCCGAGATCAGTGAGATGAGCGATGAGGACAAGCAGATGTTCCTTGAAGATCTTGGCGTCAAGGAATCCGGACTGGATAAACTGATCCAGGCGAGCTATCGTACCCTGGGACTGATGAGCTTCCTGACGGCAGGAGAGGATGAGACACGCGCCTGGACGATAAAGATTGGAACAAAGGCGCCCAAAGCCGCAGGCAAGATCCATACAGATTTTGAAAGAGGCTTTATCAAGGCTGAGGTTGTAAACTACAAGGATCTTCTGGATGCCGGCTCCTACGCAGGCGCCCGTGATAAAGGTCAGGTCCGCCTGGAAGGAAAGGACTACGTCGTTCAGGACGGAGACGTCATCCTGTTCCGCTTCAACGTCTGATAGCAGAAGTTATTTTTAAAAAAAGTTACTTCATAAGAGAAAGAAGCTGTTTTATAACAGAAAACAATTAAGGACCATGCTTCCGCAGCCGGTATTGAGCCGGAGATTGGAAGAGGGTCCTTTTTTACGCGAACAGTGAGCCGAACGGACATGCCCGCATGTCCACTCGGCGCTGCTGGTCTCCTGTGGAGACCGCTTAGCAACCGACCGAGCGAAGCGAGACACTCGCGTAGCGTGTCTCGCCTCTTTAAGGTATATGAAAAACTTGTGAACTTTTTTGGAGAGGCCTCCATCTGCCTTGCAATTTCAAAAAGGTTATGATAGTATTATCGAAGCGTAACAAAATGTTGCATAAATGTAACAATTAGTTATGCAGAAGTAATATTTTATTGGAGGATATTAAAATTGCTTAACAGAAAGATAAAGCAGGCCATGACTGCCGGAATCGCTGTTATGCTGGTTGGGGCACAGGGCCTGTCCGTCAGCGCAGATACGGCAGACGATATTGCATATGTAAAGAATCAGAAAGCGGCAAACGCTTCTGCTTATAGTCAGCTGGCGGCTTCCATCAGTGATCTGGAAGACCAGAAGAATGCGATAACAGCAAAGATCAGTGACTATGAGGGGAAACTTGTCGTAGCAATTGCAACGATCAACTCCCTTAATGATGAACTGACAGAGAAAGAAGCACAGCTGGAACAGACCAGTAAAGACCTGGATGCTGCAGAGCAGAAAAAAGATACTGAGTATTCTTCCATGAAGCAGAGAATCCAGTACCTTTATGAGAATGGCGGCGATGCTGCCTGGGGAGTTGCTCTCCTGGAAGATGACGATCTGTCTACTTTCCTGACAAAAGCTGAATACACCCAGAAAATGTATAAATATGACCGTGAGTGTCTGGAAGAATATGCAGAGACTGTATCAACGGTACAGGATCTTCAGGCACAGCAGACTGAGGAAAAATCAAACCTCGAGACCATGAAAAATGAACAGGTCGAGTATGAGGATTACCTGGAGCAACTGAAAGCAGAAGCACAGGAAAAATCTGATAATTACGATGCTGAAATTGCCAACGCAGAGGAAAAGGCAGCTCAGTATCAGGCTTTGATCCAGAAACAGAATGCACAGATCCAGCAGCTGGAGGCCAAGAAAGCCCAGGAAGATGCTGCCAAGGCTGCAGCTGAAAAAGCTGCCAGAGAAGAAGAGCAGAGACGCCAGGCCCTGGCAGCCCAGCAGGCGCAGGCAGCACAGGCCGCGCAGGCAGCACAGGCCGCCCAGGCAGCTCAGCAGACTCAGGCTGCAAGCCAGACACAAACAGCCGCAGCAGAGAATACAGAGACAGCCACAGCAGAGAACACAGAGACAGCTGCAGCAGAGAATACCCAGACTGCAGCAGCGGAAAGCACAGAGACAGCCGCAGCAGAAACGACACAGACAGCGGATTCCTCAGAAACAGCACAGGCTCAGACAACTGCTGCATCCTCAAACAGCGGACTGGGAGCATCGATTGCTGCATACGCCTGCCAGTTCGTAGGGAACCCCTACGTATATGGCGGCAACAGCCTGACAAATGGAATTGACTGCTCCGGTTTCGTACAGCAGGTTATGGCCCACTTCGGAATCAGCGTCAGCAGAACCAGTTATTCACAGGCCTGCGATGGCGTAGGAGTATCCTATGGCGACATGCAGCCGGGTGACGTCATCTGCTACGGATCCCATGTAGCCATCTACATCGGCAACAACCAGATCGTACACGCATCCAACCCCACTGATGGAATCAAAATCTCTAGCAACCCTGCTTACAGACCTATAGTAGCGATACGTAGAATGTATTGAATAAGTCCAGTTGCAAAGAAAGAGCGTTCGGACTGCATGCAGTCCAGAACGCTCTTTCTTTAGCAACGATAAACGGTATAAGCATGGAGCCCGAAAGGGCGGAATGCGCATATCGTTTAGCATCGCGGGAGCACGAAGTGCGAAGCGATGTGTAGGGCTTATTCAATACCTGGCATGGCCCAGTCGCAAAGAAAAACCGCACGGACAGCTTGCTGCCCAGTGCGGTTTTCTTTAACCTTTTATTCTTGTCTTTTCCCAGTAAGCCCCCATGCTCTGGCCCGGCTTTTCTGTCACATCATCGTTCAGATAATCTTCAAGGCCCACACTTTCCGCTTTCCATTCCCGTGCGGCCTCTTCCGTCGGATATTCGATCTCCGCATACCAGAATTCAGTCGGCAGACCTGCGTCCACGTGGTTTACTTCCAGATGATTGCCGTCCGGAAGCAGGTAGGTCCTGCGCCTTTTCGGAATGAGCGGCAGCCCGATCAGGTCCTCCAGCTCGGAGAAATGCGCCTGGTCCGTCTCAATCTCCACTTCCTTTCGGGCAAGAAGCCCGGTCGATTTAAAGCAGACAATATAGGAGGTTTTTCCTCCGACCAGTACTTCCTCGCGGATGCGTACGGTCGGACGTACGGTCAGATAGCCCTGACGCATGTTGTGCTCCTTGATCAGCTTCAGGCCTTTGCTTTCGTCCGGCCATCCTGAGACCATCCATTTACGTTCAATTTCCATGAAATCCGTTCCTCCCTATTAATGTGAGTTTAGTGAAGTGCTTCTCTATCCCTCTACGGGTCTATTGAGAAAACTTGTCTCCCCAGACCCAGTGGAATTTTTCGGTCGGGTCTATTTGGAACAATTGTTCTCCCAGACCCGGCGGAATTTTTCGGTCGGGTCTATTTGGAACAATTGCTCTCCCAGACCCGGCGAGATTTTTTGGTCGGGTCTATTTGGAACAATTGTTCTCACAGAACCGGCAAGATTTTTCAGTCGGGTCTATTTGGGACAATTG